>CAINXC010000239.1 GCA_903854655.1 uncultured Verrucomicrobiota bacterium | reverse complement strand
GCCCGCCAGCCGGTCCAGGTTCGGCGTGTCGATCTTGGCGTTGCCATGCGAATGCACGTCCCCCCAGGCCATGTCATCCGCCAGGATCAGCAGCACATTGGGCCGCCCCGCCGCCTGCACCGGCGACACCCACAGCCACACCAGACAGAGAACACCCGGAAGACAAAGCAAACGCATCAGCCCCGAACGAAGCGAGCAGCGGCCAGCTTGCAGTTTGCGTGGGGCGGGTCAGGCCGTCGCCAAGTCCGCAGGGTCCGGCGCAGGCGTTTCCATCCGAACGTGGCGGCTGAACATCACACCGGCGCTCCGGGGCCGGGCTGGACTGAATTAGGAGGCGGAGTGAAAGTTGTGGGGCGCGGGAGGCTTTGATGACTGATGCCTGTGCCCTCCCGAACAGAAGTGACCACGCCGCAGAGCCGCTGCCGTTTTGCGCTGGCCTGGGCGGACATCACGCCGCCGGAGGGGATTTACCATCGCATGTGGGGCGCGGCGAAGCATGAGCGGGCCACGGGTGTGCACCGCCCGCTGAGGGCAACGGTGGCCGTGTTTGAGCCGCTCCACCCTTCCGGTGAACGGCAGGTGCTGCTGGCGCTGGATCATTGCGTGATGGGGGCTGCAGAGCACCGGCAACTGGTGGCAAAGGTGGCGCAGGCGAGCGGGCAGCCCGCCGAATCCATCCTCGTGGTGTTCTCGCACACGCACGGCGCGGGCTTGCTGGCGCTTGACCGCGTGTCCTTGCCGGGCGGGGATTTGATTCCCGGCTGCCTGCATTCCATCGGCGAACGTGCGGCGGATCTGGTGAAGGAATGCCTTCGTTCGCTGGTGCCTGCGAGCATCGTGTATGGAAGCGGCCGCTGCGGTCTCGCCGCGCATCGTGACTTCTGGGATGGTGACCGGCAGCAGTATGTCTGCGGCTTCAATCCAGACGGGCCTGCGGATGACACGGTGACGGTTGCACGGGTAACGGCGGACGATGGGGTGCTGCTGGCGACCGTCGTGAACTATGCCTGCCATCCCACAACGCTGGCCTGGGACAACACCCTGATCAGTCCTGACTATGTGGGTGCCATGCGCGAGGTGGTGGAATGCAACACCGGTGCGCCCTGCCTGTTCCTGCAAGGCGCGAGCGGTGAACTGGGACCTCGCGAGGGCTTTGTGGGTGACACCGAGGTGGCGGATCGCAACGGCCGGGAGCTGGGCTATGCAGCGCTTTCGGCGCTCACCGCATTGCCCAAGGCGGGCACGCGCTTTCATTACACGGGGCCGGTGGTGTCGGGCGCGACCCTCGGTGCCTGGGCGCACGAACCGCTGTCGGCGGAACAGCTTGAAGACCAGTCGGCGTGGCAGCTTGCGCGCTGGCAGGAACGGCTGACGTATCTTCCGGGCCTGCCCACGGTGGCTCAGGTTCAGGCGGAGCTTGATCAATTCCTTGCGGACGAGGCGGCGGCACGTGCTGCGGGCGATGAGTCACATGCCGCAGATTGCCGGGCGATGGCGGAGCGCAAGAAGCGCCTGCTGCACAGGCAGGAGCAACTGCCGCCGGGCGACGCCTATCCGCTGCAGGTCGTGCTCTGGCGCATGGGCGATGCCACATGGGTGGGCGTGCAGGGCGAAAGCTACAGCGTTCTGCAAACGGAACTGCGCCGCCGCTTTCCCCACAAGGCCATCATCGTCGCCACCATCGCGGCTGACTGGGGGGCCTCGTATCTGCCGCCGCGCGAGCTCTACGGCACCGGCATCTACCAGGAGAGCATCGCGGTCGCAGCCCCCGGCGGCCTGGAGCAACTGATCGAATCCATCGCCCAACGCCTTGCCTGACCATGAAGATCACGAAAATTGAAACGCTCGTCTGCCATGCCCGGATGCGAAACTGGGTGTTCGTCAAGGTCGTCACCGATCAGCCCGGTCTCATTGGCTGGGGCGAGGCGACGCTGGAATGGCACACCCGCAGCATCGTCGGCGCCATTGAAGACATGGCGCACCTGCTGGTGGGCGAAGATCCCACGCGGCCCGAGCACCTGTGGCAGATGATGTACCGCCAGCACTTCTGGCATGGGCACGGCATCGTGCGGGCGACGGCGATTGCAGGCATCGACCTGGCTCTTTGGGACATCGTGGGCAAGGTGGCGAACCTGCCGCTGTCGAAGGTCTTTGGCGGCCCGGTGCGCGACTATGTGCGCACCTACTGCCATCTGGGCGGAGGCAAGATGGAGGACTTCTATCAGACGCCGGCGGACAACGCGAAGCGCTTCGCCGACCTGGCATTGCAGGCTGTGGCGGATGGCTTCACCGCGTTCAAGAGCATGGCCGTGCCAAGCACGATGCCGATTGAAGGACAGAAGCCCTTGCGCGCCGCCGAGGCCGCTGTGGCCGCCATGCGCGAGGCGGTGGGGCCGGACATCGACATCATGGTGGACTGCCATGCGCGCCCCTCGCCTGCCATGGGGCTGAAGTTTGGCAAGGCGCTGGATTCTTACGGCCTCTACTTCTTCGAGGAACCGTGCTGGCCGGAGTGCGTGGACGGGCTGGCAAAGATTAATGCCGCGCTGACCACGCCGGTGGCCAGCGGTGAGCGCGTCACCAACCTGGAGGCCTTCAAAGAGATGTTCGACAAGCGGGCCGTGGAGATCTGCCAGCTCGACATCACCCACTGCGGCGGGCTGACCGCAGCGCGCCGTGTCGCCGCCCTGGCCGAGGCGCATCGCATCGCCCTCGCACCGCACAATCCACAGGGGCCGGTGAGCACCGCCGCCTCGCTCGAGTTCGGTTTCTCGCAGCCCAGCTACATCATCTGCGAGACCGTTCACAACGATGTGCCCTGGCGGCAGGACGTTGTTGAAGAAGGCTTCACCGTGGAGAAGCAGGGGCGCATTGTCCGCCCCAACACGCGGCCCGGGCTGGGCATCACCATCAACGAGGCCGAGGTGAAGAAGCATCCCTTCCAGCAGGAAATCGTGCTGCGCGAGTTCAGCCCTGACGGCGCGGTGACGGACTGGTAGGCGCATCCTCCTCCAACCCATGCAACCCACCCGCACCCGCCACATCGTCCTTGCAGGCCTTTGTACGGCGGCGCTGCTCGCCTACCTCACGCGCAACGCGATTGGCGCGGCGGAGAGCACGATACGCGCGGACCTGGGGCTGACGAAGGAGCAGTCGGGCTGGATGATGAGCATGTTTTTCTGGCCCTATGCCCTGTGCCAGATTCCGGGGGCGTGGGTGGGGCAGCGCATGGGCGCACGGCGGGCCTTGCCGCTGTTTGGCGTGCTGTGGTCGCTTGCCTCGGCAGGGCTGGCGGCGGGGAGTTTCGCCGTCATGGTCGTGATGCGCGTGTTCATGGGTGTCTCACAAGCGGGCCTGGTGCCGGTCTGCATGGGCGTGATGGCGCGCTGGATTCCGCGCACCGGGCAGGCCTCGGCGTCCGGAGCCTTCGCTGGTTTCATGTCCGTGGGGGGAGTGATCGCAGCACCGGTGACGGCCTGGCTGGTGGTGAGCTGCGGATGGCGCTGGGCCTTCGCCCTCTATGCGGTGCCGGGCATCCTTTGGGCGGTGTGGTTCCATGGCTGGTTCCGCAACCGGCCGGCGGAACATGCCGCGGTGAACGCGGCTGAGCGTGAGCTGATCGAACCTGGAACCGGGGCGACCAAGGATCTGACCGAAGGCGCTCATCCGCCCGTGCCCTGGGCGCAGATTCTGAGCAGCCCGGCGATGTGGTGGATCTGCGCCCAGCAGTTTTTCCGGGCCGCCGGCTACATCTTCTGCAGCACCTGGTTCGCCACCTACCTGCAGGAGGCGCGCGGGGTGAAGATCATTAGCTCGGGCCTGCTGACGATGCTGCCTCTGTTCGCCGATGTCATTGGCAGCCTCGCCGGCGGTGCCCTGTCCGATCTGGTGCTGAAGCGCACAGGCAGCGTGCGTCTGTCACGCCAGACGCTTTCCGTCGCCGCCATGTCAGCCTGTGCGCTGCTGACGTTTTCAGCCTACTTTTGTACCGAAGTGTCGTTGATTGTGATCGTCATCAGCGCCGGGACGTTTTGTGCGGCGGTCGGCAATCCCTGTTCCTGCGCGATCACGATGAACATGGGCGGCCACCATGTGCCGACGGTGATGAGCATGATGAACATGAGCGGCAACCTGGGGGCCGCTCTGTTCCCGCTCGCCGTGCCCCTGCTGCTGCGCGCCACGGGAAGCTGGAACGCCGTGCTTCTGGGCTTTGGCGCCCTGTACGTTGCTTCCGCCGCCTGCTGGGCCCTGCTCAAGGTGGAGGGCGATGTCATGGACCAGGCACTGATCAAACTTATTTATGAGTGAATCCACGTATTGGGAGAGAACGGACAGCTTTGAGACGAAGATGCGCCTGTTGCAAGCGGCCTGGCGGAAGAAAGACTTCCGGCTGGCACGGGCTTTGACGCATTCGCTGCGCAGCACCGCCATGCAGGCGCAAGTGGAGGAGGAGAGTCCAGGCGTGCCGGTGATGCCGGCTGCGCAGTGTGAAGAAGTGGCGGCGCTGCCGCCCGCGTGGCGCGCCTGGGCGGCAGGGTGGAAGTACTGCAAAGCCCTGCACCTGGACGACACCGTGGGGCTGGAGCGGCCACCCGAGCCGGTGGAAGTGCTCATGAACTGCCCGGCGGATCAGGCGGCGTCGCTCGCCCGGGAGGTTCGCGTGGCCCGGATCACGGGGGATGGCAGGCTCATCGAGGTTCCCTGCCAGACGCATGGCGAGCTGCGGCGGGGCAAGGAGCGGTTCGCGAAGGTGCTGTTCATGGCCGAGGCTCCGGCGCACGAGCGGCAGACCTGCCTGATCTTCTACGGCAACCCGGACGCCGAGCTCCCTGCCTATCCGTCCGATCTGGAAACCCATGGCGAAGGCTTCGCGCTGGACATTGAGAACGACTTCTTCAAGGCCTCGCTGTCGCACCAGATGGGGCAGCTTGAACGCCTCACCATCAAGCGCGAGCACGGACTGGAACTGTTTGCGGGGGGCGAAGGCCATGGCGAGCCGCCGGGGATCGACTGGGCTCACGACTATGTGGCGGCGGGCCGTTTTCAAAAGCTGCGGGTGACATTGTGGGACACATGCCCGGACTACGAGGTGGTGCGCGGGCCTCTGTGCACGATCGTGCGCCGCTGGGGGTTCCCGCATTCGCCGGTGCACCCCGTGTTTTCACCCAGCCGTCTGCATGTGGATGTGGAGTACCGCTTCTATGCCGGCCTGCCGTGGTTCCACAAGTCCGGCCGGATGCAGGTGATCAAGGCGTTCGAAGCGCCCGCGCTGCGCGATGACGAGTGGGTGTTCTCCGGGCAGTCCTTCACGGAGATGCTGTGGATGGGCGCGGATGGAAAGCTGCGCACCGGCCCTGTGGACCCGCAGCAGCGGGAGAACCTGTGGGCGGTCGGCTTTGCCAACAAGGACAGCAAAGACTCCTTCGTGGCCCTGTACCTGGAACACCGGGCCGAGGGCATGCCGGAATTGAAGCACTCGGGTGCACCGCAAATGTTCTATCGCTGGCACGGGCATGTATGGAGCCGGTATCCGCTGCCGGTGAAGGATGTGCCTGAAGGAGCGGTGCTGCACCAGAAGAACGCGTATGTGGCCCTGCCATACACGGAGGCCGAAAGTCCGGCGCAACTGGAGGAATTGCGGCATCGGCTGGTGAATCCGCTTGCCGTGTCCGCTGGTGATGTTCCAAAGGGCATGGCGGCCCTGAAGCAGCCCGGACGCCTCGCACGTCCTGGCGAAGCCGGAGACAGCCCCATTCCAAAACAGGCCCTGTGGGATGCCCTGAAGGACTGCAAGGACGAGCAGCTCTACAGTGCCGACATCAGCGTGGTGGACCTGGGCTTGGTGCATGACATCCGCGTCACGGGCGACACCGTGCATGTGGTGATGGCCATGCCGCATCGCGGGCGGCCTCGGCTCGGCTATTTCACCCATGGCTCCGGCGGCAACTCGAAGCCCGTGGAACCGCGTTTGTTGAAGGTGCCAGGAGTGAAGAAGGTCGTCGTGGAGCAAACCTGGGAGCCGGGCTGGAGCTCGAACCGTTTGACCGACGAAGGCCGGCGCAAGCTGGGTCTGGACACGTAGTGCCTGGCGGGCGCTGCTGACGTGCAAAGCTACTCCAAAATGTCCTTCACCATGTTGCCATGCACGTCCGTGAGCCGGTAGTCACCACCGAAAGGGAGGAAGGTGAGGCGGATACCCTGTCCTCTCCGGTGCGAGCGCGGCGGCGGGTTGCGCGGGAGCCCCCTTGCGATGTTGCGAGCCCATTTCGGGGAATCTCAAACACTCCTGCCCACATTTGGACGTGTTCTGATTTGCCCGCGAGAGGCTGGAGCCATTGATTTTACAGGTGGTCGGGCTGGCAGGACTCGAACCCACGACCTCTTCGTCCCGAACGGGCGGCCTCAGTATTTCGGGAAAATGACGGGGCTGGGGAAGCGCTCTTCCATGCTGGCGTTGTTCAGATACTCTTCGCGCGGCACATTGACCAGGGGCCAGTTGCCGGAGTGGACACGGACGACTTTGCCGGGCCGGATGCCTTCGATGATGAGGTCGGTCTCGAACCGGATCTGGATGCCGCTGCTGCCGAAGGGCACCTCGCCGGGTGTCTTGACAGCATCAAGGATGGAGCCGCGCGATGCCATGTGCCCGGGGCCGTAGGCGCCGTGGGTGTGCTTGAGGTTGTTCTCCACCGCGTTCATCATGGCGGGAGTGCCCTTTGCAAAGTCGTCATAAAGCGATGGGTCCATGCCGCCAAACAGGGTGGCGGTGATGGTGGCATGGCCAAACTTGCCGTACTCCACGCCGTCGACCCATGCGCCCATCCAGCGGCTGCGGATGAAGGCCTTGTGCACCTCCGCCTGGTGACTGGCGGCGGCTTGCGTGGCGGCGTCGTCGAGCCAGATGTCGGAGACATGAAACCGGGTGAAAATGCCGTCGGGCGTGGGCTTCCAGCAGATGCCGAGGAGGACCGGCTGGCCGCCAAGTGCCTTCTTTCCGTCCTTGGGCCATGCGCCCTGGGTGATCAGATCGTCAATGCCAAGGCACTCGCGGCCGCGCCAGACGCGGGTGGCGGCATCGAAGGTGAGCTTTTCCTCCGCCGCCTTGCCGCCGCTGCCTTGCTTGGGCTCGCAGGTGGCGATGAGCATGCCTTCGCGGTTCGTGACTTCCACCTCCTTGAGTTTCCACACCAAGCCCTCGCGCTGGCAGTGGCTGGGCTCGTCTTCAAGGAGGATCATATGATTCTCCGCAGGGAAGATGCCCGCGCCGCGGTTGTGGTTGGCATCCATGGCCTTGTTATCCACAGGCAGCACCGGCACGGAGGAAGTGTTCGGATCGGGCGGCAGAAAGGCGCGGGCGTAGAGCACGGTGCCAAGCGGTATGTCCATGAGGTCCGCCGGCGCGCCGTGGTACTTCACCACGGCATAAGGCAGCAGGGCGAAGGGATGCGGATCGTTGCGGAAGAACATGCCGGAACCTTGCACCCGGAGGCTGCCGCGACGGTTCGCATGATCCACAAACACGAGTTCACCGCGATAGGCGAGGGCCTTTTCCAGAGGCGGAAACTTGCCGGCCTCGGGGCGGAAAACATCTGGTTCTTGGTTCTTTGTTCCTCGTTCTTGGTTAGCAGCCCTTGCATCACCGATGAACAGAAACGCAAGTAGCGCCGCCCGCGCGGAAACCAAAAACCACGAACGAAGAACCACCAACAAAGAACGAAGAACGAAGCACTTCATATCGCGATCACCTTGCTGCTGTCGGCAAATTTGTCGGTTTCCACACCCATGCGCTGGGCCATGAGGAGCAGCAGATTGCTCATGTGCGCATCGCTGTTCACAGGGCGGCTGCAGATCTGGTAATGGGCGGTGGTGAGGGCGCCGTCGGGGCCGACGGTGTAGCCTTGGAAGGCAGGGTCCGCCTTGTTGAAATCGAGGTGCCTGCCGTGCTTGAGGCCCAGGCCCGAGCCGCCTGCCAGCACCAGCGGGAGATTGGCATTGCCGTGGCTGTGGCCGTAGCACATGCCGCTGCCAAAGAGCGACATCGTGGTGTCCAGCAAAGGCTTGCCTCCAAGGTCCTTGGTCTCGGCGAGCCGCGTGAGGAAATAGCTGTACTGCTCGATGGCGAAGGTGTCGTAGTTCGTGAGCTTTTCAATGTAGCCGGCATCGCCGCCGTGGTGGCTGAGCTGGTGGCGCGACTCGGTGATGCCGATTTCAGGAATGGAAATGGCATCGCCCTCGCCGCCAAGGCTGAAGGTGGCCACGCGGGTCACATCCGTTTGAAAAGCGAGCACCATGAGATCATAGACCGTGCGGAAGTAATCGCCCGCCTTGGTGGCTGCGATGTCGCGGTTGGTGCGCTGGCGGTCCTGGTCGGAAATCTTGGGCAGGGGCGTGTCGAGCCAGGCATCGGCGCGGCGCGTGCGGATCTCCGCCTCACGCACGGAGGAGAGGTACTGCTCCATGCGGCCCTTGTCCTCGGCGCCCATGGTCTTCTCCAGCCGCCGCACCTCGGCAAGGTTGGCGTCGAGCACGCTGCCCTTGCGGCGCAAAGCGCGGCGCTGCGCCGCCTTGCCGCCCTTCGGTTCTTCAAAGAGGGAGGCGAAGATTTCACTGCAGCGGCGCATCGCCGGCAGACGAACGCCATCCGCCGTCCACGCCAGCGAGTCCTGCGTGATGGCCACCTCCATCGAGGCGTAGCGTGTGAGGGGCGCCGTGAGCTCCGCCATCTTCTGGTCCACCGAGATGGTGTTGTGATCGGAGGGGCCCAGCTTGCCGCCCGTGAGCCAGACCGAGATGCAGTTGTGATGATGCGCCAGCGCCCCCGGATGATGCAGGCCGCTGATGGGCGTGATCGCATCGCGATGCTGCTCCAGCGGCTTCAGCGAGCGGGAGAACTCGTAGTCCTTGCCATCTTTGAGGATCTGGTAGTTCAGCGAGTGAACGCCGTTGGCCAGGTAAATGAAAGCGCTGCGCTTCGGGGTTTCAACGGCCGCAGGAGACGCTCGAAGCGGTATCATGCACTCCAGCATGGGAAGCGAGATGAAGCTGCCGAGAGCCTTGAGCGCATGGCGGCGGTCAATGAGCCAGGATTGGGACAGGAAGTTGCTCATGATATGGCGGGTTGGTGTTGTGAATGCAGCAGATGGCCGGGTTTGTCAGCGCTTTCTCATCAGTTCGGAGTTAGCAACGGAGCGAACGATATCCTTGATACGATAATCGCTCTTCTTCGCTTCTGCCTCAATGGCTTTGAGGTCGTCCTGGTCGTCAAAGCTGAGCACGCGGCGCAGAGCGTAGGTGCAGAGATGCTCGATGAAGGCGCGCGCGACCTTCTCGCGATCGGCCACCAGCAGCTTCTTGAACTCCACGGCATCCTTGAACGGGCGGCCATCGGGCATCAAGCCGGCAGGATTGATCACCGGGTCGGCGCCGACGCCGGCGAGGACCTTCTCGTGGGTGCGCCACTGGCCGATGGCGTCGTAATTGTCCCACGCGAGGCCAAGGGGATCGATCTTCGCGTGGCAGGCGGCGCAGTTGGCGTTGGTGCGATGGGCTTCGAGCTTTTCGCGCAGCGTCGCCTTCGGAGTGGCGGCGGTGGGTGGCTCGATGGCGGGGACGTTCGCCGGTGGTGGTGGCGGCGTTTTGCCGAGGATGGCATCGCTAAGCCAGACGCCGCGATGCACGGGGCGGTGACGCGTGCCATCCGAGGTGAGGCCGAGCACCGCGCCCATCGTGAGCAGGCCGCCACGGTGATCCTCAGGCTTCAGCGAGACGCGCTGGAAGCCGTCCGCCTTCGGCTGGGGAAGCTGGTAAAAATCGCAGAGCCGGGCGTTGGCCATCGTCCAGTCAGAGTCAATGAAGGCATCCACGGGCAGGTTCTTCGTGAACAATTCGCGAACATACTCGATGACTTCGGAGCGCATGCTGATTTCGAGCCAGGCATCGTAGGTCGGATACAGCTTTTTATCGGGTGGGAACATGCCCACACGGTGCAGTTGCAGCCACTGCCGGACGAAGTCATCAATGAACCGGCCGCTCTTGCTGTCGGCCAGCATCCGGTCCACTTCCTGGCCCAGTCTGCCGCCGCTCAGCGCGCCGCTCCTCGCGGCAGCACAGAGGCCGTCATCTGGCATCGAACTCCAAAGGAAATACGACAGGCGCGAGGCCAGCTCCCAGTCGGTGACTTTTTCACGCGGGACCGGATCGCCTTCGACGAGGTAGATGAAGTGCCTTGAAGTCAGCACGCCCATCAGCGCCTCACGATAGGCCTCGGCCACCTTCTCACCCGCAGCGCGCTCGGATTGGTAGGACTTCAGGTACTCCTCCAGCTCCTCCTTCTTCACAGGCCGGCGCCAGGCTCGCTCGGCGAACTTTTGCAAGTACTGCGCCGCCACCTCGGGAGTCGCGTCATCAGGCGGCGCCAGGCCTTCGCGGCGCGATTTCTCAGTGCTCGTCACGATCGGGCCTTCAAATTCGATCCAGTCCAGGAGCACCGTCGAGAAGATGCCGTTGCCTTTGTCATCAAACATCTGCGGCGCGTTGGGATTCAGCAGCGTGGTCTCGCTGCTGTGCGTAAAGACATAGCCGCCGCCGCTCTGCAGCGCGCCACGGAAGGCCGCGCCTTGCCGGCGGTCCACCACATCCGTGGCCACCACGCAGAATTCCAGCGTCGCGGGCATTTCAAGGAACAGCTCGGCCTCATACACCTGCGGGCTGTCCTCCGGCGCGGTGATGTCAAACTCGACCATGCCTTCCACCGTTTCCTCGCCCGTGCGCTTGCCGATGCTCAGGTGCGCGGGCTGCCCGCCTGGGGGACGGCTGCCGCTGGCCTGAAGGCGCACGCGGTACAGCCCGCTGTGCTCAGGCCCCGTCTTGCCCATGAAATTGGGTGACAAGGCGTTCTGCACCGTGCCGGGGAAGAGCAGCCAGCGCAACGGGCGCTTGATGCCAAAGCGGTCCAGCCCGGCCTGCACATTCCTGCCGTTGTCGTAGTGGAGTTCCTTCGCCGTCTTGCGCACCTTGCGAGTTTCGCCCGCAGCCGCGGCGAAGGCGCGGTCCAGCACGTTCTCCGCCGCGCGGTAGTAGCGGTCCACATGCGAAGGCGAAAGCGACAGCTCCGAGCCGATGCGCTCAAAGCCATGCCAGCGCGCGTCCTCATTCAGCTCGCCCGGCTTGGCCGGATCGTAGCGCACGCCCAGCAGGTCATACACCGTGTTCTGATACTCCTTCCGGCTCAACCGGTAAAGCGCCACCGCCGGCCTCGACGCCATCCGCGCGGCACGGCCTTCCTTCATCAGCGCGTCCAGGGTCGTCACAAAGGCCCCGATCTCCTGCTGCGTCGGCTTCTTCCCCTTGTCTTTCTTCGGCGGCATCTCGCCCGAGTTGACCTGCTCCATCACATCCCCCCAATGCTGGCTGTCCACGCCCACCTTGAAATCGCGCGAGAGCTGGTCGATGCGCAGGTCGCCCTTCTCCTTCTCGGGGCCGTGACAGCGGATGCAATGCGTCGTGACGAAAGCCTCAAACGGTTCTGCGGCACGACCGGCGCCGCACACGGCAAGGCTGGCGGTCAGGAGGGAGCAGGCGAAAAATCGAGGGCTAGGCATGCTGGGGAATAAGGTGACGAGTCATACGCAGGCAGTGGGCGTGAACTAGCCCTTCATTCGCGAAAACAGGAACAAAGACGGACAGCTTTCACGCACTGTTCTCCACCGGTCGTGGGTTCGAATCCCGCCAGCGCACCCTGCTAGAGCGCCATTCAGGCAGGCCTGGCACTGATCCTGAAAACCAGCAGGTCCGCCTCCCACAGGGCCACCACAACCTCCATTTGTCCGTTGGGCACCTTGGCTTCACCAGCCATCACCTTGGCCCATAACGACGGCGGATCGGATGCCAGCGACGGGCAGGCCTGAAGGAACCCCACCGCTTTCAAGGCGTACTCCTTGTTCAGCTTCGATCTGGAGTACCTCCCGGATGGAATGCCTGATACCAGCCCTTCCTCGCAAAGGCCAAGGAACGTGGATTTGGGACAGGACTTGTCGCGCATGCTGGCGCTGTCTGGGAAAACCACCTGTACTGCCTGCTGCCATGCTTCCAGCGGTCCTATGGGTGGTTGGCGCCGGCACGTTCGAGCAGCCCGGACTGCAGCGTCTCCAAAGCCGCTCATGGCTGGTGGCCCCTCCCCAGATCTGCGACGTGTCCTTCGGCTTCTAAATGGCCAAGACGGGCCACTTTGGCGGCGTGTCCCTGCCGAGAGTTCCGTGTCGTTACTGAGACAGTGGGGGTCATAGGGTCTTCGGTGATCGGTAGTCAGGCAAGGGTTGAGGTGATGCCGTCGGCTAGTTGCATTACTCTTCAAAGTAGTCGGAATCCACCCGCTTGAGCGCGATGGTGCGAACGGCGGAGACACCCACCTCGTACTCGATCATGAGTTCAGCCATGGTGGGTCAATTTGAGTCCACGAAGGGCTGCATGGTTCGTCCCGAATAAAAACGCAACCAGCCAAAAGACAATTGAAGCTGGCTTGCGTGGCTGATTCATCTGGCGAGCGTTGCATTCGCTGTGGCCCGTGACTCGATGAGGGGTTCGACCACCCGTCTTCAGGGTCAGGTCCTGGTGCTGGGCATTCGTTGCTCGCATCAGGGGTTGTCACCATCCCTGCCTTGCTTCACACTCGCCGCCAATCATGACGCCGACTCCTCGCGAAAAATTCCAGACGCTGCTGCGCAAGCTCTTCCAGTTCGACTGTGCCGAGCTGGATTTTGGCATCTACCGCATCATGAACCACAAGCGGCAGGCGGTGGAGAATTTCATCAAAAAGGATCTGCTCGATCAGGTGGCTCGGGAATCCGCTTCTCGATGTCGGATTTCGAGAATCCTATGGCTTCCAGGCTGCTGGCGTAATTCGCCTTGCAAGCATGAAACATCGGGTGTTCGTGCCCTGTACGGCGTTGGAACTTTACGAGAATTTTGAGCGCCCGCTCAAGCATCGCGGTTCCCACCAGCCGGTTTGTCTCCTGATACAAACCCGCGAAGTTGGTGAGATCAACGGCAACTTCGGGATGATCCGCCCCATAGCTCGCCTCGTCAATGGCCAGTGCCCGCTTAAACAGCGGCTCCGCATCCGACAGCCGATGCATCGCCTGATACGCGATCCCGAGCCCCGTCAGGACTTTTGCGATTTCAGGATGATCCGGCCCATAGCTCGCCTCGTCAATGGCCAGCGCCCGCTTAAACAGCGGCTCCGCATCCGCCTGCCGGTTCATGAGACAATACGTCGCGGCGAGGCTGGTGAGGTCTCCAGCGACATCGGGAGGATTAGGCCCGTGACTCCTCTCCTCAATCGTCAGCACACGCTGCATGATCGGCACTTCCTCCGCGAACCGGTTCATGTTGCGATACAAACTCGCGAGGCTTGCGAGGTCACCTAAGAGATCGGGATGATCCGGCCCATAGCTCTTCTCGTCAATGGACAGCGCCCGCTTAAACAACGGCTCCGCATCCGTTGGCCGGTGCGTTGCTTGATACAACACCGCGAGGTTATTGAGCAGAATGGCGAGCTTCGGAGCCTCCGGGCCGAGATGATTTTCTTCTATTGGCAGGACTTGCTCAAGCAAGGCGACAGCACGGGAGTAATCACCGTGGGATTCAAGCAGGCTTGCCAGCCAAGTATTGGCCTCTGCCCACTCGACAGGATTGCGTTCTTTGTTGGTGCCGTTCACCGCTTTTCCGATGGCGTTGAGCGCGTCCTGATAGTGGCCTAGCTGCTCTTCCGCTTGGCCGCAAAGGAGGTAGTTCTCGATTGCTGATACGCGGCGCTGTTCCTGCTCTGCCACTGCCTTTGCTGTTGTCATTCCGGCGAGATCCTCGTCTCCTGCTTTCATGCTGAGGCTGGCGGCTTCGGCGTAGTGCTGATCCTTGAAGGCGATACGCACCGTGTCAGCGGGAGTCGCATTGAGGTCATTGGCAACGTGGGCGGCGAATCTATCGAGAAGAGCAGTCAATTGCGCCTTGTCCATTTTCCTTGCGCACATGACCTCGCCCAAAGCGAGTTGATAACGTTCCTGGGAGGAGGAGCCTTTCTTGCAGCGAGGGCTGAGAATCATGCTGTAGCGGATGACGTCGATGGTCTGGCGGGCTTGCTGAAGCTCCTGTTGCACGCGTGCGAGTTCTTCACGGTTAAGGCGGCGCTGCTCGATAAAAAAGCCGATGCACCAGCCGATGGCGATAAAGAGGACGAGGACGAGAGCGCCAATGCCAAGCCTCTTGCGGAACCGAACTGCGGCGAGATCATTCCTCTGGTAAAGCCTCCCGATGCCCCATGCGGGGGCGCATACAACCAGTGTTTCCAGCGCCCCCGCCCCCAGGCCCAAAAGCGCCTCGCCCTCCATGTTCGTGATGGCGTCAGCCGTGAAGAGAGGCCGGGGATGTGGGGCCATCAATAATCCGGCGGTCAGATTCTTGAGGGTGGGTCCGCGAACTGTCAGCGCGTGCAAACCATAGACCAAACCGCAGTACACTTCTGCGAAGCCAACAATCTGCCAAAACCCCCTGGCTCCATTTTGGCTGGTGCCCCGACCGAAGGCGAACGCCATGCGGGCAAGCCTAACAAGAAAGAACCATGTTCCTATGGCCAGTAGCGCGATTTGGAAGGCAAGGAGCATGGTGAAGGCGGGTTGTTGCGGGGCAAGTGTGCCGCAGTCTGGGGGGCCGGGGAACAATCCGCAAGGCAGGATTTGCCGGAGAGTTCACGCAAGGAACCGGTTCAACGGCAAAGCGCCCGCTCTTGTGCCCCGCATGGATGAACCCGCGTTGCCGGTGGGCGCGGGAGGCTTCAATTGAGCCCTTACCGGGGGGGGCGATGGCTTCACAGCAAGAAGGGGCTTGCATTATCGCATCAACACATGATCATACGTTGATATGAGTATTTCTCCATCAATACCTGTGTGGAAGGGACCAGGGCCAAGCCCTGCGCCATTCCTACCTGATGGCACGCCGGACTACGCGACTGCCATCCATCAGCTAGACGAAGAACACCGCAAAGCCATGTCTGAATGTGGGCGGCAGAGCCTGCGCGCGGAAGAGATCATTGCGGCGATGGTTGGCTTTGCGCTGGGGTCGCTTTTTGTGTGCCTGATGGTGGCGTTGTCCCGGTGTTGACTGAATGCGGCTTGCATGGGTGCTGCAACCACGCGCTGATGAGGTTCAGGAGCACAGTAACAATGAGCGCCGTTACGCTCACATTTATTGCCCGGTTTGCGAGTCTCCGAGTCTCCGCCTGTTCCGCCGTGCGCTTCTTGCTCTCGATCACCCACAAACAATACTTCCCCTGCGGGGAGTCGAGACCAAAAGAATCAATGATCTTTTCCAGGTGCTCAATAGTGTCCTGTCTGAAGGATTCGCGGTGCTGGGAGCTGAGTTCCATAGTTTGTTGAGTTTCTCTGCAACCCCGGTGACAACCGGGCCGCTGTCAATGCCTTTGCGGCAGCGAAAGGCAGGCACTGGCCAGCGAGGGAAGCAGGAGGCCAAGGGGGACATGTGGCACCTGCGGCCCCTCGCTCATACGGCTTGCCAAGCCCTTGCGGAAACCTTGTGTCGGAGCCTCGCCGAAGGTCATCATGCTTTCAGCATGACGGGTTGCTGGCCCCGTGCTCCGATTTCCCATGCACTCCGCATTGTCGAAGGGCATACTGTGCCCATGTCCTGGCCCCCTCTCTGCCGCGAACGCCTGAACCGCATTCTGTGGTTGCTCGCCTGCCACCCGCAAGGCTTGAGCGTCCGCGACCTGGCCCGCACGTATAGCGTTTGGAAAGGAGAGGTGGAGCAGGCCGCCGCGCTGGGCTGCCTGACAATCGAGATTCGCAAGCCGCGCACGGGCCGCCCCGCCCGAATTGCCGTGGTTAGCAAAACTCAGCCGCGAAACCTCCCGCCGCTGCCTTCAACCGCACCCAACTTCATAAGCAACCGCTACTGGTGGTTTGCGCTCCACTCCACCGGCGTAGATCGGGACGCGAGCGCGAAGTATGGCTATCGCTTCATCACAGCCGTGGACGCCTACCAGAGGGCCTTTCCCGGCACCAGGGGCCGGGCCGGTGCCAAGGCCAGCGCAAGCCGCCTGTTGCGCCATCCCGACGTGAGGGCAGCCCGCACGTGGTTCTACGCCTGTAGCAGCCTTGAGGTTCCGTGGGGCGAGTCCATGCCCCACACTGCCCACGGCATCTATCAGCGGCTCTGTGAACTGGGCAGCCCGCGTGTTGTGCCCCGGTTCTCTTCCGAGTCAACGAACCCATGGGCCGCCACCGGCTCCCTCTTTGCTAAATGCCTTGGGGGGCACTCTCCCGTCATAAAGTTGACTCAAGGCGCAACGGACCACAACGCACCCCCACCCGAGGGCACCGGGCACTGAGTGGACAGCCGGGAGCAACCACACGGCCACACAACAGGGACCGGATGCCAGTTTGGCCCCGCAAACGAAAAAAAACGAGTGTGGGCGGCTGTGCCGCGACTTTGAGCGAACAACGCCGAACGTGGTATTACCTGAGGTATTACTTTGCCCCTGGCGAGGCTGGAACCCTTGATTTTACAGGGAATCGGGCTGGCGGGATTCGAACCCACGACCTCTTCGTCCCGAAGTGTGAGAAAACTCTGTCCTTACACAGCACATAAAGGGCTTGGGTGGCCATGTGTGCTAATGCGGCTGTGCTAATGGGGGTTCCTCTTCGCTGCTTTAGCACAGGGTTTTGTGCCTTCACCGGAGGCTTGACGGGGCGGCGCGGGGAGTTGTAGCGTCCAGGCATGAAGACCTGGGCCGTTGTTCTTGCCTCCCTGATTGCCATGCGGGTTGTCGCTGAGCCGATTAAATCAGCCGATGGGCGGGTGATCGAGGCGACTGTCACGGCCATCACTGAGACGGGGATCACCATCGACCGCGATGGAGCGAAGTTTGATCTGGCGTGGGACAAGCTGGACAAAGAGCAGGCGGACGATTTGCAGCGCACCCTGTACATCAAGACGAGCTATGACCGGTTCAAGAACCAAACCACGGTGGGCACCAAAAAGGTAAAGACCACGGTGACCCGTGGCAGCGGAGAGGTTGAGGTCCATGTCTACGATGTGCTCACAGGGCACGTCGTGAGATCGAACAGCAGGAGGGTTCTTTTCTCCATCTCGCGCCAGGGTTCTGGCTGGTCGTGGTTGAACCTGTCTGACACGACCATGCTCCTGGATGGGGTCAAGGTGCCGATAACTGCCAAGCTGGGTCTCACGGACGTGATGGACAGCGGCGGGGTGATAGAGTTTGTCGATTCAGTTGTGCCAGATGAACTCTTTCTTCGGATGGTGGCCGCGAAGAAGATTGAATTTCAGGTGGGAACCGATGAGTTCGCCCTCACAGATGAGACGGTGGCAGGCTTCGCGTGGCTCGCTGACATGCTGCACATGAAGGACTCGAAGCCCTTGGCAGAATCGCTGCCAAAGTGAGCGCTTCATGCCGGGTTGAAAATCTGATGTGAAGTTCAGATTTACTCGTATTGCAGATAGGAGGCGAAAAGCGTAGGCTTTTCGTTGCCATGAAGACACGGACAAGGCCAGCGGGATCAACCCTTGCGTTGAAGCAATTCAGCCATGTCGGCCAGGTGGCTGCCGAGCTTGGGATCATGCTCGATTTCGGCCATGAACCACTCCAGGGCAGCACGGGCGCGATCCTTGGGGGTATTGGGAAGCTTGGCGTCTTCGCGGATGGTGTTGCCAGGATTGGCGGGATCTACCTGCACATGAACGCGGTCGCGTTTGGTTTCAGGGACGGCATCGAGGATGTAGGCGCGGAGCACCTTGACGAGGAACGGATCAGGCAGGGCATCAAGGATCTTGTCGAGACGGTCCACCTTGGGCCGGCCACCTTTCCAGATATTGGGCAGTGAGGCAGCGGGGAGGCCGCTGGCTTCTTCCAGGCCGGCGGCAGTGACGCCCGCTTGGGCGAGGTAGCGTTGGAGTTCGACGGCGAGGTAGTTCGACATGGCGGTATTGTAAAATAAACAATTTTGTTCAAGACGCAAATAGTTCTTGATTAGTGTATGAATAAAACACAATATTGAATTATGAACAAACAGGAGGCGGAGATTCGAGTTTTGCGGTCCACCATTGGTCATCTGGAGCTGCTGCGCAGCCGGGGTGAATGCGAGGTCGCTGCGGTGGCACTGGCCCTTGAGGTCGAGTTCAAGGGCCGGCTGGGGGCCGCAGAGTCCCCCGTAGCCGTCCAGAGGCCGGCGAAGCGGACTGCAGGGCGGCGCATGACGGGGCTGGGTCGCGCCTGTGCCACGGCCTGATTTTTGGCAATCCAATTCAAACCGGAGAACAAACCATGAGCGACAGGAAACTGAAGAACACACTCCCGGCCGATGGCGGGATCACTGATGACGAGCTGGCCTTGCGCCAGCTTGCGCACCGGCTCAACGGGCGGGTGGCAAAGCCGCTGCGCGGGGAATGGGCGGCACGGCTGCGCTGCACGGTGCGCCGCGATCCGCGCGATGTGGTGTACCGCTGGCTGCGCCTGCATCGCAAAGGGGAGTGGTACCGGGGCGGCTCGCATGTGGCCCGGCCCGGCGGCGGCCCTGGCATTGGCTTCCTCAACTGGGTGAATGACCGGCCCAAAAAGATCGTCACCACGCTGATCGAAGGCATCGGCGGTGTGCCAGTCGTGGTGACCAGGCGCAAGCCCAAGGCCAACAGCAGGGTGACAGTGTTTGAGATGGTGGGTTATCGCCGGCCGCTGCACGCCTCGCTGGCGGATGAAGAATGGAAGCTGATTCAGCGCTGCACTTACCTCCGCGTGTATGCCGCCGCTGATGCCGATCCGCAGGGCGAGCGCGGGCCTCTCTGGCGGGCCATCCGCCGCCGCGCGGATCGCCTCGAACGCGAGATCCGGGCCTTGCAGGGGCGGACGCTGCTCAACGCGCTGGTGGTCGTGGAAGGGGGCCTGGCGTCATGATCTGGCCCACGACCTTCCCGCCGCCTTACCCGGACTACATCGGGCGCATGAGGCACTGGGCGACACGGTGCCTGGCCGCGACTGAAAACCTGCTAGTGCTGGTCTGCAGACATGGCGAGTGCGAGGTGCGCGGAGCCCTGGCCGGCGTGCGGACACTGCCACGCGCGGTGAATGAAGTGGGCCAGCGCGGCGCGGCGCGTGGATTGATCCTGCGGGCCGAGATCTGCCGGGCCCGGCTCGACGAGCTGCGCCACTGGTGTGGCCGTGCGGCACGCCGGGCACGCAGCGAGGCCGTGGGGGCGCTTGACTGGCTGCTGTGTGAGGCCCGGGCCTGGTCGCGGATGATCAGCAAGCGGATGGCCGCAAAGAACGCAAACAGCGAAAGAAAGGGGACGGAAGCATGAGAGCGACCCACATCACACTGCCGGTGACCACGGCGCAGCATGCCCTGCTGGCCATCAAGGGCATGGTCTCTGACCTGGGGCTGCACTTTGAAGTGGTGCGGCACACGCCGGGCACCGGGCGCTGGCACCTGGGGGATATGCTGGAGACGGCCCAGCGGCACGAGCAGGCGCTGACATTGGCCATCAGCGCAGCGAAGCATGACGAGAGCCTGCAGGAGGTGTGCGCGCCTCTTATCGACCGCGCCCGGCTGCATCTGACCTTGGCGCGTGACCGTGGGGACGCCGAGGAGCGCAAGGCTGCCTTTTGTGAGGTGTACGAGACTCTCGCCGCGCTGAAGCTGGCATTGTCCGCGCCAGAGGGGGGGGCACCGAAGCCATGAGGAAGACCCCGGTGAATGTCCTGGATGAGGTTCTATCCAGGGACTATGTGTCGCCGCCGCTTCGATTGGCGCGGCGCAGGCTGGCGCGCCTGCTGCGGGGCAAATGGCCGCACAAGTGGTACTTGGACCGGGGCGGAAGGCATGCGGGCATGATGACCGGTGAAGTGGAGGGCTTGTCGCCGTGACCGCAGAATTTTGGATGTGCGCGGTGCCGACGCTGCTCCTGGCCTTCCCTCTGTGCCTGGGCATTCTCCAGGCATTACAGGGCTGCAAGCCCTGGTGGTGCTACCGCTGCAAGGTGGCAACGGAGCGGCTATTCGGTCGTGACGAGCTGATGTGGCTGTACAGATCG
>CAINXC010000238.1 GCA_903854655.1 uncultured Verrucomicrobiota bacterium | reverse complement strand
CTGTGGGTGGAGGTGGATCAGGAGGCGAACTTCTCATGGAAAAGCTACGAGGAATTCCTCACCAACAAGAACACCTGCGTTAAAGACGGCAGTGGATTCAACAAGGCGGTGCGTGCCATGCCTGCCGTCCACGCGCAGCCTTTGGGGAGGGGCAGGGCCGTGCTCATGAACTTGTCGCCGCAATGGTACAACGCCTACCGGGCGGCTGGCGCCGAGGCTGCCGGGCGGCGCGAGGTTTTCATGCGACCGCTGGCCGAGGCGGGGGTGGCGCCCTGGGTGCGCATCAAAGATCCGGGCGAGCCCGTGCAGGGCTACGAGATCACCTATTGGAATCAAGCCCAGGCGGAGGGACGCCCGATGCGAACCATTCTGTTTGTCTGCCTCAACCCGGAGATTCGCGGCACTTCGCTTGGCGGCGGCAACTCGGTGGGGCTCAAGACGGCCACGGTTCCGGTCACCTTGCATTTTGAGCGTGAGGTGCACAATGTTCGCGATGAACGAACCGGTCATGCGCTCGACGGCGGCCGGGAGTTGTCGCTCAACTGGAAGCAAAACGAAGCTCTGGTGCTTTCGTTCGATGCGTGGTGACCGGGGCCGGTAACTTCAGCGCCGAGGCTTGATGGCGTAGTGATGATCGACCGCGCCGTTGGCGACTTCGTCGCGGGTGATTCCGGGAACGGCGCTGCGAACGTATTCGACCACTGCCTGTCCCGGCTCGACGGTGACGCGCAGGTGGCCGGAGCTTCCGAGGATCACGCCCGTGTAGCCATACTCTTCAGCGCTGCGCGTGCCGCCGCTGGGATGGCCGGGCTGGGGGACTTCTTGATACACCACGCCGTCGAGTTCCTCCCTTGCAAACAGATGATCGTGCCCGTGGAAGACGATGCTGACGCCGTTTCTCACGAGAAGCTGGTGGATGGGCATGGCCCAGCCGGGACGGTGCTGCGCGAAGCCTTCCGTGCCGTCGGCGTTCTTGCCGCCCCACTCCATGTACGGTGCCGTCGCGACTCCGCCACGAACGTCCCGGCCGAGGCCGCCCACCAGATGATGCAGGAAGACGAACTTGAACGGAGCCCTGCTTTTTTCGAGGGTGGCGGTGAGCCAGCGATACTGGGTCTCGCCGAGGGTCATGCCCCAGTTGTCGTCTCCCTTGCGGTCGCGGGTGAACCAGAACGGATCGAGCACCACAAACAAGGCGGAACCCCACTCCCACGCGTAGTAATCCTGCAGCAGTCCGGCGCCGTCCTCAGGCCTGGTGTTGCCCGTGTAGATGCCTCCGGGCTC
Source organism: uncultured Verrucomicrobiota bacterium (assembly GCA_903854655.1). Taxonomy (GTDB): domain Bacteria; phylum Verrucomicrobiota; class Verrucomicrobiia; order Verrucomicrobiales; family Verrucomicrobiaceae; genus CAINXC01. Next base: position 10,477 of record CAINXC010000238.1, on the reverse strand, counting down.
AGGGTTCGGGAAGAATTTTTCCTCATGCCAAGAGACCAGAACGGCATGGAATTGGGCCGGCCCGTGAGCCGCGAGCCCTGCTCGCCATCGTGATTGCCCAGAGCCAGAAGGACCGGGACGCTGTGGGCGATGCGCCCGAGATGATAGCGCTGGGCGCGATACTGGGATTCAGCGCGGGTGTAGAAGCTGCCGAACTTGTCCACCATCGTGGTGTCGCCCAGGTCGATCATGAAGTCCGGCTTGTCGGCCGGCATGTTCGCCAGGGTCCGCTGATACACTCTCACATCGGTGCTGGTGTCCAGGTGGGAGTCGGCCTGAAGGGTGAAGGTGAAGCTTGAGGCAGGTGCGCGCTGGGTGTGGAAGGTGCGCATCTCATCGCTCACGGCCTCGCCGCCGGTGAGGCGGTAGGTGAGCTGATAGGAGCAGCTCGTGTCAGGTTTCAGCCTGTCGAGCAGGATGTGGCGGGGTTCGCCGGCGGTGAGCTTTAGCATGGGGGTGCGCAGGGTCAGCCCCCGGGCACTGGTGCCATAGGAGATGAAGGCCTCCATGTCCTTCCAGGCCAGGACGCTCGCGGTGACCGAATCCGCGCCAGGCCGGCCCAAAACGATGTTGAACAGGTAATCCGGCACCACGGCGGGCTCCACCTGGGCACCACCGCCAGGACCACCTTTGCCTCCGCCCTTTCCTTCGGGTCCGGCACCGACCAGCACGACCAGGGAGAGTCCGGCAAGCGCGATGGGGCGGAATCGTCTCATAAAGGTCAATCGCTTGTCGTGGGTTTCACTTCGGGGTTTTCCTTGCGCATTCCTTTCCGGCCTCCCTTGCCCCCGCCTTTGTCTCCTCTGCCGCCCTTGCGGTCACCGGAGCGCTCGCCGTTGGGATCATAGTTCGGGTTGGGTGTGGGAAGGCCGGCCTTGACCAAAGACAGGTATTCGGTCAGGCGCTGATCCATCGCTGTGACGACATCAGGCCTGGCCTGTGCGAGGTCCCGCCGTTCGGAGATGTCGCTGCTCAGATCGAAGAGGTGACGCTGGTCGTTTTCGAAAAAACGTATCATCTTGTAGTTCTTCAGCAGGATTGCGGAAGCGGGGCCGGCATCGTCCTTGTCGTAATGGGGGAAGTGAACGACGAATTCTTCGCGTGCGCGCCTTGGCGCTGCGCTGTCGCCCTGTTTGAGCACTCCGGCGAGGCTTGTGCCTTCAATGCCCCTGGGCAACGCATCAGATTTCAGCCCTGCCAGGTCGGCGACGGTGGGGAGCAGATCCACGGTGCTGGCGCGCAAATGCGAGAAGGTGTCGGCCTTGATGCCGGGGCCGGAGACCAGCAGGGGCACGCGCAGGCCGCCCTCCCACACCGTGCCTTTGCCGTTCGTCAGCATGCCGTTGGCGTTGCGGCCCTGGGCACCGTGATCGGCGGTGTAGATGATGTAGGTGCTGCTGGTCGCACCGAGTTCCTTCAGCTTGGCGAGCACCTGGCCGATGGATTTGTCCATGTCCTCGTCGCCCGCCGCGATGCCGATGCGCTGGAAGTCCATGCGGTTGCCGAGCCGCTTTTTGACGGCCTCGACGGTTTCGGGCAGGGCCATTTCCTCACCCCTGCAAGGGTATTGCGAGAGCTGGAGGAAGAAGGGCTTATGCGCCTGTACCTGGCGCGCGATGAAATCCGCGCCCAGTCTGGCGATGGCATAGCACTGCTTTGGATTGGGGCTCTCCACGCGGTCCGGGCCTTCGTTGCCGTTGGCACCGTCGTTTTCATCAAAGCCGTGCTCGCGCGGATTTGCACGGCCCAGGTGCCATTTGCCAAAGTGGGCGGTGGCGTAGCCCGCGCGTTTCAGCATCTTCGCCATGGTTTCCATGCCCGCCGGGAGCTCGGTGAGGGCCTGCGGTGCGATGACCTTGTCACCAAGGTTCACATTGTTTTGCTGGCCGCCTTCGTTGACGAAGGTCATGTGCAGGAGCGCAGGACTCTTCCCCGTGACCAGGGCGGCGCGTGTGGGCGTGCAGCGCGGCGATGCGGCATAAAAATCCGAGAAACGCATCCCGGAATGCGCGATGCTGTCGAGGTTGGGCGTGAGGATGAAGTCGCTCTTGGAACCTGCGGGATTGCGGTCATCCAAGGGGAGCGACATGCTGGCCCAGCCCTGCGCCTCGCCAAGTATGAGCACGATGTTGGGGCGCTCGGCGCCGCGCATCGCCAGGGGAGCGCAGAGCGCTGCGAGGAGGAGGGTGAGATGGTGTTTCACAGCGGAGGCGTGGAGTTCAATCGAGCGGGTACTTGGTCATGCTCTTGATCGCATCACCATCGATCTTCTTGAATTCCATGCGGTAGAAGTGCTGGGGAAAGGTGTCGGCGTTGGTGATCTGATGAGGGGGCTGGGGCGTGGCCATGGCGCGGGCGGCGGGGTATTCGCCGCTCCCTGCCTGCGGCGGTGGTGGCCGGTCACGTCGGTCACGAGGCGGGCCCTGGCCACTGCCGCCCTCTTCCAGATTCTTGTTCACGGTCTTGGGCTGCGGCGCGTCCATCATGAACACGGAGGGGTACTTGTGGCCGTGCATGTTTTCGGTCTCGCCCGGCTGCACGACGACTTCAAGCAGCCTCACATGGTCGTTCTCGAACAGCACCTTGTGATTCTTTGGCGCGGCGTTGATGGAATCCATGGAGTCCGGCCAGCGCCAGAGGAGGGGATGGCCTTGCTGCGTGGCCGAGCTTTGGGCCCAAAGGCCGGCGGCGAAAGAGGCGAGCGCGATGGCTGGTGCGGCGAGCAGGAGTGATCGGTATGTTTTCATGAAGCGGTGGAGCTGGCTAATGTTTGGGCGGGTGCGGGATCACTGGTCCGGCCGGGGGCGCTGCGGCTGTGCCTGGCCGCCAGGACCGTCCCGGGCCTGCGGTGGCCGTATTTGCTTCAAGGCGTCCCATTGCTCGGGGGTGAGAATCTTTTCGAGCTTGGCCTTCTCATCGGCCTCCACGTCGGCCAATTGCTTCTGCTGGTCGGCGGTGAGACTCAGCTTTTCCTCCGCGCCTGGGGGCAGGATGCGAAGCCCGGGGCCGCGCCGCATTTCGCCCTTTGGCTCGCCTTGTGGCGGAGGATCGTCTTTGCCTGATTTCCCCGCCCCGGCACTGCCGTTGCTGGTGTGGACGACGCGCAGGGAGGAGCTGGCGAGCGTCCTGCCTTTGAGCGCCGCCAGCAGGATCTCACGGTTCACCTCGCGCGGGGATAGCGTGATATTCAGCGGAGCTGAGAGCGCGTAGAGGGTGATCACATAAGTCTTCGGGCCGGGGCCCTTGGAATGCGGCGGCTCGTAGCCGATCTCGCCTTTGAAGCCGGTCCCCACCTTGCCGACGCCCTTTGCGTTCTTCTCCAGCCTTGTAACACTCACGGGAATATCATAGACGGTCCAGTACCATTTCTTGGCGCCCTCGGGGTCCGTGTGATCCATGATCAAGGCGTAGCCCTGGGTGCCGGCGGGTGCGCCTTTCCATTCCAGCGGCAGAGTCGCGCCGCTGCCATCGCCAGTGTAATCTGCCGGCATCTCCTTGAGATCGTGAACCTCCGGGCTGGTGAGCATGAAAAGACCGTTGCTGCTGCGCGGCTGGTCGGGTGACGCAACGAAAGCGTCCCCCTTGCCTGCTTCCTGGCGACCGCCGCGCTTCAAGGCTTTGCCCTGGGGCGGCTCTTCACGGGTGCGCATGGGTGTTTCAGCTTGTTTGTCGTTTGGCGGTGGACCGTTGGATGCCTGTTCCTCAAGTTCAGCGGCATCAAGCACGCCGTCTTTGTTGTGGTCGAGTGCCATGAACTGCGCCTTCGCCTTTTGCAAGGCATCGGCCAGCGTGCCGCCCATCTTGCCCTGCGCAAATTGCCGTTTGGCTGCCTCGGCAAATTCGACCGCAGACACCACGCCGTCGCCATTGGTGTCCATCGTGCCGATCAAAGCTGGCCGGCCTTCGCTGGGCCGCTGTGTTTCGGTTGCCTTGCGCATGTTGGCTGCACGGTCCTCATTGCCCTTGCCTTGCGGTCCCCCTGGCCCCTGCTCGCCCCCACCACCGCGACGCGTAGTGTAAACTTCGCTTGTTTTGCCCTCGCTGCCATTGTCGAAGACAAAGGGATAGGTGCCGTCGCTGTTGATGCTGTATGATACGGAGCGCTTGTCTCCGTTCACCTGGTAGCTGAGCTTGTATCTGCTGTCTGGCAGGCTCTCGAAGGCCGTGATCTTCGCCCCGCGCAGCGGGCCCGTGGGAGGGCGGACCGGATTGGCGCGAGGTTGGGGATCGACCTGGCCGCCCGCCTCCACAACTTCGCCATGGAAGCCGCCGTTCACATACGGGTACTTGGTCGAGGCGTGGTAGTGATAGCCAAGGGCGGTTTCGTGACCGTGGAACTCATCCAGCTTTCCGACCGGCGAGCCATCGGGTTCCGTGAGGCCATAGATGGGGTAGCCGTCGAGCGCAAAGGCGATGGGCTGGCCTTTGCCGACGATGCTTTGCAAATGCAGCGGTGCGGCGTGGTAATGATAGTCGTCGGCCCGCCCGCAGTGTCCGCCCCACTGATCGAGTTCGCCGATCTCCTGTGACACTTCGCCACGGTTGTTCTGCGGATTGAAGATGGGGATGCCGTTTGCGGCCAGAGCGATGGCTCCACGCAGGAAGCGGTTCTTGATGGAGGCGGGCTGCTTTGCCACCACCGGATGCAGCGGGATGCGCCAGGCATTGTCGCCCATATAAGCCTGGGGCAGCGGCACCTGCTGCTGCCAGGCGGTGATGCCCACCATCATGTTGTGCGCAGGGATGCCGTTCGATTCGATGTACAGGAAGTCGCCGTCCCACCGCGTGTTCACCTTCGGGGCGAAGGCCATGAAGGGCGCGGCCTGCGCTGGAGCCGCACCTGCTGCGGCGACCACCTGGGCCGCCATTTGCAGAGCGGCCGGTCCTTCCGCCGCTGATGCGACAAGCAGCTGGGCGGAGACTGTGGTATCGCCATGGTCCTGCAAAAACTCGGCGAGCACCCTGGCCCGGTACGACTCATCGAACACAACGCCGGGCTCGGCGCTCCCCGCGTGCCAGGGATGAGCCGTGGCCTGCCATGGTGTAAATGCAGTGGCAAGCAGGCACAGCAAACAAAGGTGACGGGGCTTGTTCATGGGAAAGAAATGCCACAGGGAACCTTAAGCTGGGGTGAAGAGGCCGGAGTTTCTCCGCAGTATTTCATGGCCCGCTCCAGCGTGTGGCGAATGCGCAGCGCGCGCGCCTGGACCGCTCCTGCACCAGGCCCTGTGCGGAGCGCCGCCCCGCTGGCCGGGCAGGCAGGCAATCAATCACGCCGTGAGCCTGGCATACCCGAACTCAAGGGGCGGCCGCGAGACAGATGGCGAGGCTTGGCTGCCTCTCAAGAAAACGATTTCCGCAAATGGCTGGGCAAAATGCCGAGCGCTTCGCGGTACTTGGCGACCGTGCGGCGGGCGACGTGGATGCCCTTTTCGTTGAGCATCTTGGTGATCTTGTCGTCGCTGAGCGGCTTGCGGGCGGTCTCGGCGGAGATGATTTCGGCGATGGCGTTCTTGACGCTGGTGTTGCTCAGGTCCTCGCCGCTTTCGGTGGCCACGCCCTGGGTGAAGAAGTACTTCAGCTCGAACACGCCGTGGGGGGTGGCCATGTACTTGCCGGCGATGGCGCGGCTGACGGTGGTTTCGTGGACCCCCACGTCCTCGGCCACACGTGCCATGTTGAGCGGGCGCAGGAAGCTGGTGCCCTTTTCCAGGAATTCGGCCTGGTGCTTGAGGATCTCGGCGGCGATTTTTTGAATCGTCTGCTGGCGCTGATGAATGCTGCGGATGAGGAATTTGCCGCCGCGGATCTTCTCGCGAATGTAATTGCGCACCTCCTCGCCTGCGCCGGGCTGGGCGAGCATGTCCTTGTAGGCGTTGCTGATGCGCAGGCTGGGCAGGTCGTCATTGCTCATGACGGCCACCCAGTCGCCGGCCTGGCGCTCGCAGACGACATCGGGGGTCACGTACTGGTTGGCCATCTCGGCAAACCTGGAGGCGGGGCGGGGGTCAAGCGTTCCGATGAAGTCCGAGGCGCGGGAGATCTGCTCCATCGGCACCGCGAGCTTCTTGGAGAGCAGGGGATAGCGCTTGTTGGCGAGGTCGTCGAGGTGATGCTCAACGAGCCGGTAGGCGAGGCTCTGCCTCTTGCCCAGGCGCTCCATTTGAATGAGCAGGGCTTCGCGCAGGTCGGCGGCGCCGACGCCGACGGGATCAAAGGTGATGAGGATTCCCTTGGCCTTTTCCAGATCGGTGAGCATGAGACCGTGCGAGAGGCTGAGGTCCTCAAGGCTGGTCTGGATGAAGCCGGCGTCGTTGAGGTTGCCGATGAGGAACTCCACCAGCTCGCGCAGCATCTCCGGCTCCACGTTGGCCATGCGGAGCTGCTCCATGAGGTGCTCCTGCAGGGTGGTGGGCGCGACGATCGAATCCATCACGTAGCGGTAGCGCTCGTCATCGCCCTCGCGCCGGGGCGTGGCGGCGCGGCTTTGCGACCAGTAGTCGCGCCACTCTTCGTCCATCTGCGAGAGTTCGCGCAGTTCGCGGTCGTCCTCAGGGTCTTCCGGCGCGGTGTCCTGAAGGGAAATTTCCGGCTGTTCGAGCTCCAGCACCGGGTTGATCGAAATTTCCTGCTGCACAAGCTGCCGCAGTTCCATCGTGGGGGCCTGCAATATCTGCAGGCTCTGCTGCATCTGCGGCCCGATGGCGAGCTTCTGAGTCTGGGTTTGGTGGAGTCCTTGTTCGGCCATTTTGCTTGGTTGGGTGGCTGACTGCCATCAGACTTCAGTCCATCCATCAAGTATAGCAATATATGAGCCAATCCAGCAAAAAATTGTTCATTGTCCTTGTTGGCCTGCTTTGTGCGGCCTTCCTATTTCCCGGTCCCCTTGTCGCGCAGGTAGTCGCTTAGGCTGTTGGAGAGGGAAACAAAATCCGACGGGATCATGATGACCGTGGTGCTGTTGTTTTCCGCGCCCACTTCGGCGATCATCTGGAAGCGGCGCAGCTCGAGCGCGGCGGGATTCGCGGTCATTTGCAGGGCTGCTGCGGCGAGTTTTTCAGAGGCCTCCAGCTCGGCCTCGGCCTTGATGATGCGGGCGCGCTTTTCACGGATCGCCTCCGCCTGCATGGCCATGACCTGCTGCATGGCCTCGGGCAGCTCCACATCCTTCATCTCGAAGCGCTCGACTTCGATGCCCCACGGAACGGCGGAGGGCGCCACGGCCTGCTTGAGCAGGTTGTTGATCTTGTCACGCTCCTGCAGCACCTCGTCCAGATCGTGCTGGCCGATGATGTTGCGCAGGCTGGTGAGCGCCATCTGGTAGACCGCTCCCGCAGCATCGCGCACGGCGATGACGGATTTCGCCGGATCGACAATGCTATACCACCTGACGGCGTTCACCTTGATCGTGACGCTGTCGCGGGTGATGGTTTCCTGCTGCTCGGCGGAGACTGTCGCGGTTCGCAGGTCGATGGTGACGGACTGCTCGATGCCGAAGGGAAGGAGGAGGTACAGTCCGGGGCCGCGGGTGCCCTGGTAGCGGCCCAGGCAGAAAACCAGGCCGCGCTGATACTCCCTGGCGATGCGCAGGCTGGAGGCGATGACCAGGAAAACGAATGCCGCCAAACCAAGTACAAAGATGCTCATGCTGGCAACATGGCACTGGATCAACAAGGGGCAACGATCAGAAACGAGGCGCGCCCGCCCCGCAGGTGACGCTGATGCACCTCACTTCTTCAACCCCGGCGCCGGAGGCGTGAGATCAATGGTCTGGTCTTCGATCTTCGCATCCACACCCCGCAGGTGCTTGGCCAGGAAGCTTTTCACCACCTCGTTCAGCGCGGGGCTGGCAAAGCCGTGCCCGCCGTTTTTCATGGTGATCAGGATGGAGGAGACGCCCGCCTTCTTGAGGCCCTCGTGCAATTCGGTGGCCTGCGCGTAGGGCACGAGCGGGTCCTTGGTGCCGTGGGCGGTGAGGAAGGGCGGGTCGTCCTTGCTGATGTAGGTGACGGGCGAGGCCCGTTTCGCGGCCTCCTGCTGGTCCTGCACCCGGCCGCCAATGAGCAGCGCTTCCGGGTAGTCCTGGGTGGTGCGGTCCACCGTGCTGGGCTGGGTGACCATGGTGACGAAATCCTCGGGGCCGAAGAAGTTCACCACGCAGCTCACGCGGCTGCTTTGCGTGGTGTTGCCGCCCAGGCGGCCTTCCAGTTCCGGCACCTCGCCGCTGGTGCCCAGGATGGAGACGAGGTGGCCGCCCGCGGAGGTGCCCCACACGGCAATGTGGTCAGGGTCCAGGCCGTGCTCTTTCGCATGGCCCCTGATCCATCGGATGGCGGCCTTGCAGTCATGAATCTGCGCCGGCCACTGCGCTTCATTGGTCAGCCGGTATCCCACCGAGACGCCCGCATAGTCACCGCTGGCAACGTAAGGTGCGATCATGCGCGCACCGTCCGCTTTGCTGCCGGCCTTCCAGCCGCCGCCATGGATGAACACCAGCACCGGCAGAGGCCTGTCGCTGTTGCGCTTCTTGGGCAGGAACAGATCAAGCTTCTGGCGCGGATTGTCGTTGTCAGCATAGGCCAGGTCCGGCGTGGCTGCAATGCCTTCCGGCAGGGGCGGGGCCTTCTGTGGTGCCGCCGTCGCGTTGCGGCGGGTCATGAAGGCGATGTGCTCCTCCAGTGAAATCGCGCCGTCGCCGTTGGTGTCGATGCGTTTGAAATTCTCGCGGCGTTCCGGGGGCAGTTCATCAATCGTGATCTTGCCATCGTGATTCTTGTCCAGGCGCTTGAAGATCTCCTCCGGGGTCGGGGCGTGGGTCCCCACGGGAGCCTGCTGGGCAAAGGCGACGGAGGTTGCCACACAGGCCAGGGCGAGGAGCGGTAGGAACGGTTTCATGGGCGTGTGCAACCCTGCCGAATGCCGGAGGTTGCGCAACCGGGAGACCGGCGTAAACACGAGACTTGTGTTTGCCACCCAATTCCATGCTTTCGGGACTTCTCATTTCGCCGCGCTGGCGGTGGCGGCGCTGGTGGCGATTGTCATGTTCGCGGCCAGGAGCCGTTGCCTGGAACTGGTCCTGGCCACTGCGGTTTTCGCTTCGGAGCCGTTGTCTGTGCTGGCTCACTGGCTGGCGGGCGATTTGATGCTGAACAACGGGCTGCCGCTGCACCTGTGCGATGTGGCGGCGATCGCGGGCGCGCTGGCTCTCTGGAAGAAGATCCCGCTGGCTTGTGAACTGGTATACTTCTTCGGCCTGGCGGGGACGTTGCAGGGCCTGATCACGCCGAATTTGCTGGAGGATTTTCCAAGCCCCAGGTTCTGCGTATTTTTTCTCAACCACTGCGGCATCGTGATCACCGCCATCTATGTTGTGGGGGCGATGGGCATGCGGCCCCGTGCCGGGGCGGCGGCGAGGATGCTGGGGTGCATTTTGTGCTATGCGCTGGTGGTGGGTCTCATCAACGCCGCCCTGCACACGAACTACGGCTTCCTGTGCGCGAAGCCGCCGGTGGCGAGCCTGATCGACGCGCTGGGCCCGTGGCCTTGGTACATCGGCGGGATGATTGGTCTGGCGGCGACTTTTTTCATGATTCTCGACCTGCCATTCGCTTGGAGACGGCGTTAGGCTGTGTTTGAACATTGAGAGGGGCCGCTGGCCTTTAAATCATGGGCTTCGCACTCTTCAAAATCGCATCCTCTGCCTCCATTGGGTTTGCGGTCAAAGCGGGTGCGTCTTCGGATGCAACGCTCCGTGTATCGTGTGCAGAAGCATGTTTGAGTTATACGGCTTGTGCACGACTGTTTCGATTCCCAGCGCTCTCATTGTGTCGAGATCTGCCTTCTCGCCCAATCCCGTGGAGACGATGACGGGGATGTTTTGCCTGATCTTCCGCAGCGTGCGGAGGAACAACACACCATTCATGCCCGGCATCATGACATCAGTCAGCACGACGTCGATTTCCGGGGAATTTTGTGTAAACACGGTGACGGCTTGGACCCCGTTGGCGGCCAGCACCACCCGGTAACCATGCGCCTCCAGCACGGAACTTGCCGCGTTCAAAATCGCCGGCTCATCGTCCACCACAAGCACAAGTTCACCCTGCCCGGTTGGGGGAGGTGCGGATGCGGTGGCGTCGACGCCTGCCTCCTGATCCGGGGCGGCAGGCAGATACACTTGAAAGGTCGTTCCCTTGCCAGGTTCGCTCGCCACCTTGAGGAGGCCGCCATGGCTCTTGACGATGCCGTGGACGGTCGAAAGGCCAAGGCCGGTGCCCTTGCCGACCTCCTTGGTGGTGAAGAAGGGATCGAAGATGCGCTCCAAAATATCCGGCGGGATGCCGCTGCCAGTGTCGCTCACTTCGATCAGCACGTGCGGGCCTGGTATGGACTCGGGCAGCATGCTTGCGTAGCTGGCGTCGATATCGAGATTGGCCGCGCT
>CAINXC010000237.1 GCA_903854655.1 uncultured Verrucomicrobiota bacterium | reverse complement strand
CAGCGAACCCTCCAAACTCAGCCTGCGCAGAAAACGCCGCCGCGCCGCCCTCGACCACTCCTTCCGACTCGACCTTCTCGCCCATCTTCATGCGTAAGCCCTGCCTCTCTTGCGCTGATTTGAATTTCCCACTTTACATATCGACAATGAGGGGAATTGTCCGCTCCCACCTTTACCACCCCACCATGACTCCCGAAACCATCGACGCCCTGAATGCCGAGCTTGCTGGCAAGTCGCCCCAGGAAATCACCAATTGGGCGGTGCAATGGGGCGCAGGCAAGGCCATCGTGACGACGAATTTTCGTCCCTATGAGGCCGTGATCCTGCACATGGCCTCGCAGGCCGATGCCAAAATCCCGGCCCTGTGGGTGGACCACGGCACGAACCTGCCCGAAACCTACCGTTTCGCCGAGGCCTGCCGCAGCCTGCTGGGTCTGAACCTGAAGGCCTATCTGCCGTTGATGACCAGCGCCCACTGGCTGGCGCTCAACGGCGGCATGATCCCGATGCCTGATGAGCTTGAAAAGGTCGAGTCCTTCAGCCGCATCATGAAGCTGGAGCCCTTCGAGCGCGGTATGAGGGAGCTGGCCCCCACGGTCTGGATCACCGCGCTGCGCAAGGAGCAGAACCCGCAGCGCGCCGCCACCCTCCAGGTCGTGATGTGGGACAAGAAGTTCAACTGCCTCAAGGTGAACCCCATCCTCGACTGGACCCCGGTGGAAATGGACGCCTACCTCGCCGAGCATTCCCTGCCCAACGAACGCACGTACTACGACCCCGCGAAGGGCGATGAAAAGCATGAGTGCGGGCTGCATGCGAAGCTGGTCACCGACGTTTCCCGTTAACCGTTTTCCGTTTCCCGTCGTCTGATTCAAAATTCTCCCAACCGACCACGCCGCCGAATTAACAGCACGTTGCAAATCCATTTCCGCAATGCTGCAGGCCCTCATCCGCTCCCTCGCCCCCAAGCCATGACCACCGAAAACGGAAAACGGAAAACGGAAAACGTTTCTTCCCCCATCACCCATCTCCAATTTCTCGAGTCCGAAGCCATTTTCATCCTTCGCGAGACCGCCGCCCAGTTCCAGAAGCCCGCGCTGCTGTTCTCCGGCGGCAAGGATTCGATTGTGATGGCCTGGCTGGCACGAAAGGCGTTCTACCCCGCAAAGCTTCCCTTTCCGCTGCTTCATGTGGACACCGGCCACAACTTCCCGGAGGCGATGACCTACCGCGACTGGTTCGTGAAGGAGATCGGCGCCCAGCTCACCGTCGGCAGCGTGCAAAAAAGCATTGATGAGGGCCGTGTGCAGGAGGAAACCGGCTTCAACGCCAGCCGCAACAAGCTGCAAACCGTGACCCTGCTGGACACCATCGAGGAGCATCAGTACGACGCCTGCCTCGGCGGCGGCCGTCGCGATGAGGAGAAGGCGCGCGCCAAGGAGCGCTTCTTCAGCCATCGCAATGAATTCGGCCAGTGGGACCCGAAGCACCAGCGCCCTGAGCTGTGGAACATCTTCAATGGTCGCAAGCACTTCGGCGAGCACTTCCGCGTCTTCCCGCTGAGCAACTGGACCGAGATGGACATCTGGCAGTACATCCGCCAGGAAAACATTCCCCTGCCAAGCCTCTACTTCAGCCATCAGCGCAAGATCATCGACCGCCACGGCCAGCTTCTCGATGCCAGCACCGGCATCATCCCGCTGCATGATGAAGAAAAGCCGAAGGTGAAGGAAATGACCATCCGCTTCCGCACCGTGGGAGACGCCACCTGCACCGGAGCCGTCGAATCCACCGCCAGCACCATTGATGAAATCGTCGCGGAAGTCGCGGCTGCCCGCCAGACAGAACGCGGAACACGTGCAGATGACAAGCGTTCTGAAAACGCCATGGAAGACCGCAAGAAGGAAGGGTACTTCTGAGCCTTGGCAGATGGGAGATCGGAGATGGAAGAT
>CAINXC010000236.1 GCA_903854655.1 uncultured Verrucomicrobiota bacterium | reverse complement strand
GCTGCCAGCGCGGCCTGCGCAAGACGGTCTGCTCGTGGCCGCGTATCCGATCACGCCAGATCCTTGATGGCGCCTGCCTTTACGCCCTTACTCCTGTCCCTTTTCCCTGATGGCATTGGCGTAAACGCGGTACACCAGCCGCGCCCATGAAGCGCAGGGTGCCTCGGGGGCTGCCATCTCCGCTCACTCTTCCCGATCCTCATCACCCACGGCTTCGCATGGCGGCTGGTGTACCGACTTTAGTCGGAGGGGCGGCGCAAGTCCTTGCCCAGAGCGCCAGCCAAACACCGGGGCGCTTGGAGTGGGGCCACGCCTCCCGGGTGGAGCAACCAAGCGCCGCATCGATCATCCTGCCCAAGACTCCACTCCAACCCGCCCGCTCCGAAGCCTCGGGTTGGAGTCGAGCGTTCACGCGATCACCCGCGAGGGTGGCCGGGCTCCCAGGTGACCCAACGGAACGCCGATTCCGCTGAAAGGGCGCGGCTCCGGCGCCGTTTCCACCGCCCTATGCGAACCTTTGCCCACGCTCTCTCTAACAAGCGGCTGCCGGTTGTACTGCTCGCCGCCTGGCTGCTCCATGCCCTGGCCCTGGCGGGCGAGGTCGCGCCCGTCCGCGTCGCGCTTTATGATGACGCCGGCTCCTTCGGCAAGGGCGTGCCGCGCATCACCCAGCAGCTCGGCGCGGTCAAGGACATGAAGCTCACCATCGTCACCGGCAGGCAGATCGCGGCCGGTGCGCTGGCGGATTTCGATGTGGTGATCTTCAGCGGCGGCAGCGGCAGCAAGCAGGCGGCGGGCATCGGCACGGAAGGCTGCGAGGCCGTGCGCCAGTTCGTGAAGAACGGCGGCGGGTACGTGGGCATCTGCGGCGGCGCGTATCTGGCGTGCTCGGGGTTCAAGTGGAGCCTGGGGATTCTCAATGCCAAAACCGTCTCCGACCTGTGGCAGCGCGGCAAGGGGCCGGTGCGCATCGAAATCACGCCGCCGGGCGGCGCGGTGACCGGCTTTCCCGTGGGAGATAGGGATATTTTGTATCACAACGGCCCCATCATCAAACCGGCCGGCCGTGCCGACCTCCCCGAGTACGAACCGCTGGCCCTGTTTCGCACCGAGCTGGCGGAGCACAACACGCCCAAAGGCGCCATGGTGAACACGCCCGCCTGGGTCCGCGCCGCCTGCGGCAAGGGCCGCGTCCTCATCTCCAGCCCGCATCCCGAGCAGCAGGACGGCATGGAAACCTTCGTCGAGCACGCCGTGCGCTGGGTCGCGGGGAAGTAAGCCGCGCCGCACTCCTCGTTCCCCTTCCCTTCCATGAAAATGAAGACCTCCCTCTCACTGCTCCTTCTTCTGCTCACCAGCCCCTGCACGGCGCTGGAACCCATCAGCGCCCCGGGCCACCGGCTGGAGCAGGTCTTTGAATCCATGCACGTGGAGCAGCTTTGGCTCGCGGGCGGGGTGGTGAACTGGAAGACCGGCGAGCCCACCGGCAAGCCCGTGACGGACAATGGCAAGCACACGCATTGCAGCCAGTTCGCCGCCGCCGTGTGCGAGCGCCTGGGCGTGTACCTGCTGCGCCCGCCGGAGCATGGCAGCGTGCTGCTGGCCAATGCGCAGTTCGACTGGCTGCCCGCCGCCGGGCGCGGCCAGGGCTGGGCCCCCGTGGCCGATGGAGCGCAGGCCCAGGACCTCGCGAATCGCGGCCAGATCGTCATCGCCGTGTGCAAGAACCCTGACCCCAAAAAGGCCGGTCACACCGCCGTCGTGCGCCCCGGCGCCAAGCCCGCCGAACTGATCGCCAAGGAAGGCCCCGACGTGATCCAGGCCGGCGGCCACAACTACGAGCGCGCCAGCCTGAAGCAGGGCTTCGCCAACCACGCCGAGCAGTTCACCAAAGGTGAGATTCGCTACTACACCCACCCCGTGCCGGTGGCCGAAGCGGCGCGGTGAGGCTTCCCGCTGCGAAGTTGTTTGGTCTTCGCAGGAATCGAAGGCCGGCCACGCTCGCGGGTGATCGCGTAAACGCTCGACTCCAACGTGAGGCTGCGGAGCGGGCGAGTTGGAGTCGAGTCTTTAGACGATCACCGTGGCGCGGTTCCTGGCACAGCCTTCGCCGAGATCGAAGCCTGGCACGGCGTCGCCCGCCGCCTGCAAGCCGGGCAATGCCCCTCCAGCGATCATAAAAATGGGCGACATCACGATACACTGCGATACAACACACCACACAATCACACCCGCACCCGTTGCCCTCCGCCAGGCGGGGGTTATTCTTCCCGCCGTGCCTCGCGGACCGCCGTATGCCGCGTGCAAATCCTCCCCCATTGCGGCGACACCATGGCCCTCACCCTCACAACCTCCGCCCCGCCCGCCGATCCTGACGGCGGCGATGTGGATGCTACAACGTCCCATCTGGAGAAAATTTCGGACGGGATGAGGGCGCCCTTCACGGGCCAGGGCGGCGCTCCCGGCCCCCGCGACATCTTCAGCCTGCCTCCCGCCGCCCAGGTGCTGCGCCAGAGCGGCAGCTCCAGCCGCCTCTTCCCCGGCGAGCCCGTGCCCTGGGTCCTGCCCGGCACGCCAGGCCAGCCCGGACCGTCCGCCAGGACACGGCTCCCGGCCTGGGGCGCCAGCCCGGCATGGCCGTCCGATATTGCCGTCCTTCTGCCCCATCCTATCACCGACCCTAAAAGCGAGTCCAATGTGGTCGTCCCTCTGCCTGATCATCCCGCCGATCACATCGGCCAGTCCGATCCGGTCGTCCTGCTTCGCAACGACGGCTCCAGTCCCGCTCCCCCGGCCGGCACGCCGCCGGCGGCCAGCCAGCGCCTCCCCCGGTGGCCCGAGATCAGCGCCGAGGACTTCCCGGCCGATCCTTCGCTCACGCCGGAGCAGCAGTCGCTGCACGAGATCAACCTCAACGCCGCCCGCCTGCGCTCGCGCACGGCCATGCACCAGCTCCAGCAGGATGACCTGGCCG
>CAINXC010000235.1 GCA_903854655.1 uncultured Verrucomicrobiota bacterium | reverse complement strand
TGCCGGGCTGGACATGGTGAACGCGTCCGCCAGCTACTTCAGCACTCAGCAGATGGATCTCGCCGCCATCCGCAGGCAGTCCGCAGGCGCGGCTTTGTACGTGGAGCTGTGCCATTCCATCGAAAACGGCGCTAAGCTAACATCCGGCTACGATACTTTCACCTTCCGCCGCGCCACCCGCGAGCAGTTGCAGACCACCGCCCACCTGGGCTACGCACGCGGCGCGCAGGGTGTCAGCCTGTTCAATTTCGCCTACTACCGGGAGCACGGGGGAGCGGGTCGCGGGCCCTTCAGCGAGCCGCCTTTCGATGCCTTGAAATCGCTGGGGAATCCCAGCCTCCTCGCAGGCCTGCCCCAGCACTGGTTCATCGCCCCAGGCTGGGACAACCCCTATCGGCGCCCGCCCATTCTGCCACGCAAGCTCAGCGCCGGGACGAAGGCGATCTTTGCGCTCGATCTGGCACCCCCCGCCAAGGGTTGGACCAACGAAGGCCGCCTGCGCCTGCAAGCTGACGAGAATGTCGAAAACCATGCGATTCGCGCCCTCTTCAACGGCACCGAACTGGCCCTTCAGGCAGATGTGAGCGAGCCCTTTGCCAATCCGTCGCCGTCACTGCTCGGCAAGCCCGGGCAGATGCGCGCCTGGAAGGTGCCCTCGTCCCTGCTGCGCGACGGCGGAAACGATGTCGAATTCCTGCTTCTCACCGGCGAGCCGGTGAGCTTGCGTTATCTGGATTTGCGAGTGGAGTGAGGCGGCGGGAGGCCGCCAGCAAAGCAGCCATCACGCTCCGTCGTGATGAGCATTGCGCCCGGCCAGCCGGCTCAGCACCAAATGAATCAAGGCGTTTCCGAGCCAACAGCGCACAAGGCTCGTCACGCGGAGCGATGACGACTACTTTTCGTTCCCGCTCAATCCGCCAGCATGTTCACCTCGCCCGCTTCCTCTTTCTCCATCGGCAGCATCATTGCCACCAGGGCGGAGGGGACGAACAGGAAGCCTGCGTACAGCAGCGCGGTGCGGAAGTTGCCCACCTTCACATACAGGCCGAAAAACACCGTGCCGCCGGCGGCGACGATGCGGCCGATGTTGTAGCAGAAACCCGCCCCTGTGGTGCGCAGCAGGATGGGGAACAGCGGCGGCAGGCACATGGTGTACAAACCAAACACCCCCTGGCAGGCACCGATGATGGCGAAATGAATCTTCGTCGTCTCCCAGTCCCACACGCGAGAAAAAGCCACCATCATGATGATAAAGTAGGCCACCATCATGATGACAATCGCGTTGCGATAGCCCATCAGCTTCGCCAGCCCGCCAGCAATGAAGTTGCCGATGAGGCTGCCAAACATGATCCACATCAGCGCCACCACCACCGCGTGATCGCGCCCTTCCTTGCCCAGGCTGGCGATTTCCGGCAGGCTCAGCACGTGCTTCTGCTGCCAGAACAGAAAGGTCCAATGCGCCGTGAGCGACACACCGCAGATGATCAGCACCCGCCAGGTAACCCCGCGCACCGCAGGGCTGAACAGCTCCCTCACCCGTGGCACCGGCTGGCCCTCGCGGGCGGCGGTCCATTCTTCCGTCTCCGGCACGGCGTGGCGGATCCACAGCGTCAGCAGCGCGGGAATCACGCCCACCAGGAACACGTTGCGCGGGTCATGGCCGGCGTTCAACGCCCCTGCAAGGCAGGCCACCAGCACACCGCAATTCACCGCGCTCTGCAAGACCGCCGCGATCCAGGGACGCCAGTTTTTGGGCCAGGTTTCGGCGAGCAAGGAGGCGCCCACGGCCCATTCACCGCCGATGCCCAGCGCGGCGAGGAAGCGGAAAATCATGAGCTGCCACCAGGTCTGCGCAAAGAACGACAGGCCGGTGAAGCCCGCGTAGGTCAGAATCGTCAGCACCAGCGCCCGGCTGCGCCCCAGCACATCGCCCAGGCGGCCAAAGAACGCGCCGCCCAGAGCCCAGCCCACCAGGAAGGCCGCCTGAATGATCGACCCATGCATGCCCACCGAGGGATCGTCCTCCGGCAGATGCATGAGCTGCGCCACAAAGACTGTCGCTACCAGCGTGTACAAGTGCATGTCCAGCCCGTCGAACAGCCAGCCCAGCCACGCCGCGAGCCCAGAGCGCACCTGGTGCTTGGACAACTGACGGAGACTGGTGATTTCAGTGGGAGGGACGGTCGGGGAACTCATGCGCGCCGAGATTGTCGCAATCCGCCGCCAAGCGCAAGACTGGGCGCAGCGTTCACCAAAGGATTTCATCGGCGAACAAATGACAAAACGATGACAACCCAGGCAACGCCGTGGCACTATCGTGGGATTAAGCATGTCATCTCCGCTGTGGGACAATGCCCCTTCGCGCCTCAAACCTCGCAGCCCACCTCCCACACGCCCGATCCCAAGTCGTGGGTTTGCCATTTCA
>CAINXC010000234.1 GCA_903854655.1 uncultured Verrucomicrobiota bacterium | reverse complement strand
TCCATGGCCTCCTTGGCGGGGGCGCAGACGATGGTGGGAATGCCGGCGTCCCGGGCATACTCGAAGGCGTTGCGAATCACGTCCTCCTTGTTCGGCATGGCGATCACCCCGGCGCTGATCAGCGTCAGCCCGGCGGCTTCGATTTTCTTGCGGGCATCCTGGCGCTCCGCCTTCGTGCTGGTGAGGGGCAGATGCACGTCCTTCAGGCTGATGTACTTGAGCCCCAGCTCCGCCGTCATGGCGATGGCCTGCTCCAGGGTGAACTTGCGGAAGGAATAGGAGGCGACGCCAAGCTTGAGCCCGTGCCAGGGATCGCTGGCCGCCTGGCCGCGCAGGGCCTGCGGCAGTTCTGCCGTGGCAACGGCGGCGAGGCCGAGCAGGTGGGTGTGGAGGAACTGGCGGCGGCTGAAGGCGGCGGGTGGGATGCTCATGGTTGGGTGATGGGAAATGAAGAGGTGCTGGCGCCCGCCAGCGGCCCGCCCAATCCGCGATTGGTCCTTGCCGCAAGCGACGGGCCGTCAAAGGTCAAGGGCGGTCAGCTAGGGCATCAACGGTGCACCGTGGCGGATCTTTTCACCGGTGCCTTCGGCGTTCACGATGAAACCCCTGCATGACACCCGCGCATCTTTGGCTACGATGCGCGCGCCATGTGGACCACCATCAAGACTTTCACCGACATCAAGCTGGAGAAGACCAGCGACGGCATCGCCAAGATCACCATCAACCGCCCGGAGGTGCGCAACGCCTTCCGCCCGCTGACGGTGAAGGAGATGCTGGAGGCCTTCGACATCGCCCATGAGGACCCCCATGTGGGCGTGATCATCCTCACCGGCGAGGGTCCCGATGCGTTCTGCTCCGGCGGCGATCAGAAGGTGCGCGGCCATGCCGGTTACGTGGGCAACGACGGCATTCCCCGGCTCAACGTGCTGGACCTGCAAAAGAAGATTCGCGGCCTGCCCAAGCCGGTGATCGCCATGATCGCCGGCTACGCCATCGGCGGCGGCCACGTGTTGCACGTGGTGTGCGACCTGAGCATCGCGGCGGACAACGCCCGCTTTGGCCAGACGGGCCCCAAGGTGGGCTCCTTCGATGGCGGCCTGGGCAGCAGCTACCTGGCCCGCATCGTCGGCCAGAAGAAAGCCCGCGAAATCTGGTACCTGTGCCGCCAGTACGATGCGCAGCAGGCGCTCGACATGGGCCTCGTCAACACCGTGGTGCCGCTAGCCCAGCTTGAGGAAGAAACCGTCAAGTGGTGCCGCGAAATCCTCGCACACTCCCCCATCGCCCTGCGCTGCCTCAAGGCCGCGCTCAACGCCGATTGCGACGGCCAGATGGGCCTTCTCGATCTCGCCGGCAACGCCACCCTGCTCTACTACATGAGCGAGGAGGCCAAGGAAGGAAAGAACGCCTTCATCGAGAAACGGAAGCCGGACTTCTCGAAGTTCCCCAGGGTGCCGTAGTTTGAGGTGGAGGCGGTTCCGATTGGTCTCGTGCTGGTGGTCCCTCCCGAGGCAAAATGAGGGTCATGCCAAGCGAAGGATCACCAACTGAAGAAACACCTGAGCCGGAGACGAGGAAGAAAGGCGACACGCTTGAGCGCCTCGGGTGTTTTGCGTTGCAGTGTTTTTTCTTCCTCATGATAGCGGGAGGTCCGGTTCTCAATTTAGCCATTCCAGCGTTCAACGGCATTCAGGAAAAGGCCCGCCAAATGCAAGCCTGTAACAATGCCCGGCAAATCATCCTGGCCTTGCATGCCTATGCGAAAGACCATGAAGGCAAATATCCCGAGGGCAGCACTGCAAATGAAGCTTTCAGGGAGCTCTTTCGTGGCGGCTATGTGGACGATGAAAGGATTTTCTCCGCACAGGTCAGTCCATTTGTTCCAGACAACAACTTTGGAATACGCCCCCATTTTGAAGACGCCTTGAGCCCGGGCGAGAACCACTGGGCAATGACGAAAGGCGTAAGGTCACAAGACAACGGCGATGTTCCCTTGATCTTTGAGAACCCTGCGCGGTGCACATGGCCGCCAGAATGGGACGCCGACATCGCGGGACAGGCCAAACCGGGCCGGGCCTGGCGAGGCGGCAAGATCATCGTGGGCCGCAATGATGGCAGTGTTTCAACGGAAAAGCTCACGGTGGCAAAGGGAGTGGCTCCGCTGATTTCGATCAAAGAGGATAAGAACCTCTTCGAACTTGCCGGGCCGCACGAGATTCTGGATGTGGCGAGGTGAGTTTGGCCTGGCGGTGAGGCGGGTGACTGTGGCACGATGACTGGCGTGTCTGAAGATCCGCCACGACCAGAGCTTGATGAGCCTCCGCATCTGCCGCCAAAACGCTGGGGGTGCGGGCAGTGGTTCTTGGTGGGATTCC
>CAINXC010000233.1 GCA_903854655.1 uncultured Verrucomicrobiota bacterium | reverse complement strand
GGTGAAGGCGCGCGGTTTGCCATTCGATGAAGCGAAGGCCGAGAGAAAGCGGCGCGGCACCACTTCGGCGGTGTCGTTGGGATTGCCCCGTTTCATCACCGCGAGATCACGGGCCATGGCCGGTTTGTAATCGAGCTTGGTGCCCTTCTTGTTGTCCGCCTCCACCACGAACAACGCCGCGTCCTGCACCGCATTGGCCATTGCCATGTTGTAATGCGGCGTTGCCTTCAATTGCTCGATCTTGCGCCCGCACTCCGCGATTTGGGCCGCGACAGCCGGGTCCTTCTTGAGCTTGGGCTTCAGCGTGGTGAGTTCTTTTTCAAGCTTCGTCACTTCCTCACGAGCCTTCGCCACCGGCTTCCACAGCTCCTCGCTCATCATCGGGCGCTCGGTCAGCTTCACGCTGGCGAACACCCCGGCCAGCGCATAGTAGTCCTGCGTGGTGACAGGATCGCTTTTGTGATCGTGGCAGCGGGAACAGGCCAGCGTCAGGCCCAGGAACGTGCGGCCCAGGGCATCGACGTGCTCCTCCCACTCGTCCGCGACGGTGGTGCGAATGATCTCCGGCGGCAGTTGCAGCTCCTTGAAGTACGTGGGTGAAAGCCCCAGGAAGCCCAGCGCAGGCCAGTCCTGCGGCGTAAAGCCGGGCATCTGATCCACCGCAAGCTGGCGCATCACGAACTCATCGTAAGGCATGTCGCCATTGAGCGCTTTCACCACCCAGTCCCGGTAGCGCCAGGATGACGAGGTGGAATCCAGCCAGTCCGGCGTCTGGTCCACGTAGCGCGCCAGATCCAGCCAGTAGCGGCCCCAGCGCTCGCCGTATTGCGGCATGGAAAGCAGATGATCCACCAGCGCGGCCCAGGCGGCGGCGCTGGGATTCGCTTCAAAAGCCGCCACCTGTTCGGCGGAGGGGGGCAGGCCGACAAGATCAAACGACAGCCTCCGCACCCGTTCTCGCGGCGTGGCCTGCGCGGAGGGCTTTCCGCCGCTGCTTTCGATCTTGGCCAGGAGGAAATAATCAATCCCCGTCTTCGGCCAGGCTGTTTGCATCACTGCCGGCAAGGCATGACGTTGCAAGGGCTTGAAGGACCAGGGGATCGGCTTCGGTCCCGTCTTCTTTTCGGCATGAGCGAGCGTGCCCGGCAGCAGCAGGGCGGCGAGAAGCAGGATGGCGGTCGCGGGGCGCACATTCCGACTACAGCGGGGGCAGGGGATTCCTTTCACCGTTTGGCACGGAGCGGCAACTATGCCTGTCTCTGGCCGAGTTTCAGCGGCGCTACCGATTCACGGGTTTTCACATGGTCATCACCAGGAATTGATCGAAAACTCGCGCTCTTTTGATTCTTTCGATAAACCGCCCTGCCGTCCGCGTATCCAAACGCCCTTTTCATTCTTCCCTTCATGAAGTCCCTCGTTCTCTGTTTTTCCCTCTTCGCCGCCGTTCTTGCCCAGGCCGAACCGCAATGGATCTGGTCTTCCACCCACGCTGCGGCCAATGAAAAGGCCAGCTTCCGCAAGTCCATCGAAGTGCCGGCAGGTGTCGCTTCCGCCATCTTCGAATACACCTGTGACAATGGCGCGAAGGCGAAGATCAACGGCAAGGCCATCAAGGCCAATCCCGACTGGATGGTGCCAACGAAGGTGGACATCACCAAGCTCCTGAAGCCGGGCAAGAATGACCTTTTCATCGACGCCACCAATCACGGCGGGGCTGCGGCGCTGTTCGTGAGGCTCACCCTTACCACCGGGGACAAGAAGGAAACCGTGATTGCCACCGACGGCACATGGGAAGTGTCGCCCACCGGCAAGCAGGAGTGGAAACCCGCCGCAGAGCTGGGCAAGTACGGCATAGGCCCCTGGGGCGATGCCCTGAGCGGCAAGGCCAAGGCCGGTGCGGGCAACCCCGATGAAGCGATTGATCCCAAGGACATCGAGGTGGTGAAGGACTTCAAGGTGGAGCTGCTTTACACCGTTCCCAAAGAGGAGCAGGGCTCCTGGGTCAGCATGACGGTGGACCCCAAGGGCCGTCTGATTCTGTGTGACCAGTACGGCGGTCTGTATCGCGCCACCGTTCCGCCGGTGGGTTCGGGCGACAAGACCCAGATCGAAGCCCTGCCAGCCAAGATCGGCGGCGCGCACGGCCTGCTCTATGCCTTCAACAGCCTCTATGTCATGATCAATGAAGCCGGTGCCACGCCCAACAAGGGCAAGACCACCGGTCTGTGGCGCATGAAGGACAACGGCAACGACACCTTCGGCGAGCCTGAATTGCTGCGCGCCATCAAGGGCGGTGGTGAGCACGGACCGCACGGCCTGAAGCTCTCGCCCGATGGCAAGAGCATCTACTTTACCTGCGGCAACCACACCAAGCTGCCGGATGACCTGAACGCCTCCACCGTGGCCGCTGGTGCCACCGGTGAAGACCACATCCTGCCGCGCATGTGGGATGCGAATGGTCACGCCCGGGGCATCCTGGCTCCCGGCGGCTACATCTGCAAAATTGATCCCGACGGCAAGCGGGTGGAGTATTTCGACGGCTGCTTCCGCAATGCCTACGACATCGCTTTCAATGCGGCGGGCGACCTCTTCACTTATGATTCCGACATGGAGTGGGACATGGGCACCCCCTGGTACATGCCCACCCGTGTGAACCACTGCGTGAGCGGTGGCGACTATGGCTGGCGCTCCGGCCAGGGCCGCTGGCCGGCCTACCTGGCGGACTGCCTGCCCTCGCCCCTGAACATCGGCCCCGGCAGCCCCACCGGTGTCACCTTCGGCACCGGCGCCCGCTTCCCGGCGAAATACCAGCGCGCCTTCTTCATGGACGACTGGACCTATGGCACCATGTACGCCGTGCTGCTCACGCCCGATGGCGCCACCTACAAGGCCGAGAAGACGGAGTTCGTCAGCGGCAAGCCCCTTCCTTTGACCAATGTGCTCATCCATCCCGATGGCGCCATGTACTTCACCATCGGCGGTCGCAAGACCCAGAGCGCCCTCTATCGCGTGACCTATGAAGGCAAGGA
Organism: uncultured Verrucomicrobiota bacterium; assembly: GCA_903854655.1. GTDB lineage: Bacteria > Verrucomicrobiota > Verrucomicrobiia > Verrucomicrobiales > Verrucomicrobiaceae > CAINXC01. The sequence goes on along the minus strand of CAINXC010000233.1, from coordinate 6,391 downwards.
AAGCGTGGAGCCCGCGCCCGCCATCGAGCTGCCCAAGGAAGCCCTGCTGCGCCGCGACCTGGAAAAGCTGCACCAGGAGGGCACCGGCCCCGAAGCCATCGACAAGGCCTGGCCCTCCCTCGCCAGCACGGACCGCTACGTGCGCTGGGCCGCCCGCGTCGCCATCGAGCGCCAGCCCGTCGCGCTGTGGTCAGCTCGCGCCCTCGCTGAAAAGGACACCCAGGCCTCGCTGGAGGCGCTCATGGCGCTTTGCCACGTGGGCGACAAGGCCTTGCAGCCCAAGGTGCTCGAAGCCCTCGACCGCATTGATTACAAGAGCCAGGATCAATTCCACCGCCTTGCCTTGATTCGCGGCTACCAGGTCTGCTTCACCCGCTTCGGCAAGCCAGCGCCGGAAGTGTGCGCGAAGTACGCCGACAAGTTCGACACGCTGTTCCCCGATGGCGACACCTATGCCGACCGCGAGCTCTGCCAGCTCCTGGTCTTCCTCGATTCCAAGAAGGTCCTGGCCAAAACCCTGTCCTTGATGGCCACCGCCAAGGATGACGGACCCACCATCGCCAGCGATGCTCTGCTGGCCCGCAACATGGGCTACGGCAACGCCGCCGCCGGGGTCAATGACAGCCGCCCCAACCAGCAGCAGATCGCCTTTGTCTTCGCCTTGCGCAACGCCACCGCCGGCTGGACGCCCGAGTTGCGCAAGCAGTTCTTCGGCTGGTTCCCCACCACTTCGAAATGGCGCGGCGGCAACAGCTTCAAGAAGTTCCTGGAAAACGCCCGCAACGAGGCGCTGGCCAACTTTGTCCCTGCCGAGGAGAAGGACGCCCTCAACAAGCTCAGCACCCATGTCGAGGCCCCCGTCGCCGCCAACTACGTGGCCCCCAAGGGCCCCGGCAAGGCCTACACCATTGATGAGGTCGTCGCCCTCACCAAGACCGGCCTGAAGGGCCGCAGCTACGCCAATGGCAAGGCCATGTTCAGCTCCATCATGTGCATCGCCTGCCATCACTTCGCCGGCCAGGGCGGCAACATCGGCCCCGACATCACCGGAGCCGCCAACCGCTACACCATGCGCGACCTGATGGAGAACATCATCGACCCCAGCAAGGTCATCAGCGACCAGTACGGCAGCCACCAGATCGAAAAGAAGGACGGCACCACCCTCATTGGCCGCGTCGTCGCCGAAGAGAACGGCAAGCTCATGGTCATGACCAATCCCTTCGCCCCCAGCGAGCTTGTGGCCGTCAACGCCGCCGACGTGAAGTCCAAAAAAGACTATCCCGTCAGCATGATGCCCCCCGGCCTCATCAACGCCCTCAACCAGGACGAACTCCTCGACCTCATCGCCTACATCCTGAGCGCGGACGATCCAGCGAACAAGGCGTTCGCGAAGTAGGGTCCACCTGCGACAGTGATTATGCGTTCGCATCCGATGGTCCCTGCGAACGCAGCTTTCATCAAATCCGCAGGAGGAGTTTTACTTTGATTGGGGAAATAGACTGTTTCGTCAAAGCTTCGCTGACCACCTTGGCAGACGAATTGGCCGGGAAGAGCTGGACCGGGCGACGCGAGCGTGAAATGGTCAGTCTGTTCTGCTTCGGTCACCTTGTGCGTCATTGCCGCCCGGGAAACTTCCTGGCTGATCCTGCCCAGATTGCGATTGAGGTGGCCGTTCCACAAGTTTCAGCCCAGCAGGCGTTGTCTGGGAGCGACGCAAGCAAACTGCAGGTCTGCAAGGATATTGTCATTTGGCCCCAGCCTCGCATGACGTGTTGGGATCCCGATGGGAATCCAACGATTCGTCCCTCCTCAATTATCGAATGGAAGCACGGTCAGAAAGACACGGAGGTCTCCGACGACAATGTGAGATGGCTCTGTGAGTTTTCCGCAAAAAGCGATGATTTTGTGGGATACGCCCTCTGCTCCAATTGGCCTGGGCGTGGGGCTCGACTTTCCTGCACCCGCGTGTTCCGTGGAGATGCCCAACCAAGATGGTTGCACATCGCCTGAGAGCGTCGAAACAGCCCCGGGAGCTGTTCCTTGCTGCTGACTGACCTTCTTCCCATTTTCCGCCGCGATCATCCCGTCACTGCCACCTGCGCGGCACCCAACGGCTCAGGCGAGGACTGCACCGTGCGATGCACGCCCTGACCTGGCTGGCTGACGAACTGGCCAGCGGGAAAGGGACCGGAGCGACGCGAGCGGATTGATCTCCAGGTGAACAAAGGCGCCGGGTATGTGGCGCGTCTTTCCCGAAGCGCGGGTCCCATCCCTTTCGGCAACAGCATCCGGCGCTTGGTCGTGAAGAAGACACGCCTCGGCGACCATTGAACGGGTCACGGGCAATCAGGTGCTGGCAGGTCGCCATGCTCGATTTGAGACTGGTGTCGTCAACGATTCATACCAACTACGGTGGATGTTGGCTCAAAGTCTCGGCAGGAAAAAGGAGCGTGGACACTCTTGTCCGCATTAAAACACCTGCGGCGGAGCCGCGAGCATTCTCCCAGAAGCTTGCACGGTGACTGCGCTGCTTATCGAGAGAGTGGCGGCTGCGCCGCTGATTGCCGATTGCGGACAAGAGTGTCCACGCTCCTTTCGCTCGTCCGAGCCTTCTACCGATTCATAGCTGCCATTGGTGTCAGGAACTGATGGGCGACCTGCGATATAACCGGCTTTCACCTGGGAAACCGGCAATTCAATAACTACATACAATGTATGTAATGCAAAATGAAATACCGAGGGCGCGAAAGAAGTGATTTTTGCGGACGGTTTGGTGAAAGCGCGGTTTCGCTTCGTCATGAAGACCCCCTTTTCTGATCTTCCCGTCCGAGTGCTCATCTACCGGGAAGACAACGATTTCGTCGCTCATGCCTTGGAAATGGACCTTCTCGGCTACGGCAAAACCGAAAAAGCCGCCAAGAAGGCGTTGGATGAAGCCATTGCCGCGCAGATCGCCTTTGCTGATTCCAAGGAGCGCCCCGCCATGGTTTTCTCTCCAGCGCCGCGTGACATCTTCAAACGGTGGGAGGCCGCGCAGCAGGCCCAGATTCGCGGCCTTTCATCGCGGGATCAGTTAACCAGCCTGACCGCACGCGCCACCGTGACCTCCATCGCAAGCGAAAACATTCCCACCGTGAGCAAGCCTCGGACCCCTGCTCCACGCGCCAAAGTGGCCTAGGCCATGCCGAAAGCCAAGTCAGCCGCCGACGTTTTCAAGATCCTGCGGAACCATGATCCGCGTTTTGAATTCCATTCGGACTGGGCAAGGGCTCGCACCAGATGATCTATCACCCCGACATCGAAGGCAAGCCGGCCTCTTTTCCTCTGCCCGTCCACAAAGGCAAGGACGTGAAGCCTGGGCTGTTGAGGGCGCTCATCAGGCGCTTCAATTTGCCGACTCGGATCTTTGGCTGATTCACCGCCTAACCAAAGACAGTCAGCCTTCTCGGACACCTTGGAAAACACCCGTTGAGCGGCAGAGACGACAGCCTCTGCGGCTTTCGTCTTGCTGGGCTTTTCGGCCGTCTTCTTCGCTGGGGTGGCGCGTTCCATGGGCTCAATAACGCATGTGATTACCGAAATTGCACAGGGATTTGCATTGCCCAACCGCAACCCCGACGGATACACAGGGGGCCATGAAAAATATCTGGATGAGTGTTTTTGCTGTCTTGTTGCTACTGCCATCCGCGTGCTTTTGCCAGCAACCACCCGATCAGAAGCATGGTGACAGTAAAACTGGCGCTGAAGATCCCGGCACAAAGGAGCTGTCGCTTCAGGCCAAGACTGATCCACCAAAGGAAGGCCCAAACAATGGGATCGTCCTGTGGGGCGGCGCTCTCGCTGGCGCGGTCGGTGGCGTTATAGTTGGGATCATCAACGCTTTTATCGCTTGTTGGCGGGGCCGTCTTGACGAAGAAATCCACCTGCGCGGAATGGCCATGCAGGCCGCTTCGGATGCCTTCAAAAGCCAGGAGTGGCTCGCTAAGGCCATCTCGCCCAAAGATGGCCCGTTTCGACATTACGACATGGAACATCACTTCGTACGGTACATGATCTTTGCCGCGAACATCAAAACCATGGCTAAGGGGGCGGATTCGTTGGAGCGGTGGATCATAAGCATGGGACCCTACGACAGGGTTTTCGCAAAATGGGAGCGCGGCGACTACAGCAAGGAGCCGGGGCCAGCGCCAGAGACTTGAAAGCCGCTTCCGAATTACCATAATCGGACTGACCCAGTACCAATAAAAGAGCTTGACAGGAAATGCTTGATTCCGAGCGGGGCGGCGGTAGGATCGCATTGCTGTTCCTGACCGTTCAGCAAATGAGCGTCAGGTTTTCGAACTTGGCGAACACAGCCCGCCAGGGTCTGCTACCCCTGGCGGGCTTTTAGCCCCGAATTGTTACACCCATGTCCGCGAGATTTAAGTTTGGTGAAGTCCTACTGCTGAAGGAAGACAAGAAAAATGACCCTGGGCAGATTCAATGTGAAACCGAAAGCCGGTTTAGTGTACAGATTCATCTGGACGAAGACAGTGTTAGCGAGGGTTGGTTGCACGCCACCGACGGGTGGCCTGTTACTTTAGAGACGGACTGGCTTGCCAACCGACGTTTCGATTTGGAAGTTAATGTGCCAGAGCAAGAGCCGCAGTGTTGGGCAATCAACAACCTTGAGCTGATCAGGGGTGCGGACGGGTTTCTCAACTCGAACATTCGGTTCAAGTGCGGGATCTGGCGTGGCAAAAAAAGCTCTTGAGGTTTCGACCTCTTTATTATGTGGTTGGAGCGCTGCGTAGGTAACTGATTAGCCCAAACGGTTAGGCGGGGAAAGCTTCTCCGCGGAGCAGCGCGGCAAAGGATCTTGTGACATCCTCTGTTCGCAGCGCAAGGGTGGTGAAGACGCTTTTGAGCACCTCGTAAGTGTGTGCGCCTCGCTGGTTCTTCGAGCATTGAGACACCTTGCGGGCGATGACAGCGGGGCGCAGCCCGCGCTCGGCCCGGTTGTTTGTGGGTTCTATCTCGGGCTGGAGCAAAAACAGGGTCAGCCGACCTCGCTCATGCTGTCTGCCTATGCCGTCGAGCATCCGCTGGTTGTCCGCATCGCTCAAAATTCGTGCGCGTAACTGGTGCGTCAGACGGTCGTCGAGTTCCTCCGCCCGCGCAAAATAACTGGCCCGGTCCAGTTTGCCTGCCTGCTGCTGCTGCCAGAGCGCGATGCCTTCGCGCAGCGTGGCTTTTAGCTGCCTGCTGAAGGCCCTGGCCCGCCCGGTCTTGGCTTCCTCCACGGCACTGAGGTTTTTGAGGACGTGGCTGAGGCACTTTTGCATCTGCACATTGTCCAACGCCTGTGCTTCGTAGCTGCTGCCACGGTCCGTGCCGAGCAGTCCGCCGAAGCCCGTGCCGAGCACTTCCATGACTTCCTGGTGCCGGTGCTGCCCGCGCACCTGGTACACCGCCGTGCTGCGGGTGAAAAAGCCCATCAAAAAGACCAGCGTTGCGCCGATGCGCCAGCCGGTGTCGTCGGTGTTGACCACCGGGCTGCGCCGGATTTCGTCACGCAGCGCCTCATAGTGGCGCTCCATGATGCCCTCGTTGTGGCTGAGCCTGCCTGCGGCCTGGGTCAGCGCGCTCTGGCTTATTTTGATGCCCGTATGCTGTGCCAGGACATGCGGCACTTTGCGCATGGGCAGCCCGCTGTGGTAGTGCAGCGCCAGGCCCTGGGCAATGGCATTGGGACCTGCTTGATGGGCGTTGGCTCCGCATTGATGGCGCCCTAACTCGGGATGGCTGCCTCGCACTCTAAATCCGCATTGCGGGCAACGCCCTGTTTGCACCGTGAAGCGCTTGATCACGCGGCGCGGCACAGGCGGCGCATCCTCCACGGTGACCTGCTCGTCAGCGGTGTCCAGCGGCACCTGGCATTGCGGGCACAGGCGTTGATCAACCTCCAGCGGCACGTCAATGTCCTGCACTTCATCTGCGGGCGTCGGCCCGGGCTCCGGGCGCTGAGTGAAGTTCCCCTTGCCTGCCCGGCGGCCAGGTTTCTTTGGATCAGGCTTGCTCCTGCCCTTGCTAAAAGGCGCATGGCCACGGTGCGACTCGCGCACGGCTTGACTGAGCTTCTCCATCCCTTTGATCAGGGCTGCTATCTGCGCGTCCTGTTCTGCTATGCGCTGCTCAAGCCGACGGATGATCGCCACCAGCTCCTTCGCTGGCAGTTGCAGAAGATCTTCATCCGTGAATGACATGACTCCAAAAACGCCGCCTTCCACCTGATATTTCAGAAACGCTAATCAATTACTTACAAAGTAATCCGGTAAATATGCATCCGCATTTTGATTCTGCGCTGCGTAGGCTGGATGCGCTTATTAACCTTAACCCGGACTTTCTAAGT
>CAINXC010000232.1 GCA_903854655.1 uncultured Verrucomicrobiota bacterium | reverse complement strand
GGCAGCCCTTCCGAGGCAAGTCCCCTCACCTCCCGGCCATCCACCACCAGCGCCACCTGAACAAAAAGGTGCGGCAGGGCCGTCATGCACGCGATTCCGTACTTGAACGGAAAACGTGCGCGCATGGGCAGCACGTGGAAGGCAAAGGACTGGATGGTGAAACGCATGGAAAGCTGGGTGGAAACGCCTCCTCAATTTGGCAAGCGAATGGGGGCAGACGAATGAAGAAGGAGGATTGGTCTTGGTGTCTCGGCTTTCCCCTCTCATTCGTCTGCCCCCATTCGCTTGCCAAATCAGGAAAAGACCTCTGCGCGTGGTTACACGTTCCCGCGCAGCCAGGTGACGCTGCGCTCCAGCTCACCCTTTGGTAGGCGGCTTCGGCGGCCTTGTCCGGAGCCTTGAAGGGCGGGATCTCGTGGCCGCGCTTCATCATGGCCAGCCAGCCGGCAAACGAGGACGCGGGGGCCTTGGCATAGGGCTTCCAAAACTCCTCCTTCAGGAAGGGCATGTCCCTGGAGAAACCGGAGATCGTTTCCACCATCAGCGCGACGCCGGGCGCGAGCTCGGCGAAGCGCTTCGCATAGGCGGTGTAATCGACGAGACCTTCGCCAATCGCCGTCCACTGCACCTTTGCGCCTTCGGGGGTCTCCCAGATCATGCTGTCGCGCACGCTGCTGCAATTCACCACGGGGCCGAGGACTTCGAGGTTGTGCATGGGGTCCTCCAGAGCCCACATCGCATTGCCGGGGTCGATGCAGGCGCCGACGTAATCCTTGCCGGCGGTTTCGATCAGTGCGCGCAGTTCCTGGCTCTGCTGGTCGCCCGCGTGGTTCTCGATGGAAATTTTGATGCCCTCCGCCTCGCAGCGGCTTTTCGCGGCCTTGAACACCTTCAGCACCTCCTCCTGATGCCGCTCGATGCCGCCATCGGTGGCGCGGTCCTTGTAGTTGCCCAGCACGCAGCGGGCCACCGGCGAGCCGAGCGCCTTGGCCACGCGAATGATCAGCGCCATGGTTTCATCCGCCGTGCCATACTTGCCCTCCCACATGTTCGAGGTCTTGCAGATGCTGCGCCCGCCGACATAAACCTTGATCCCGGCGGCGTCGATCTGCGCCTTGAGCTTCTTCAGGTAGTCGTCCTCAAAGCTCTCGAACGGCACCAGTTCCGAAAGGAACAGCGCATCAAGCTTCAGCGAGGCCGCGTACTCGACGATCTGCGGGGCCTTCCAGCCCGTGGCGCGGGTGGCGAAGTAGTCCATGCCGATCATGAGCTTGCCCTCCGGGGCGGCAGCGTGGACATCGGCAAAGACAGAGGCGGCCGCAGCCGTCATGGTGGACTGAAGAAAGTGTCGGCGGTTCATGCGGGCTGAGGAAAGCGATGTCTGTCCCTGCGGGCAAGCGAAAAGGCAGGCGACAACGCAACGCAATCCTTGGTCGCGAGGCTCTTGCAGAAGCAAGTCGTATGAACACAAGAGGTCATATAGGGCCTGTACGACCTGTTTTTGCCCCCATCAAAAGCGAACTACTCAGCAATGAAAAGAACGGTAAATCTATTTTTGTTGAGAATTTTATCGTTTTTCAGTTGCACTATTGCAAATACCGGAGATACTAGCATCCGTAATCGGCAATCAAGCTGAGCTGCGAGTTGGCCAGTCAAGGCGACCCGCAGCCAGAGCTGAAAAGAATCATTGTAAGGGCTGTGAAGGCCACGCGCTGAATGTGAGGCGCGTGGCCTTTACTTTTGCGGCCGGCCGGCTCCTGCTGGTTCAGCCCGGCGAATGAAAACTCCCTCGAAGGCATGCGAGGCTTCATGATTTCGTTCATTTTGGTCACGATGCCGGGATGTTCGGCGGCCAGATCGCGGAGCTCAAAAGCGGTCGTGAGGCCATCTCCGAGCCTTTTCTTGGCGGGCACCAAGTTCTGACGATGGCATGCTCGTGGCGGGCCGCCATGCCCTGATCATCCGCAGTGATGAAGGCCACGTTCGCTGCCTGAAAAATGACCACAACCAAAGCGCCGGACAGGACAGAAGGCACCTTCGCGCACCCACACAAACGTTTTGGCCCCTTCACCTTCCTTGCAATTTGGCTCGAATCAGGCTTCCAGGTTTTGGGCAAGCCAAAAAAATCAACCCAAAAATCAACTTTCGCGAGTTGTCTATGGGAAGTATAGTGAATCTAAATCAAACACCAATCAAACACACTCAGTCAATTAAATTTGCATCAATATTCGATTCACAAACGAAATGAAATATCGCCAAGAGCTAATTTAATAATTTCCATGCTTTACAATTAAAATTTGCAATTCTGCATTTCGTTTTGTAGAATTGCTATCAAATGCGAGACACTCAAATCAAGCCGTAATAAGATCTTGGTTCGACAGACCGCAGCAACACTCTCCTCTCCCAGGGAAGCTACAACCGCCAAATTCGAACACTTCTTCATCGCCCGCCGGGCGAACGGAACTGAAGTGGAGCTGCGCCGCTCCACCAACGAAGTGGTGTTTCTCGCCTTCGATGCCAAAATCCGGCGCCTCGTTGAGCTGCACGTTCTCAAAGACGGCACGACAATGGACCAGTCCGCCCGGAAGTCGGCCTTTGAGCGCTGCACACTGGCGACGGAAGTGCGCGGTCTCAGCTTCATGCGAGTGCTCGAAGCAGGTGAGCAGGAAAGCATTCTGTATTTTTCCAGCAACCTGACGGACGGCGAGTTTGCCGAGGACTATGTGGCGCGGCGCGGCCCCGTGCCGCCCGTCACCGTGTTTTGCCTGATGCAGCAGTTCCTGGAGGACCTGCTTGCCACCCCCAAGTGCGCCCACCTGGTGTCGCACATGCGGCTGAACAATCCGCTGGTGACCACCCTGGAGGACACCTTCCTGCAACTGAGAGTCGTGGACTACGGCATGATGGACACCGACGAGCCGGGCGGGGAAGGCATGCGCCGCTGTGTCGCCGAGTGCTGCCGCCTGCTGTTCCTGCTGCTCACCGGCCAGCCTTTTGACGGACAGAATCCAGACCAGGTGCCGGCCATGACCTGCCTGCCCATGAGCCTGCGTACTCACCTGCGCACGGTGCTCCTCAACCCTGAGCAGGCCTCGTCCTCGCTCGACAAGCTGCGCGATGACGTGCGTGAGGCGTATTCCGCGCTGGTGAGCAACCTCCAGGTGCGCACTTCCCGCAAGCACATCGTGGTCACGGAGACCCTGCAGCCGCAGTCACAGTTGAAGGAGCTGCTGCTCGAAAAAGTGCCGGTCCAGGAACTGCTGAAGGGCCGGTTTGCAGTGGCCGACGGCGACGACGTGCGCGGCCATCCGTTCTCCATTTCTGCGGTCAACCTCAAGACCGATCAGCCGGTGACGGTCCATTTGCTGCCGCCCTCCAGCATCGTTCAGCGCGACCAGTACGAAGCGGTGCCGCTGCAGATGTGGCGTTTCAACCCTGAGCGCCATCCGAACATTCTGCGCTCCCTCAGCGTCTGGGAAAACCCGGACTGGACACTGCTCACCGAAGAGCGGGAGCCCGGCTTCGCGCTCAGCCGCCTGATGGCCGAGCGCATCACCCTCAATCCGCCAGAGGTGCTCGCCCTGCTGCGCCAGGTGCGCTCAGGAATGGAGCAGGCCATGGAATGCGGCGTGCGCAGCGTGGATTTGCATCCTTCCAACCTCGTCCTCCGCGTGGGCAAGGGCGGCCCCACCCAGGCACGCGAATTCGAGCGCCTGATGCAGAAGCGCATCGACGCCTGGCCGCCGTTCACCGTGAAACTGCGCACGCACCTGACGATGCGCAGCCTGTATGAGCCGCTGCTGGTGGAGCCCGCCGAGAACAGCGCCGAGCACGATCCCCACATGGCGGAGCGCGACCTTCGCCACCGTTCCTTCCTGGGCCTGGCCGTCTATCTCCTCACCGGCGAACGGCAGGCGGGCGGCATGCCGGCCTTTGGCGAGGCCGTGCCGGAAACACTCTCCGCCTATTTCCGCGGCTGCCTGGAGGCCGAGCGCGCGCCCTCCCCCGCCGATTTTGTCGAAGCTTTTGAGCACCGGATGGGACAGAACGGACCCGAAGGCCGCGGCATCGCCGCCATCATGGCCGCCAGCGGAGCATCTGCCGGCGAGATGGAGGACGCTGGAGCCATCTCTGATTTTGATGAGGACTGGTCCGAAAGCGATGTCAGCGTTGCACAGCCAGTGCATCTCAAGGCCATGGCCGGCCGCAAGCCGCTGAGCGTCACCCCGTTCCCACAGGCCGGCCGCAGCACCAGCGCCGGACTCGCGGGCATGTACATCTGGGCGGCCGCCGCACTCGCCCTTCTGCTGGTCGGTCGCTTCATGCTGTTTGGCGGCAGCCATGCCGTCGCCGTCGCCGCCTCGGAAGCCCCGGCTCCCGCCGTCGCCGTGCGCTCCACCAGCACGCCTGTGATCGCCGCACGCTTCTCCAGCGCTCCTTCGATTCCCTCGCAGTTGCCTGCCGGCTCGTCGCCAGGAATGAAAATGTTCGTCCCCGCTCCGGCTCCGCCGGTCAGCATCGCCAAATCTTCCGACACTCCGGCCGTGATTGCCAAGCCAGGCATGGCCCAGCCCGCCGGCAGCCATGCCACGCCTGTGATCAGCACGGCCTCTGCGGCGGCGGGAACGCCTGCCGCACCCGCTCCCGCAATTCCGAAATCGGAGCCTCCTGCCGCCGTTGCCGCCGTTGCCACCGTTGCCACCAGCAAGCCTGCCGACAATCCACCGGCCAGCGCCCCCCGCACCGTGCCTGCCCTGCCAAAGCCCGACGCACCACCCGCCAGCAGCGACATGCCGGACGGCCCCATCACGATCAAGAAGGCGATCGTGCCCAGCCGCCAGGAGGTCAGCGACACCCTGAAGGATCATCCGGGAGCCGCCGTGCTCTCGGACCAGCATCCGCACTCGCAGGAACTGGTGGACGGCCACAGCGTTCAGCTCCGCTGAGAGGCGCAAAGGCCCACAGGACAAGGCACGGTTGGATGTCGCGCTCAAATTCCGGGAGCCGCCGTGCTCCCGGACCAGCTTCCGCGCTCGCAGGAATTGGCGGGCAGCCACAGCGTTCGACTGCATTGAGAGGCGCAAAAGCCCGCCAGACAAGGCACAATTGGATGCGGCGCTCAAATAATGCGTGCATTGCCACGCAGTTCCTGTTTAGATTTTCCAATTGGAAAAAAGCTCGCGACGGGAAGGGAAGGCGCAACGACAACCCTTTGCGCATGCCCGTTGGAGCCCACGTCCGGCCCGAAGCGAACTGAGTAGAAACTTGCCAAACCAAGCAATTCCTGCGAAGTCCCAGGGCTGAACATTCCAGCCACCATCTCAAGTCAGCACAGAACACAGGAGCCGCTAATGAAGGTCAACAACACCATCGTGGTATCAGTAGGACAGGCGGGCAATCAGATCGCCGCCTCGTTTTGGAAAACCATCTGCCAGGAGCACGGCATTGATTCCCTCACCGGCCAGACCAGCCAGGGCGCGGAACCTCGCGGCAACTGGAGCGCCTTCTTCTCCAAGCTGGGGGACACCAGCTACGTGCCGCGCACCGTGATGGTGGACCTGGAGCCCAGCGTCATCAACAACATCCGCACCTCCACCGGGTCTCTGTTCAACCCTGCCAACCTGATCTCCCGCAGCGAAGGCGCCGGCGGCAACTTCGCGGTCGGCTACCTGGGTGAGGGCCGTGAAGCCCTTCCTGAGGTCATGGCCCGCATCGAGTCCGAAGTGGAGCGCTGCGACAACGTCGGCGGCATCATCGTCCTTCAGTCCACCGGCGGCGGAACCGGCTCCGGCCTTGGCTCGCTCATCATCGAGGCCATCAAGGAACGCCATCCCGAGTTCCCCGTGCTGAGCTGCGCCATCCTTCCCTCGCCCCAGGTTTCCTCCGTGGTCACCGAGCCGTACAACACCGTCTTCGCCCTCAACACCCTGCGCCGCGTCGCCGATGCCTGCCTGATCTTCGACAATGAGGCGCTGTTCCAGCTCGCCCACCGCAAATGGAACATCGAGAGCCCCACGGTCGATGACCTCAACCTCCTGATCACCGAAGCGCTCGCCGGCCTCACCGCCTCCATGCGCTTCAGCGGCTTCCTCACCGTGGAAATCAGCCTGCGCGAGCTGCTCACCAACCTGGTGCCGCAGCCCTCCCTGCACTTCCTCATGATCTCCTTCGCCCCCCTCACCCCGCCGGACCGCAGCAAGTTCGAGGAGCTGGGCGTGGAGGAAATGATCCGCTCCCTGTTCGACAACGGCAGCGTCTTCGCCGCCTGCTCGCCCATGGAGGGCCGTTTCCTCAGCACCGCCGTCCTCTATCGCGGCGTGATGGATGACAAGCCCCTGGCCGACGCAGCCCTGGCCGCCATCCGCGAGCAGCTCCCGCTTACTTACTGGATCCCCACCGCCTTCAAGATCGGCTACGTGGAGCAGCCCGGCGTGGCCCACCGCAAGAGCATGGTCCTGCTTGCCAACAACACCGAGGTCGCCCGCGTGCTCGACCGGATCTGCCACAACTTCGACAAGCTCTGGCAGCGCAAGGCCTTCGCCAACTGGTACCTCAACGAAGGCATGTCCGAAGACCAGATCAACGCCCTGCGCGCCTCCGCCCAGGAGCTCATCCAGAGCTACCAGGTCGCCGAAGAATCCGGCGCCAAGGCCAAGGTCCAGGACAGCCCCGAAGTGGCCGCCCGCTCCGGCACCGCCAGGCCCGCCGCCGATGACAGCGCCTCCCGCGCCGCCGTCAGCCTGCGCGACCTTGTTGACCGCCGCACCGGTCACTAGCACCCGTTGTTCCAGCCCCAAGACACTGCACTGAATCCCAATACACCTTCCCGGAGGAAAGCCCTGTGAGAGAAATCGTAAGCATCCATGTCGGCCAATGCGGCAATCAAATCGCCGACCGTTACTGGCGCCTCATCCTGCGCGAGCACGGCCTCAACGAAAACGGCATGCCCAAGGACGGCAGCAACGCCGCCGCCAGCAACAGCAACATGGAGGTCTTCTTCCACCGCGTGCGCGATGGCAAGTACACCCCGCGCGCGGTGCTCATTGATCTTGAACCCGGCGTCATCCACCGCATCGAATCCGGCGAGATGGCCCAGCTCTTTGACGAGAGCAGCATCATCCGCAAGATCCCCGGCGCCGCCAACAACTGGGCGCGCGGCTACAACGTCGAAGGCGAGCGCGTGATCGACCAGATCATGAACGTTGTCGATGCCGCCGTGGAAAAGACCAAGGCCCTGCAAGGCTTCCTGCTCACTCACTCGCTTGGCGGCGGCTCCGGCTCCGGCCTCGGCTCCCTCATCCTTGAGCGCCTGCGCCAGGCCTACCCGAAGAAAAAGATCTTCACCTTCTCCGTCGCCCCCTCCCCGCTCATCTCGGATTCCGCCGTCGAGCCCTACAACGCCGTGCTCACCCTGCAGCGCATCCGCGACAATGCCGACGCCGCCGTGCTGCTCGACAACGAGGCCCTGTTCCGCATCGCCAAGAGCAAGCTCTCGCGCAGCCCCAACTACATGGATCTCAACCACATCGTGGCTCTGATCATGTCCTCCGTCACCGCCTCGTTGCGCTTCCCCGGCAAGCTCAATACCGACCTCGGCGAGTTCGTCACCAATCTCGTTCCCTTCCCTGGCAACCACTTCCTCACCGCCTCCTTCGCCCCCATGCGCGGCCCCGGCTCCGAAGGCCAGGTGCGGCTCAATTTCCCCGATCTCGCCCGCGAAACCTTCGCCCAGGACAACTTCACCGCCGCCATCGACTGGGCCAACGGCGT
>CAINXC010000231.1 GCA_903854655.1 uncultured Verrucomicrobiota bacterium | reverse complement strand
GGGAAGCCCGAACAGCACGGCAATCTGCTGCCACATGCGGCTGCGATGGCGGCGGAACATGGTCCAGCGGCGTGCCAGCAGCACCTGCACCTGGGTTCCAAAGCCGGGGCGTGGCGGTGGCGGCGGCAGGGCTTCCTCTTCCTCCTTGTTTTCGTTGCTCACGGCAACACTGGTGCTCAGCCTGATCCGGTCGCCGTTGCCTTTGGCCGGGCGGGCGTCGTCCTCATCATCGGCGGCAGCCCCCAGGTCGGCCTCCGGCGTGGCGCCGCCGACGAAGAGCTTGAACGCAGCATAGTAGGAATCGCGGTGGCGGTTCCAGGAATCCTGCCAGCGCTGCGAGGGGCGCTTTGCCAGGCGTTGATACAGGTCCTCGATGTGCGGCACGCTGAAATAGTGGGTGAGCGCGCGACCGGGCCCGTGGAAGCAGACACGGCCCTCGTGCAGCACCACCACGCTGCTGTAGGTGGCCAGGTTGGCGAGGTCCTGCGTGGCATTGATCACCAGGCGCCCGGGCTTCTCCCTGGCCACCAGTTGCAGCAGCGCGGCGAGTTCGCGCTCGGACTTGGGGTCCGTGCCGTCCGTAAAGTCATCGCACATGATCAGCAGGGGCTCGGGCGCGAGGGCCAGGGCGAGGGAAAGCCGGCGGCGCATGGGCCTGGCGAGCGTCGCGGTGCGCTGGCCGGCCACCGTTTCCAGGCCGCAGAACAGCATGAGCTTGTCCGCCCGCACCAGGGCCTCGTGCTTCGTCAGCCCGCCGACCCGCAGCAGAAGGGCGCTGACGATGTTTTCCTTCACGCTGAGGAGGTCGTGCAGCGAGGAGTCATCGCCGGACACGTAGCCGATCTCGTTGGGCAGGAAAGGCTGCTTTTTCACATCCACATCCCTGCCTCGCCAGACCACGGCGCCGGACTGCACCCGGCTCAGGCCGGCGAGCGTGTTGAGCAAGGTGGTCTGGCCGCTGCCGGCCGCGCCCAGCACGGCGAGCAGGTGCCCGCCGGGAGCTGTGAAGCTCACGTGGTCAAGAACCGTCAGGGGATCCGCGCCGCGACGCTGGACATGATGCGAAAGGTTGATGAGTTCGAGCATACGGGAGGGAGAGGAAAACTCCTGACTGGTACTTGGGGCCGTGCGGGGGTGCCAGCGGTTTTGCGGGGTGACAATCCTCCTCTTCCTCCCGCTCCTACTCCTCCTCAGCGGGTGGCCCGCTGCAGCGTCCTCGTTCTCGTTTCAAACACCTCCCTCAGAGGCGCCCAAACCCCATGACCACTTTCGTGTGAGTCGCATCCGTCGCCAAGTCAGAGTGCCAAGTCGTTTCTGCTTCTTCGTCCCAGATCCCATACATCTCTACCCCCGGCCATCCGTGACAATCCTCCACCTCCCTCCAAGTCGGCAGATGATTATCCCTTTCTTCCTGCGACGAGAACTCATACTTCGTCAATTTCATCTCCCGAATCAACCGTTCAGTCTCCTCCCGTGGGCAAGTGAAGGAATACCAGTCCGACCACCCATGTATTGAAACACCGGACAAGACACACCGCAAATTTGCTACCTTCGCCGGCATCTTGACGTTCGTCTCCCGCTCGAAGCGAAGCCAGGGAATCGGCGGGTCCATTGCCAGAAAGACAAGGCCTAGAAAGCATGCCGCCACCGGCGGAGCCAGCGCATAGGCCGCACGTGCACGCGGACGGCCTGAAATGGCATGCAGAGCAAAAATCAGCACCGTCCACGGCAGCATCGTATACAGCCACGCCCCGGAGTTCACGCTGCGCATCAATCCCTCCATTCCTCCTGGCACCCCGTGCCACCACAGCACCAGGTAGTAGGCCGCCGCATCCAGATGAAATACGGCAAACGACAGCAGCGGCACCCACAGAAATTCCATCCATCCCAAGGAAGGCGCGCGCACCTCTTTTTCTATCGCGATAGGGCGCGTGCTCGGGAGAATCTTGTCGCGGTCTTCAGACGTTTGCATGGCCAGGTGGTCAAAAGCTCATCTTGGACAAATACGTGCGGAGATGGCAAGAGCGGAACTCATTTGAATGCACAGGCCACCGACTGACAGTCGCTTTTCCCTCGCATCGTCCCGCCCCCTGCGCTAAACCCGGCGCCGTGGACGACGATTACAAGGTCAAACTGGAGATATTCGAGGGGCCCCTCGACCTGCTTTTGTATCTCATCAAAAAGGATGAGATCGGCATCTACGATGTGTCCATCGAGCGCATCACCAAGCAGTACCTCAACTACATCGACACCTTCAAGCTGCTCAACGTCGAGCTGGCCAGCGAGTTCATCGTCATGGCGGCCAATCTGATGTACATCAAGAGCCGCGAGCTGCTGCCCAAGACCTTGCAGCCGCCCGACGAGGAGGGTGAGGAGGACGATCCGCGCTGGGAGCTGATCCGCCAGCTCGTGGAGTACAAGAAGTTCAAGGACGCGGCGCAGTTCCTCGGTCGCCAGGAGGTGAAGGCGGATGAGTTTTTCGCCGCCAGCCCGGAGATGCCGGATCTCGACGCCGCGCCCGAGGTGCTGGGCCAGGTGGGCATGTTCGACCTGATCCGCGCCTTCCAGAAGATGCTCAAGCGCTTCGAGAAGACCGATGACATCCGCGAGATCGTCAACGACCAGTGGACTGTCAGCGCCAAGATCGACTACCTGCTGGAACTCCTGCCCCTGGGCGCGCGCGTGAAATTCGAAACCCTCTTTACAGACACCGGCAGCCGCAGCGAAATGATCGTCACCTTCCTGGCCATGCTGGAACTCATCAAGCTCAACCACCTGCAGGTGGAGCAGGAAACCCTGCTGGGCGAGATCGTGGTGGTGCGGCCGGAGTCGTGAATTTCTCGCCCTCTCCCGCCACATGCCGCCCCTGACCGCTGAACAACTCGAATGGCTCTGGCGCGGCGCCGCTTTCCTCCTCGGCGCTTTCCTGGCCGGCCTTTACCTGCATCAGCGCCAGCGTGTGTATTACTGTGTGCTTGAGGAAAGGCTCAGCCAGCAGCAGGTGCGGCTGGAGGAGGCTGCGGATGAGATCGCAGGCTTGAAGCGCAGTCTCGATGCGATGCGGGATGCCGAGCTGGATTTGCTGTCCAGGCAGGCGCAGCTTGAGACCTCCCTGGAAGACGAGCGCCGGTCATCGCTGGAGAAGCAGGAACTTCTTCAGCGTGCGGAACTGCGGTTGACCGACACCTTCAAGGCGGTTTCGGCGGACGCCTTGCGCAACAGCCAGCAGTCCTTCCTTGAACTCGCCAAGGCCAGTTTCGAGAAGCATCAGGAGACGGCCAAAGGCGATCTCGAACTGCGCCAGCAGGCCATCGGCAACCTGGTGAAACCGGTCGCCGAATCGCTGACGAAGGTGGATGAGAAAATCCATCAGCTCGAAAAGCAGCGCATCACTGCTTACGAGAGGCTGATGGCCCAGGTAACCTCTCTGGCGGAGACTCAGCTTGCCCTGCACACGGAAACCGCCAGCCTTGTTAGCGCTCTGCGCCAGCCGAAAGCGCGCGGCCAGTGGGGCGAAATGCAACTGAAGCGCGTGGCCGAGATCGCCGGCATGATCGAGCACTGCGACTTTGCTTTGGAAGTGAGCACCACCACCGAGCAGGGCCGCCTTCGCCCGGACATGGTCGTCCGCCTGCCGGGAGGCAAGCAGGTGGTCGTTGATGCCAAGACGCCGCTGACCGCCTATCTGGAGGCGACCGAGGCCCAGACGGAGGGCGAACGTGAGGCCGCGCTCGCCAAGCACGCTCGTGCAGTGCGCGAGCACATGAAACTTCTCGGCCAGAAGGCGTATTGGGAGCAGTTCGAGAACAGCCCGGAGTTCGTGGTGCTGTTTCTTCCGGGAGAGATGTTCTTCAGCGCCGCCCTGGAGAAGGACCCGGAGCTCATCGAGGCCGGCGTCGAGAACCGTGTCATCCTCGCCACGCCCACCACGCTCATCGCCCTGCTGCGCGCCGTGGCCTATGGCTGGCGTCAGGAGGCGCTGGAGAAAAACGCCAAGGAAATCAGCGCCCTCGGGCGTGCTCTCTATGAACGGCTCAGCGTCATGGGCAAACACTTTCAGGGGATGGGCCGCAACCTCGGCGCCGCCGTCGATTCCTATAACAAAGCGCTCAGCACCCTGGAGACGCGCGTGCTTGTCACGGCCCGCAAGTTCAAGGATCTCGAAGCCGCGCCTGAGGACGGTGACATTGAAGAGCCGCCCTTGCTGGAAACCGTGCCACGCCTGCCCCATGCGCCCGAGATGGGAGGCTGACGCAGATCTTGAGACAAGCTATGACGGCATCATACGCTCGTCCATCTTCAGCGCTGGATGCTCGCTATGACGGGCATGGCAGTGGACGGCGGTCCATTCGGCCAGGCGGCGGCCGAGCTTGCGGCAGGCGTCCTGGCTGGCTTCGTCGCGCGGGTCCTTGGCGGTCACGGCGCCATAGTGGAGGGTGAGACCACGGCTCACATAATCGGTGACGCCGAAGACCAGGAAACCGAAGTTCATGAGCACGGTGAGGATGGACTGGCAGGCCAGCTCCATGCCGCCGCCCCAGCCGCCGGCGCTGGAGAAGGCGCAGCCGATCTTGCCATCGGTCTGGTTCCACACCGGCATCATCGTTTCATCCCAGAAGCGCTTCATTTTCCAACTGAGAATGCCCATGTTGGTGGGGCTGCCCACGGCGATGCCGTCGCACCACATCACGTCCTCGGATGTCGCCTCGTCCACGGACCGCAGCCTCACTTCGGTATCAGCAATGGTGCGGGCGCCCTCAGCCACAAACTCGGCCATGTGTCGGGTGTTGCCGGAGGCGGAATCAAACAGAACGAGGATCTTGTTCATGGGGGGGCAAAGCGCCCAGCCTGCCATCAGGTTGGCCCGAATACAATGCGTGATGCACAAGGGGCGGCGCGTATCAGAAACCCCATGCGAACCCCTCGACACCTTCCCCTCCTCCTGCTCGGCGCGTTGCTGGCGCTCACCACCCCGACCTTCGCCGCCGCGCCGCCACCCAAGCCTGTGCCCACCAAGGCCGATGTTCCCTATGGTCCGCATCCGCATCAGATCATGGACATTTATGTGCCGCCGACTGGCGACGGGCCATTCCCGGTGGTGATCTGGTACGGCGGGCTGTGGGAGGCCAGCAAGCACGTGCCGGATCTGAACCGCTTCTTTCCTGTCGGCTGCGCGGTGATCGGTGTTGAGGCGCGGGTGATGAAGGATGCCATCGCGGACAAGATCAGCCCACCGGTATCTGTTTGTCTGCTGGATGGCCGCCGCGCCGTGCAGTTCGTGCGGCTGCACGCAGCGGAGTGGAAGCTCGATCCGCAACGGATTGCGGTGGCCGGTGGTTCGCAGGGCACACTGCCCGCGCTTTACGTGGGTTGCTCCGGCGAGCGCGCCGACCCCAAGTCCGCCGATCCGGTGGAGCGTGTTTCCACGCTGGTGAAGTGCGTGGGGGCCTTCCGCAGCCAGCCCACGATTGATCCCAAGCGCATGCAGGAGTGGGTGCCCGGCGTGGAGTGGGGCGCACCCTCCTTCGGCATGAGCTTTCCCGAGTCCCTGAAGAAGCGCGATGAGCTGCTGCCCATGATCAATGCCTGGTCGCCCGATGCCCTGATCAACAAGACCACCCCGCCGATCTACTTTGAAAACGAGTGGGGCCTGACCCAGCCCAAGGACTTCACCGAGGCCAACTACAAGGTGCATTCCCCGCGCTGGGGGCTGGGCTTCAAGAAGCTGGCCGAAGCGCAGGGCGTGACCTGCTACAACAAGTACCTCGACCATCCGTCCGAGAAGTACGCCGACATCTGGGATTTCCTGGTGAAGGAAGTGAAGAACTAAAGCAGCTCCTCGATCGCCCTGCCGCCTTCGGTGACGATGGGGGTGGGGCGGCCCTGGGGGCTTGTCCACTGGGCGTTGGGGTCGATGCCCAGATGGTGGAAGACGGTGGCGGCGAGATCGGAGGGGCCCACCCGACGGCTTTCAATGTCGTAGCCCTTGCTGTCGGTGCTGCCGATCACCTGGCCGTGACGGAAGCCGCCGCCTGCCATCACCATGGACATGACGCGCGCCCAGTGGTCACGGCCGGCATCCTTGTTGATGGCCGGACTGCGACCGAATTCGCCCATCATGAGGACGAGGGTGGTGTCGAGCAGGCCGCGTGCTTCCAGATCGGTGACGGTGGCATGAAGGACGCGGTCCACCATTGGCAGCAGAGGAGTGAGGCCCTTCTTGATGCCGCCCCACTGCACCTGGTCGCCGTGATGGTCAAAATAGCCCCAGGCACCGCTGACGGTGACGAAGGTGGACCCGGCCTCGATCAGGCGTCTGGCAAGAAGGGCCTTTTCGCCCAGGCTGTCGCGCCCATAGGCGTCGCGCGTGGCGGGCTTTTCTTCATCCAGATTGAAGGCGCGCTGGGTGCGGCCGGAAATGAGCACGTCGTAGGCCTGCTGAGTGTACTGATCGGCGGAGGCGATCTCCTTGCTGGCACCAATGCCCCGCTTCCAATCGTCCATCTGCTCGACCAGTGCGCGGCGGTCTTCAAGACGCTCCACGGTGAGCCCCTTCGACAAAGCAAGGCGCCCGGCGAGTTCTTTGCCATCCACCGGCTCGTAGAGGCCGCCCATGTGGCCCGCACCCCAGACGTCCGATTTCAAAGAAGGAGCGAGCGCGATGTACCCCGGAATGCCGGGGGCATTGGCGCCACGAAACTTGGCCGCGATGGAGCCCATGGAAGGGTAGCCGCCGCCGTCCTTGCCATCGTTGGTGCGCCGGGCCAGCGGGTTGCCCGCCTGCATGGTGATGGGGGTGTGATCACTGGCGCTGCAATCCACCGAGCGGATCAGCGTCAGCTTGTCCATGATCTTGGCCGTCAAAGGCAGGTGCTCGCAGACGTGAACGCCGGGCAGCTTGGTGGGGATGTGGCCGAAGGGGCCGCGAATCTCAATCGGCGCCTCCGGCTTGGGGTCCCACATGTCGATGTGGCTCGGCCCGCCGGAGAGCCAGAACAGAATCACGTTGGTCTTGCGCTTCGCCTGGCCTGCCGCCGCAGCCAGGGCGTTCTGCTGAAGAAGCGCCGGCAGGGAAAGCCCCGCAAGGCCTGCCAGCCCTGTTTGCAGGAAGCCGCGTCGCGAACTGCCCACCCGCAATGCATCGCCCCGCGCAGGGCTGAAGGCACTGATCAAAGAGGGCTCTAGGGACACGGGGCGGTTCATAAAAGTGGTTTTGAACTCACTGAGGAAGAAGGCGTTGGCTTGACAGTCATACGCTGTTAGGTGCCGAGTCTTTCGCTGGGATGGGGCGAGGCCCTCAAGGAGCACGGTCGCCCCCGGCCGTTCAAGGATTGGGGACGCCCTCGTCCCCTCAGGGAGCGCTTCGAGCCAGGCGTGGGCGTTTGATCTGCCACTGGCCCGTGCAACGAACGGCCCGAGGGCGGGCCTGATCCTTGAACGGCCGAGGGCGACCGTGCTCCTTGAGCTGTCGGCCCAAGTTTGAGTTTCTGCTTGCAAAAATGGCCCAATCCAAAAGATTTCGGCTTATGGGCCCCGAGGATCTGCGCTATTTCAATCCTTTCGCCGATGTCGAGAAATGGGGAAACAAACTGCCGCATTGGCAGCAACCGGGCACAACTGTATTTGTGACGTTCCGGCTTGCCGATTCGCTGCCTTCTCACCTTCGCATTCAGTGGCAGATGGAACGCGAGGCTTGGCTGCTATTGCATCCCAAGCCGTGGTCGCCGGAGATTGAAGCCCAGTATCACCAGACCTTCTCGCGCCGCGTTGATGAGTGGCTGGACCAGGGCCACGGTGAATGCCATTTGCGTGATGACGAATGCAGGAAGCCCGTGATTGAGACCCTGAATCACAATCATGGACAAGCTTATTGGCTTCATGCCTGGGTGATCATGCCCAATCATGTGCATGTGCTGTTCTCATTGCTGGGTGACTCCGGTCTTGATGGCGAGACAGGGGCCTGGAAAAGCGTGTCCACGCGGGGCATCAACAAATTGCTGCATCGGAAGGGCCAGCTCTGGCAGACAGGCTATTTCGACCGTTTGGTTCGGGACGCCGATCACTTCGTCAATGTGATCAAGTACATTCGGCGCAATCCACACATCGCGGGATTGAAGAACGGCGAATACGGCCTTTTCGAAAGTGAACTGGTGTTGGCGATGGCTCCGTATCGTCGTTGAATCATTGGGATCGGACGCTGCTCCCAAGGAGCACGGGTGCCCTCGGCCGTTCAAGGAGGGTGGACGCCCTCGTCCCCTCAGGGAGCACCCCGAGGCAGGCGTGGGCCTTTGATTGGCCACAGGCCCGTGCGACGAACGGCCCGAGGGCGGGCCTGATCCTTGAACGGCCGAGGACGACCGTGCTCCTTGAGCGCGCCGGGCACATCACCGGCTATTGCGTCTTTTTCCACTCAGATGAGTGGAAAGTTCCAGGCTGGAGTGGAAGGAAAATAGATGACACCTGCGGGGAGTGGCGGCCAATCAAGGAGCACGGGTGCCCCTGGCCGTTCAAGGAAGGTGGACGCCCTCGTCCCCTCAGGGAGCGCTTCGAAGCAGCCTTGGTTTTTGATTAGCCACTGGCCCGTGCAACGAACGGCCCGAGGGCGGGCCTGATTCTTGAATGGCCGAGGGCGACCTTGCTCCTTGAGGACTACCCTCCCACCACCGAATCATCGACCCATTTTGCATACGGCCCGGAGACCTGCTCGGGTTTTAGCGCCACGATTTCCGGCACCTCGTAGGGGTGCAGAAAGGTGAGTTCCTGCTCGAACTGCGCCCAGGTCTCAGGCGTGGTCTTGAAGATGGCCATCACTTCCTGGTTGTGCTCGATTTTGCCCTGCCAGCGGTAGATGGACTCCACCGAAGGAACCAAATTGACACAGGCGGCCAGTTGCGACTCCACCAGAGTCGTGCCAATTTGACGCGCCACGCTGGCGTCGGGAAACGTTACAAAGACGAGCAGGATGTTCATGTCCCCCACCTTATGAAGTCTGGCTTCTTCGACAAGCTTATCAAACGCATGGACCGCCTGGAGCCGGGCGAGGTGCAGCATTTCCTGGCGGAGCTGCTGCGCGAGAAGGGTCTGCTGGAGAAGGTCTTTGAAGCCTTGCAAGAGGGGGTCATCCTGCTGGATACCGAGGGCCGGGTGACCTACGTGAACCGAGCGGCGGGCCACCTGTTTGGATTTCAGGCGGAGCAGGTGCTGGGCAAGCAGCTTTCCGAGGGCGTGCGCGGGGTGGACTGGAAGGAACTGCGCAAGCCGGGCAGTGTGGTCACCCGCGACCTGGAGGTGTTTTACCCGGAGAATCGCTTCCTGAATTTCTACATCACCTCGATTGATGATTCGCAGGACAACGGCTTTGTAATGCTGATTCGCGATGTGACGCAGAGCCGCAAGCTCACCGAGGAAAAGATCGAGAGCGAGCGCATTAGCGCCTTCACCCTGCTGGCCGCCGGCGTGGCCCACGAGCTGGGGAACCCTCTGAACAGCCTCACCATCCACCTCCAGCTCATGGAGCGCGCGCTCAAAAAGATGGGCAAGGGCGGGGACAAGCTGCAAAAGCACCTGGACGTGTCCCTGGGCGAGATCAAGCGGCTGGACTTCATCATCAGCCAGTTCCTCTCCGCCATTCGTCCGACTCAGCCGCACCTTCAGCGCGTGAGCGTGAACGAGCTGATCGACGAAACTGCCCGCTTCCTGAAGCCGGAGCTGGAACAGAACAACGTGAAGCTGAAACTGGAACTGCGCGCTGACGTGCCGCAGATGCCGCTGGACGCGAACCAGATGAAGCAGGCCTTTTACAACCTGATTCGCAACGCCTGCCAGGCGATGTCTGAAACGGGAGGCAAGCTCACGGTGATGACGACCTTCAACGATTTCGAGGTCATCGTCGGTTTCCAGGACAGCGGCAAAGGCATCACCCGCGAGAACATGGGCAACCTGTTCCAGCCCTTCTTCACCACCCGCAAGATGGGCACCGGCCTGGGCCTCTTGATTGTGCGCCGCATCGTCCGGGAGCACGGCGGGGAGATCGACATCGAAAGCCGCGAGGGCCTGGGCACCAAAGTGAGCCTGTTCCTGCCGCTCGTGGAGAAGCGCGTGCGGCTGCTGGGCGCCGGTGATCCGGAGACGAAATCCTCCGCTCCTTAGACTGATTTTCACACCCATGACCCAGGACCTCGCCACCATCCTCATCGTCGATGACGAAAAGCACACCCGCGACGGGTTGCGCCAGTCCCTGGAGGACGAATTCGATGTGTACGTCGCCGCCAACGCCGCAGAGGCGATGGAGCTGCTCCAGAACGAATCGGTGGATGTGATGTTCACCGATCTCCGCCTGGGCAACGACGACGGCATGAAGCTGCTGGAAGCCGCCCTGCGCCTCCCCAAGCCGCCGGTCGCCATCATGATGACGGCCTACGGGTCCGTCGATACTGCGGTGGAGGCGATGCGACGCGGGGCCTACCACTTTGTCACCAAGCCGCTGAACCTTGATGAGGTCGATCTGCTGATCAAGCGCGCGCTGCGCAGCCGCAAGCTGGAGGTCGAGAACGTGGCGCTCAAAAGGCAGGTGGAGCGCAAGTACTCGGTGCAGGGCATCCTGGGCCAGGCCGACGTGATGAAGCCGATCATCGAAACCATCGAGCAGGTCGCGCCGACGCGTGCCACGGTGTTGATCGAAGGCGAGAGCGGCACCGGCAAGGAGCTCGTGGCCCGGGCGATCCACAATCTCAGCGGCCGGCCCAAGGACAGGCTGGTGGTGGTTCACTGTGCCGCCCTGTCGCCCCAGTTGCTGGAGAGCGAGCTGTTCGGCCATGAAAAGGGCTCGTTCACCGGAGCCACCGAGAAGCGCATCGGGCGGTTCGAACTGGCGGATGGCGGCACTCTTGTCCTGGATGAAATTGGCGAGATCGACGCCAGCACCCAGGTGAAGCTGCTGCGCGCCCTGGGCGAGCAGACCATCGAGCGTGTGGGCAGCAGCAAGCCCATCAAGGTGGATGTGCGCGTGGTCGCCGCCACCAACAAAGACCTGGCCAAAATGGTCGAGGAGCGAAAATTCCGCGAGGACCTGTACTGGCGCATGAGGGTGGTGACCATTCACATGCCGCCGTTGCGAGACCGCAAAAGCGACATCCCCGTGCTGGCCGAGCACTTCCTCAAGGACATGGCCCACGCCAACGGCAAGGCGTTCAAGCCGCTGGGCGAAGATGCGATGCCTGCGCTGATGGCCTATGACTGGCCGGGCAACGTGCGCGAACTGCGCACCGCCATCGAGCACGGCGTGGTGATGAGCAACAGTTCCAGGGTGATGCTGAAGCACCTGCCCGGCTACCTGTCCGGCCAGGGCGTGGCCGCGCCGCGCGTGCAGGGGCAGGGCGCCAGCCCCGGCGGCGCACCGACGAGCCTGCTGCCGCAGGATCTGAACCTCGAAAAGATGGAGCGCCGCTTCATCGAGGAGGCGCTCCAGCGCACCCACAACAACCGCACCGATGCCGCCGACCTGCTCGGCCTGAGCCGCCGAACCCTGCAACGAAAGCTTGCGGAGATGGACATGGTGAGGAAGCGGAAGGAATAGACAACCACCATGATCCGCGCCCTTCTCTTTGACTTCGACGGTCTCATCATCGACACCGAAAGCGCCATTTACCAAGCCTGGCGCGAGCTTTACGAAGACCACGGGCACCCCCTGCCCATTGAGCGCTGGTCACAGTGCGTGGGCACGGACTTCGGTGCTTACAACCCGAAGACGGACCTGGAGATGCTCACTGGCAAGGACTTCGACTGGCATCTGGAGGTGGCGATGCGCGAGCGGCGGGTGAACGAGCTGCTCGCCACCTTCGACGCCCTGCCCGGCGTGCGAGAGCTTTTGGGCGAGGCGGCATCCGCAGGAATGCCGTGCTCGATTGCCTCCAGCAGCCCGCTCTCATGGATCGAGCCCTGGCTGGAAAAAATGAAACTGCGTCCGTACTTCGCGAACGTCTCCTGCCGAGATTTTGTCGAGAAGATCAAACCGGCCCCTGACCTGTTCCTGCACGCCGCGAACAAGCTGGGCGCCGCCCCGGATGAGGTGATTGTGTTTGAGGACTCGCTCAACGGGCTGCGCGCCGCCCGTGCCGCCGGAATGAAATGCGTGGTGGTGCCCGGCCCAACCACCCAGCACCTGGATTTTGAGGGCGCCTGGCGCATGCTGGGTTCGCTGGCCTCCACTTCCCTGGCACAATTGCTGCAACCTTGATCGCGAAGAGCCCCGGCCCAGCCCATGCCCACCTCCGCCACCAACCCCTCTCATGACGCCTGGATTCGGGGGCTGGAGGATTTTTTGATGAGCGAGACTGGCGTGGAGGCCATTCGCGTCAATGCCGATGAGCGGAAGGTTTCCATCGCTACGCTGGGGCGGGTGGATGCAGGTGCGCTGCAGATTCGTCTGACCGATGTTTTGCGTACCCTGGATGCGCATTTTGTCGGTGGAAAGGAATCAACCATCGCCATTTCCGGCGCGCCGACAAAGGCGGTGCAGGTGAAGCATTCGGGGGGTGATCTCTTGTTTGAGAAACCGACTTGCCCCACCGCCCCGAAGCTCTGGCACTGGCGCGATTTCGAGTGGCCGGAACCCGAGGAAATCGAGAAGAAGAGCCTCGAAGAGTGGCAGGCGCTGGCGATTCAGGCCTTCATCTGTGGAGCCGCCTTGGTGACAGGGTTCGTGGCAAAGCGGCTGGGCGCCCCCGAATGGACCGTTCATTCGCTGTTCGCAATCTCTCTGATCGGCGGCGGCTGGGATGCGGCGATCGACACCTGGGAAAAGCTGCGCGAAAGGCAGCTAGACATTCATTTCCTGATGCTGGCGGTGGCCACCGGCGCGGTGTCAATCGGCGCATGGGAGGAAGGCGCGCTGCTGCTGTTCTTGTTCAGCATGTCCGGTGCCCTGGAGCACTTCGTCCTGCACCGCACGCACCGCGAGATCAACGCCCTCATGAAGGCCGCGCCGAAGCAGGCGCGCATCCTCCTCCCCGATGGCAGCACGGAGGTGCGGCCGGTTGCCATGCTTGACGTCGGCGATCTGATTCAGGTGCGGCCTGACGAGCTGTTCCCTGTGGATGGCATGGTCGTATCTGGCACGACCGCTGTTGATGAGTCCACGCTCACTGGCGAGGCAGTCCCCATCAACAAGCAGCAGGGCGAGGAAGTTTTTGGCGGCACGCTCAATCTGTGGGGGCTGGTCAGCGTGAAAGTGGAGCGCCTGGCGCAGCAAAGCGCCTTGCAAAAGATCATCACCCTGATCGAAAACGCGCAGCACATGCGTGCGCCCAGCCAGCGCTTCACCGACAACTTCGGCACCCGCTACACCGTCATCGTCCTGGGGCTGGTCAGCGTTATGTTCTTTGTGTGGTGGCGCGGTTTTGGGCTGCCGGCGTTCGCAAACACCGAAGCCTCCCGTTCCGCTTTCTATCGGGCGATGACCCTGCTGGTGGTGATGAGCCCTTGCGCGCTGGTCCTGTCCATCCCCTCCGCCATCCTTGCAGCGATCGCCTGGGGAGCGCGGCGCGGCGTGCTGTTCCGTGGTGGTGCCGCCATCGAGAAACTGGCCGAAGTCGATGTCATCGCCCTGGACAAGACCGGCACGCTTACGGAGGGCGAGCTGAAAGTCGCGAAGGTGGAGAGCTTCCCTGCCGGCCATGAGATGGAGGCCCTGCGCATTGCTGTGACCTTGGAGGCCAACTCCAACCACCCCATCGCCCGCGCCATCACCAGCTATGGCAGGAAGCAGGGCATTGAAACCAGCGTCCTGCACGAATTTCAAAGCATCGCCGGACAAGGGTTGCGGGGCAAGACGGCGAGCGGGGTCAGCTACGTGGGCCGCCGTGAACTCATGGCGCAGAGCGAGCTGTGGAGGTTTCTGGCGGATGTGCCGGATGCTCCCCTGGGATTCAGCGAAGTCTGGGTGCTGCACGCTGACGTGATGGGGCGCGTGCTGCTCAAGGACGAAGTGCGCCTCGGCAGCAAGATGGTGCTCGCACGGCTGGCCAAAGATGGTGTGCGTACTGTCATGCTGACTGGTGACCGCCGTGCCGCCGCGACTGAAATCGCCAAGGAGCTCGGCATTGCCGAAGTGCGCGCCGGCTTGCACCCCGAGGACAAGGTGGCGGCCATCCTGGAGTTCGCCGGCCAGGGCCACAAGGTTGCCATGGTGGGCGACGGGGTCAACGATGCGCCCAGCCTCGCCGCCGCTTACGTGAGCGTGGCCATGGGAGCCCGAGGCAGCGATGCCGCGCTTGAGCAAAGCGATGTGGTGCTGATGCAGGACAAGATCGAAAAGCTGCTCAGCGCCCGCACCATCAGCAAGGCTGCGCGAGCCATCATCCGGCAGAACATCGCCATATCGCTGGGCGCCGTGGTCGTCATGGCCACTGCCTCGCTGTTCGGCATCGTGCCCCTCACGCTTGGAGTGCTGATGCACGAGGGCAGCACCGTGGTGGTGTGCTTGAACAGCCTGCGCCTGCTGTTTGTGGACGAGGAAGTCGCCTGATTACAGGGCGCCCGTTTCCGTGGGTGCGAGGCCCTGTGTGATGGAGCGGGCTTCGTCTCGTTCCCTGGCCAGTTGCAGGCATTTTTCCTTCGTCGCGGCGAGTTCCTCGTGCAGCTTGGCGAGGTATTCCGGGCGCGGCACCTCGCTGGTAGGCGCAGGCGGGGTGAGGCTGGCGACGGCCTCCGCCACGGCCAGCGCCTTGGCTTCGTCGGCATCCGCCAGCTTGGCCTCCAGCTCACAGATGCGGTACTCCGTTTCGCGCAGCTTCTTGCGGGTGCCCGCGTCGCTGTGCGCAAGCTGCTCTTCGAGTTCCTGCAGGCGTGCCTCGGCGGCGCGCGCGCGTTCCTGGGCACGTGCGAGTTCTTCCGCCGCGACGATGGCCGCCGCAGCGTCGCCATGGCCGCCGGAATTAACCAGGCTCATGTACTCCTTTTGCAGCATCTGGTACTTGTTTTCGGCGGCGGCCAGCTTGCGGTTCCAGTCGCCGGCCCTGGCTTCGGTCTCCTGCTCAAAAGCTGCATGGGCCACCCTGGCCTTGTCCAGTTCGGCCTTGATGGCCTCGGCTTGAGTGCTGCCGCTGGCCAGGAACTTCTCGTGTTCCGCAAGCTGGTCACGCAGGGCGTTCTCCCTTTGCTGGGTGCTGCTCCGCTCATTGGCCAGAGTGTTGTTCGTAGTGGTAAGCTCGTTGGTGAGCTGTTGCACCAAGTCCTGCTTGGCTTCCAGGGCGGTCTGCAAGGCACCGAGCCTGCCGCGCTCTGCGGAAAGCGCCCCCTCCAGATCTCCCACTCTGGTCTGCGTGGGCAGGATCTGCAGTTCCAGTTCACGCGCTCCCTGTCGGGCGGTGAGGGCTTCTCCCTCCGCTTGATCGACGTGAGCCTGGGCCTGGGCCAGTTGCTGCTCAAGCTGGGTGCACCGGGCGGTCAGATCCTTGATTTTGTGCTGTGCTTCCGCAGCCGTCTCCTCATCGCGCTGGTGGCGCAGCTCGAGCTGCAGCTTCTGCCTGCGCTCCTCGTCGATCTGCGGCTGGAGCTTGGCTGTTTCGAGAATACCGCCGATCCAACTGAAGAACGCTCCAGCCAAAAAGATGATGGCTACAACTAGAATCGAGGTTTGTACTTCCATGAAGGTGGGGAGGTGGGAGGCAGCGGTCGGCTGCATCCGTTGCAGACATCATAACAAACACCTTTTGCAGGGTGGTTGTCGAGTCGGCATTTGGCTCGCCATCAAGTCTGCGCTGTTGCTGGTCGTGCGATCCCAACAGCCGGTTGCACCCGCGTCTTCGTATAAGCTATGGGTGATATTGAAATTCGCCCGAGTTTCTCCACTCTCTCATTCATGAAACACCGCACCCTCGTTTTCTTCGCCTGCCTGGGCATTTTGGGGCTGCACACACTGGCGGCACAGGACGAACCCAAACATCGCGAGGCTGGCTCCTCGAAGAAGAAAGCCCGCGCCTCTGAGGATGACGAGCCCCAGGTGAAGAAAACCACGCCCAAAACCGATGGTGATTCAGCAGGGAAAAGCGAGACAAAGCCTGGCGAGGCGGCCGCCAAACCGCATGAACAGCACCCGGCGGCGGTGTCCACCATCGCGAGCGATGAACTGGCGGGGTTCGACGAGTACCCGGCTGAGTTGCAGGTGCTGATCGAAAAGGCGCTGGCCCTCACCCGGCTCAACCTTCCTTACATCTTTGGAGGCAGCTCGCCCGAGGAGGGCGGGATGGACTGCTCCGGCACCCTTTACTACCTTCTCACGCAGCACGGCATGAAAGGCGTGCCGCGCTCCTCGGACGAGATTTGCCAGTGGGTGCGCGAACGTTCCGGCCTGCATCTGGCACCCGATGGCGTGGAGCTTTCGCATGATGCGTTCAGCGCGCTGCGTCCGGGCGATCTGCTGTTCTGGACCGGCACTTACGAAACCCTGCCGCGGAAGCTGCCCGTCTCGCACATCATGATGTACCTCGGCACGGTGAAGAAGACCGGCCGGCCCGTGGTCTTCGGCGCCAGCGACGGCCGTTACTACGGCGGCCAGCGGCGCAGCGGCGTAAGCGTGTTCGATTTCAACATGCCGCGCTCCGGCAGCAAGGCCGCCTTCTTTGGCTATGGCACCATCCCTGGCATGTCCAGGGCCAGAACTCAGGAGGAAGTGCGCAAAGCTCTTCCACCGCCTGTTCATGAGATCGCCGCTGTCGCCAAGCCCGAAACGAAAGATCGCGGGGACGACCCAACTCCGGAACCCATCAAGAAGCAAAAAGCGGCAGCCTCCGGGGACGATCCGCCTGCGCATAAACAAAAGCGCAAGTCCGCTGAAGACTCGGTGGTGGTCGCCAAAGTGGATGCTGGTGCTTCCAGGACCAAGGAGACGACCTCCGTTGCTGAAGACGACCGCCCGGCGGTCAGGAAGCGCAAACAGGGAGACTCAGATGATGAACCGCCATCGCCCCGCAAGACGCCCAGCCACGTTGCGGATGCTGACAAAGTGGCCAGCGCCGATGCCGACGCCCCCAAGAAAAAGGGGAGGTCTTCGAGTGCCGAAGGCGATCCACCGAAAACTGAGGAAAAGGTCAAGACCTCGGAAACCGTGGCCAAAACCGATGACGACGCCCCAAAAAAGGAGCCTGCACCGCACAAGCCTGCCACGCACCGCAAGTCCGCCGTCAAAAGAAAGGCCGCCTCCGATGACGTTGATCCGGGCGCTGTGGTACGCAAAGCCGTGAATTCCATTCGCAAGGCGTTTGAGTGAGGTCTCTTTTCACCGTCAACCCAGGCACGGACGTGGCCAGTAGCCGCTGCAACGCCCCTAACTTTTCGTTTTCGCGAG
Source organism: uncultured Verrucomicrobiota bacterium (assembly GCA_903854655.1). GTDB lineage: Bacteria > Verrucomicrobiota > Verrucomicrobiia > Verrucomicrobiales > Verrucomicrobiaceae > CAINXC01. Next base: position 13,312 of record CAINXC010000231.1, on the reverse strand, counting down.
GCCGGGAATCACGGTCTTCTCGATCCAGTCCTTCACCTTCGCCTTTTCGGTGTCTGGAAAGGCGTGGCCCACCCCGTTCATCACCAGCTTGGCCTCTTTGGCGCAGGCCAGCATGGTTTTCATGAATTCCTCAGAACCCTTCTTGGCGACATCGTTTCCCCAGGCCAGGTAGGCGAATTTCTCGCGTTCCTTTTTCTTCGGCACCGCAGTGATCGCGCCGCCTTCAATGATGACGAAGGCGTGGAAGAATTCCGTGTACTCCGGGCGCGCCATCTGAATCGCGTTGCCAATGGTATGTGCGCCGTTGCTAAATCCGGCCACGATGCGCACCTTGGGATCGAGATTGGGCAGCAGCTTCTTAAGTTCCTCCAGCATCGGCTTTTGGTAATTGAAGATGCCCGCCATCTTTCCCTGCTCCATTGCATCGGCGGGCACCGGATTGGTCGATGGGTAAGGCAGCGCTGCCACGGCAAACACCGTCTTGTCCACCAGCGGCAGGCCGCCTCCCGGGTTGTTCCCCCCTTTGCCGCCACCAATCCAGACGAGCAAGGGCAGGGGTTTCGCGGGATCGTAGTTTTCCGGGATGCGCACATTGCAGGTGGCGGGCATTCCGTTCTGATCCGTGGGCAGGTTGGGGAACTCCAGCGCTACTGTGGCCCCGGGCTTCACCCGCTCGTCAACAGGTGCTGCGGCCGCGCCGGGCTTCGCTGCCGCTTTCCCCGCTGGTGGCTGCCACATCGCCACGTAATCCTGGTCGTCTGCAGACAGCGTTTGCAGGCTGATTGTGAATTCTGTGCCGTCCGTGCGCCGGATGCGCAACTGGTCACCTTGTTTGGCCACGATTTCGGCCTCGATCGTCTGGCCCGACTTGTTCGTGAAGTTTCGGGCCGACGCCGTAATCGAGCCGCCCATAAGCATTGGCGATACTATCAAAAAAGCCCGTAGCCAGTTCATGGCATTTTCATATATCCAGTGGGTGCGAGCGTGGCAAGTCCATTCCTTTGCGTCAGCGTGTTTCTTCCAGATCGGTCGGCGCGTAAGGGGTGCGGTTTGATAGAAGTGGCATGGCATCAGCTTACAGGAAGGAATGTTTCTATCTCTCATCGCGGCAGGCATCGCCGCAAGCATCACGGCTGAATCGCCGCGCATCACCGAAGTGCTGGTCGAGCCAGCGCAGGTGGTGTTGAGCGATGCGGATCAATCCGTGCAGTTTCTGGTCACGCTGAAGATGAGCGACGGCACCCTGCGCGACGCCACACGGCAGGCGGAATTTTCGCTCGGCGGCAAGGCAAACCTGGCCGTTGTGGAACACGGTCGCCTGGTGCCAAAGGGCGATGGCGTGGTGCCGGTGCAGGCCTCGGTGGTTGACCCGGTGTCCAAGCAGAAGCTGAGCGGCTCGGCGCAGGCGACGATCAAGGATTTTGGGGTGGAACGGCAGTTGCACTTCGTCAATGACATCGAGCCGATTCTGACCAAGTCCGGTTGCAACACCGGCGGCTGCCATGGCAAGGCCTCCGGGCAGAACGGATTCAAGCTCTCCCTGTTCGCTTTCGAACCTCATTTCGACTACGACGCGCTGGTGAACGAAAGCCGGGGCCGTCGTGTTTTCCCCGCTTCACCTGAGCAGTCACTGCTGCTCACCAAGGCCACCGCTTCGACGGTGCATGGCGGCGGGTCGCGATTCGATGAAAACTCCGAGGCCTATCGCATGCTGCTGCGCTGGATTCAGCAAGGCGTGCCCTACGGGGCTGAGGACGCACCCAAGGTGCAGCGCATCGAAGTGCTGCCTCGCGAGCGCCTGCTGGCCGGAGTGGGCGAGCAGCAGCTCCGCGTGGTTGCCTACAACACCGACGGCTCATCGCATGACGTGACCCGCCACGCGGAGTACAAGGCGCAGCAGCCGGACATTTTGAAGGTGGAACCGAACGGCTTGGTGACCACTCTGGGCCACACCGGCGAAGGTGCCGTGATGGTGCGCTACATGGGCGTGGTGGATGTCGCGCGCATCGCGGTGCCCTTCTCCCGTGGCCTGCCCGCCGAATCCTATGCGCACTTCAAGCCCAAGGGCTTCGTGGACGAACTCGTCTCGACGAAGTGGCACAAGCTGGGCATCGCCCCGAGCCCGCTTTGCACGGATGAAGAATACCTGCGTCGCGCGAGCCTGGATGTCATCGGCACGCTGCCGACCCCTGAGGAAGTACAGAAATTCCTGGCCGACAAAGACCCGGACAAGCGTGACAAGCTGGTGGACAGCCTGCTGGAGCGCAACGAGTACGCCAGCTACTGGGCGAACCAGTGGGGCGATCTCCTGCGCGTGAAGCGCGGCGGCAACGACGGGCTGAAGTCCGGCACCTTCGCCTTCAGCGGCTGGTTGCGGAATGCCTTCGCGCAGAACATGCCGTATGATCAGTTCGTCCGGGCGATTCTGACTGCGCAGGGCGAATCCGCCGAAAATCCGCCGGTGAACTGGTACCGCCATGTGCGCAACACCGTCGCCCAGGTCAATGACAGCAGCCAGCTTTTCATGGGCACGCGCATCTCCTGCGCGAACTGCCACAACCACCCTTATGAGCGCATCACGCAGGACGACTACTGGGGCTTCGGTGCGTTCTTCTCGCGCATCTCGTTTAAGCGCGGCCAGTTCGGCAATGAGCAGTCCGTCTTTGTCAAAAAGGAGGGCACTATCAATCAGCCGCGCACGGGCCAGCAGATGAAGCCCAAGGGCCTCGGCGGTCCTGAGTACGAATACGTGCGCGGCGAAGACCCTCGCGAGAAGCTTGCCAACTGGCTGACGGACCCCAAGAACCCCTTCTTTGCCAAGGCCATTGTCAACCGCTTGTGGGCGCACTTCATGGGCGTGGGCCTCGTTGAGGCCGTGGATGACATGCGTGTGACCAACCCGCCGAGCAATCCCGAGCTTCTCGATGCCCTGGCGAAGGACCTGCTCAACTACCAGTTCGATCTCAAGCACGTCATTGCAACGATCATGAAATCCCGCGCCTACAGCCTGAGTTCCACCCCCATCGAGGAGAACAGGACCGACCGGCAGAACTACGCCCGCTACACGCCGAAGCGCCTGTCGGCGGAGACGCTGCTGGATGCCGTGGATGCGGTCAGCGGCTCGCAGGAGAAGTTCACCGGGCTGCCGCTGGGCACCCGCGCCATTGATCTCCCGGATGAATCCGTGCCGAGCTACTTCCTCAATGTGTTCGGCCGCTCGATGCGCGAAACCGCCTGCGAGTGCGAGCGCAGCCACGCCCCGAATCTCTCGCAGATTTTGCACCTGATGAATTCGCCCGAGTTGCAAAACAAGATCACCAATGACAAGAGCCGGCTTGTCGCCATGCTCAAGGCGAAGAAGACGGATGAGGAGATCCTCACCGACTTTTATCTGCGTGCCTTTGGCCGCCCGCCGCAGGCTGCGGAACTGAAGGATGCGGTCGCGCTTATCGCCTCCGCCAAGGACCGCAAAGCCGAGTTTGAGGACTTCGAGTGGATGTTTCTCAACTCGAAGGAATTTCTGTTCAATCACTAACGTACTACCCCCACCCCCATGATTCTCGACGTACACAGCGGAGGCTATCGTTGCTGCGATGGTATCAACCGGCGCAATTTTCTCCGCACCGGCACCCTTGCGTTTGGCGGGCTTTCCTTGAGCGGCCTGCTGCGCCAGCAGGCCATGGCTGCCGCCGCAGGCGAGCTGCCCAAGGACATGAGCGTGATCCTGTTCTGGCAGGGCGGGGGGCCCAGCCAGCTCGACATGTGGGACATGAAACCCGACGCCCCGTCCGAGTTCCGCGGCTCCTTCAACCCCATCAATTCCAGCCTCGACGGCCTGCAGGTTTGCGAGCACATGCCGCGCATCGCCAAGGTTTGCGACAAGATCACGCTGCTCCGTTCGGTGACCCACGGCGACTCCGGCCATGAGTCCGCGACCCACACCCTGCTTACCGGCTACAAGCCCACCAATGACATCCCGGCCAACGAAGCGCCTTCCTACGGCAGCGTCGTCGCCAAGGAAATGGGGCCGCGCCAGGACGGCTTCCCTGCCTACGTGACCGTTCCCACCGCGCCGAAGAGCTCCGCCGCCGCGTATCTGGGTGTCGCCTATAATCCCTTCGAAACACAAGGTGATCCGAACTCCGATAACTTCAGCGTGCAGAACCTGAAGATTCCCGGCGGCCTTACCCTGGAGCGCCTGGAAAACCGCCGCGCCATCCTCCAGCACTTCGACACGCTGCGCCGCGACATCGACTCCTCCGGCCTCATCAGCGGCATGGACACCTTCGGCCAGCAGGCCTACAACATCGTCACGTCTCCAAAGGTGCAGGCCGCGTTTGACATCAGCAAGGAAGACCCGAAGACCCGCGATCTGTACGGCCGCACCACCTGGGGACAGAACACGCTGCTTGCCCGCCGCCTGATCGAATCCGGCGTGCGTTTCGTGACCGTGAACGTGGGCGGCTGGGACACCCATGCGAACAACTTTGAGGGCCTCAAGAAGAAGCTTCCCGAGTACGACCAGGCTTTCGCAGGCTTGATCGAGGATCTCGCGCAGCGCGGCCAGCTCGACAAGACCCTGGTGCTTAGCTGGGGCGAGTTCGGACGCACTCCGCGCATCAACAAGGACGCCGGTCGTGATCACTGGTCCAATGTGTTCTCCGTCGCGATGGCCGGCGGCGGCCTCAAGCAGGGCTTTGTCCTGGGCGAAAGTGACGCCCGTGCCGAGTTTCCCAAGGAACGCCCGGTCTCCCCGCAGGATGTGCTTGCCACGATGTATCACCAGCTCGGCATCGACCAGACCAAGAACTACATCAACGAAGCCGACCGCCCCGTGCCAATCCTCAACTACGGCGAGCCGATCAAGGAGATCATTGCCTGATGGCGGATGGCTGAGCACGCTTCCTGAAGCATGTCCATATTTGTCAAAGTTTGACATCGTGGCTTCTTCACGCACTTTTCCCTCATGAACGTTTCACTGACTCATGAGTTGGAGCAATTCATTCATGGCAAGGTCTCTACTGGCCTCTTCCAGAATTCTAGCGAGGTTGTGCGGGCGGCGTTGCGCGGCATGAAGGAAATGGACGAGGAGCGCGACCATCAAAAAGCTTGGCTGGAGGCTGCCATTGAACAAGGTTGGAAGGAGGTTCAGGCAGGAAAACTCACCGGTTCCGAAGAGGTCAAGGCCCGCATGGCCACGTTCAAAGAGAATTGGAAGAAAACCCGCAGCAGGCCTGCGTGAATGAGTGGCTTTGCGCTCAGTCCCTCCGCCATATCTGACATGGAGGAGATTTGGGGTTATGTTGCCGCCGATAATCCTGATGCTGCCGATGCCTTGGAAGCTGACATCTTTGCAGGCTGTCAATTGCTCGCTGAACAACCCGAGATGGGATTGAAGCGGCCCCAGTGGACCAAGCGTCCCTTGCGGTTCTGGGTGGTGCGCAAGAACTACCTGCTCGTTTATCACCCGCAGAGTGATCCCTTGCAGATCGTGCGTATTCTTCATGCAGCGCGGGATGTTCCCAGTCTGCTTTGAGCCCAATGGTTCCGCTTTTTTCAGCCACCCCGATCATGTTCTCTTTCCGTACTCTCCCGGCAATATTGCTTCTCATTGCAGCTCTCCCGGTCCACGCTCAGCAACTGCCCATTCCCCAGCTCAAGAGCGTCTTCCCCTGCGGCGGGCGGCAGGGGACGAGCGGGGAGGTGGAAATTGGTGGCGGGAATCTTGAGGGGACGACCAAGCTCTACTTCAGCAACCCCGGTATCACGGCCACACCCATTGGCATTCCGGTGGCCGCGCCAATCATTGCTGCGGCAACGGTGCCTGTTGACGGGGCTGGCCCAAAGTCTCCGAACCCGCCTCCGGCACCTGCACCCACTGGCACCGCCAAATTCAAAGTGACCGTCGCGCCGGGCGTGCCGGTGGGGGACTACGACGTGCGCTCCATCGGCAAGTTTGGCATCAGCAATCCGCGCACCTTCAGCGTGAGCGACACTGCGGAGATCAACGAAACCGAGCCCAACGATGCCCGTGAGAAAGCCAACCGGGTGCCGATGAACTGTGTGATCAACGGCCGGGTGAACCCCGCCGAGGACATTGACTGGTTCGTCTTCAACGCGAAGAAGGGCCAGCGTGTCATCATCGAATGCCGCGCCTGGCGCATTGATTCACGGCTGGATGGCACGCTCACGCTTTACAACGGTGAGGGCAAGGAACTCATCGCGAGTCAGGATGAGAACATCCGCGACCAGAAGCGCGACCCCTTCATTGATTTCGACGTGCCCGCTGACGGCGATTACTTCCTGAGGTTCACCGACTTCATGTACAACGGCGGCAGCGAAAACTTCTACCGGTTGAGCGTCAGCACTCATCCCTATGTTGATTTCATCACTCCGACCGGTGCCAAGCCCGGCACGACGGCGGATATCACCTTCTATGGGCGCAACCTTCCAGGCGGCGAGAAGACCGACATCATGGTCAAAGGCCGGCCTCTCGAGAAGGTGGTTCGCAAGATTGCCGTTCCCAAGGACGCAGATGCTGTCACGAGCCTGAACTTTGGCGAGCTGCTGCGTCCGCCCACCTCGCGGATGGATGGCATGGAGGTTCGCATCAACGGGGACACGGGGACTTCGAATGCCAAGGTCCTTCTATTCAGCGACGGCCCCGAGCTGCTCGAAGTGGAGCCGAACAACACCATTGCCACCGGCCAGCGCATCCCCGTTCCCTGCGCTGTCACGGGCGCCTTCAGTGCGCCCAAGGATGTGGATCACTACACCTTCAGCGCCAAGAAGGACGAGAAGTTCCTGATCGAGGTCTTCGGTGAGCGCCTGGGTTCGCCTGCCGATCCTGATCTGGAGATCGCTGAGGCCGACGGCAAGATTGTCAATTCCATGCAGGACACCGGCGAAAACATCGGCCAGCTCAGGTTCCCCACCACCACCTGCGACATCGTTTACAACTGGACGGCGCCGAAGACGACCGACTTCACCCTCCACCTTGAGCACGTCTATCAGGCGGTGCAGGGTGGCCCACAGTACCAGTACCGGCTGGAGATCCATCGCGATCCGGCTCCTGACTTTCGGCTTGTCTGCTCGCCCACGCATGACATCCACATTGATTCGCATTGCGTTTATCAAGGTGGTCGGCAGCGTCTCGACATCCTTGCCTGGCGCATGAACGGGCTGGACGAACCCATCACCGTTGAAGCCCGCAACCTGCCGCCAGGAGTGACTGCCGAGCCCATCATCATCGGCCCTGGCATGAAATGGGGCACGCTGGTGGTGACCGCCGCGCCCGATGCGCCGATTGGCGAAGGGGCGATTGAAATTGTCGGCACCGCAATGCGTGACAAGGAGAAGCTCACCCGCAAGGCGCGCGGCGGTGTCATCGTCTGGGACACGGTGAACACGCCCGCCATCTGCCGTCTAACACGCAGCATCATGCTTGCCGTGCGCGAGAAGACGCCGTACGCCGTCACGGCATCGCCCAAGGAGTTCACCATCAAGCCCGGCGACCTGATCAACGTCACGGTCACTGCCAGCCGTCGCGCCGACATGCCCAGCGCGGTGCAATTGAACGGCTCGGGCTTTGATCTTCCTCCTGGTGTCACGATTCCCACGACGACGATCAACCCCGGGCAGAACGAAACCAAGGTGGCCATCGCTACCACGGACAAGATGAAGGCCGGTGTTTACAGCTTCATCATCAATTCGGAATCCCAGGTGCCAGATGGCGACAAGAAGATCCGCTGCATCTATCCCAGCAATGCGATCAAGGTCACGGTCGAAGCGAAGTCAAAATAGCATTGTCTACTTCACCGCCTGACCATTGGATTTGTTAGGCTCCGCCGGTGGCTCAAGGTTGAAAAGGCTCTTGCCGCTGGCGTTCCAGATGCGCAGCACGCTGTCCTGGCCGCCCGCGATGATGGTCTGGCCATCGGGCGTGATGGCGGTGGTGAAGAGGAAGCCCTTGTTGCCGGAGAAGTCCTTGATGGTGCCGCCATCTTCCTTGAGAAGGCGCACGCGGGTGTCGCCAGAAGCGGCCAGCATATCGGTGCCGACACCGGCGAAGCGCACGGTCGTGACTTCCTTTTTGAAGCCTTCGATGGTCTTCGTCTGCTCGCCGGCGGGATAGGTCCAGAGCTTCACCACCATGTCCGCGCCCGAGCTGGCCAGCACACGACCATCGGCGCGCCAGCCGACGCTGAGCACATAGTGGGTGTGGCCGGAGAGCGACTTGATGAGTTTGCCGCTGCTGGCATCGAAGACCTTCACGAACTTGTCGGCGCCAGCGGTGGCGAGCGCTTTGCCATCGGGGGAGAAGGCGAGGCTGAACACGGTATCGCTATGCGAAGGCTTGATCTCGCGCACGAGCGAGGCGTCGCTCACACGCCAGATCTTGACCTCGCCGCTGCGCGAGGGAACGCCGCCACCGGTGGCAAGGAGCTGGCCATCGGCGCTGAAATCGAGAGACAGGACACGGTTCACCAGAGGCGATTTGATGTCGCCGGTGCCGATGCTTCGTGTGAGGGTCCACATCGGCAAGGTGCTCAACATGAAAGCGCCGCCTTGCTGGCCGCTGGCGAGCAACCGGCCATCGACGGTGTAGGCGAGGGCTTGGAGGGGACCGAGCTTGCATGGGTAACTGGCGAAGCCCGCGCCGTTCTCCGCGCTCCAGGTACGGACAATGGAATCCTCGCCCGCAGTGGCGATGGTGAGGCCATCGGGTGAGAACGCGATGCGATGCACGGGCGACTCACAGGCCGGCAGCGCTTTGGTGGTGGCCTCAATGTCCGCGGCGGCTTGCTTCTCCGCAGCGGCGGCCTTTTCAGAGCCCGTCTTGGCGTCGGCGAAGGCTTGCTCCGCCTGCTTTGCAGCTTGCTGGGCTGCCTTGAGCGTCTTGTCGGCGGAGGCCTTGGCGGAGGTCGCGGCCTTGAGCGCCGCCTCGGCGGTGGGCTTGGCCTTGGCATCGGTGATCTTGGCAAGCGCTTCGTTCTTGTCTTTGACGGCCTTGTCGGCGGCGGCGATGGCATCGCCAGCCTTCTTGGCAGCCTCGGCCTTTGCGGTCTTGTCTTTGGTGGCATCTTCCAAGGCGGTCTTCCAGTAAGCGGTTTCATTCTTCGCCAGGGCGGCGGCGCGCTCGCCTTGGCGGACCTTCGCGCGGGCGGATTCATCGCCTTTGATTTCGCCCAGCGACTGACCGCGATCAGCGCTCCAGAGCTTGGTGACCTTGCCACCGGCGGAGGCGAAAGTCTTGCCATTGGGTGTGACGGCGACACTGGTTACCGGTGAGCCATGGTCCATCTGCCGGCCCTGGCGGTTTTGGCCCACATTCCATTGTCTTACCGAACCATCGCGGCTGCCGGAGAGCAGTTGCTTGCCGCTGTCGAAGGCTTCGAGGCAGGTCACGGGCTGGGTGTGGCCCGTCAGATCTTTGAGGGGTTTCATGGGCTCGCCAGCGTGGGCGGGCAATTCCCAAAGACGGATGACATTGTCGCCGCCGCCGGTGGCAAGCTGCTTGCCGCCCTGCACCCAGGCCACAGCGCTGAGTTCAGTCGCGGTTTCTGTTTGGGCGAAGGGCGTGCCGGCTACGATGTCCCACACTCGGGCGCTTTTGTCTCCAGAGACGGAGGCGAGCCTGGTGCTGTCGGGCGAGAATTTGAGGCCAGTGACGGTGGCACTGTGCCCGCGCAGTTCCTTGGCAGGTTTGGCTGTGACGGCATCCCAAAGCCGGATCAGGTTGTCTTTGCCCGCTGTGGCAAGCCATTTGCCGTCGGGGCTGGCGGCTACCGCCGAGGCCGGTTCAGCCCCAAGCGCAACCGGCTCGGGATCAGCCTGGCGCTTCCACAGCTTCACCATTCGGTACTCGCCGGAGGCCAGTGTGCGACCATCGGGACTGAAGGCGAGGGATTGCACGAAGTCACGCTGGGCCGAGTTCTTGCCCGCCTCCGGGCCCAGCTTGGGGTCGATGAGCTGGGCGACGATCTGCCCGGTTGGCACGTGGTAGATGAAGATCTGGTTGGCCCTGCCACAGGCGGCGTACTGGCCGTCACTGGTGATGGCTGTCGCGAGAATGGGGTGCAGCCCCGGCGGCAGCGGACGCCATTGCACCGGCTTGGGTTTGGCATTGACGGTGCCGGTCGCGCCCTGGTCGATCCAGGCCTTGAGCACGGCAAGCTCCTCAGGCTTCAAAGGTTCGGCGCCCACCTTGTTGTTCTTCGGCGGCATGAAGGGCTTGCTCTCACGTGCCGAGTTCTTCAGCAGGGAGCTGCGCTCGCTATGGCGCGGCACCACGACAGGGCCGTTCTCGCCACCTTTGAGAATGGTCTTCGGCGTCTCCAGGACAAGGTCCGCCTCGGCATCGACGCCGTCGTGGCAGGCCAGGCAGTTGCGCTTCAGGATCGGCAGCACCTCCGATTCGAAATCCACCTTTTTGCCGGTGACCGCGACAGCAGGTGCGGGCTCGGCTGCGGACAGGTGCAGGACAGCCAAGGCGAAGAAAAAGGCCGCCATTTTCATTGTTGGCATGGTCTGCTTTCGGCCCGAAAGGGGGGCGCTGAATCGGGGGCTGTTCTGGGGCATCGTGGTGGGCAAATGGGGGTGGAGGAAATCGTTCGTCAGGCCGGGCTTCTTCCGCGCTCTTTGGAAACGTTGCACCGAAATCAGGGGCGGAGCGCCGGGCCCTGGTGAAGAATGGGCCATGGGCAAGAAACTCATTCCCCTCACGGCAGCCGTTCTGTTCACCTGCCTCACGGCCAGCGCTCAAGACCAGCCCCGGCCATTCGTGCATCCGGGATTGCTGCACACTCGGGCTGATCTCGACCGCATGCGCCAGCAGGTGGCGGCGGGCGAGGAGCCTTGGAAGGGTGGTTTTGAGAAGCTGCGCCAGGACGGGTATTCCCACGCGGATTGGAAGCTGCGCGGCCCGTTCAGCGTCGTGACTCGCCAGACCGGAGCGGACCAGGGCAATCCGCAGATGGTCCAGGACTGCAATGCCGCGTACCAGAACGCCCTGATGTGGTGCATCACCGGCAAGGAGGAGCACGCCCGAAAGGCGGTGCAGATCTTGAGCGCCTGGGCCGGCAAGCTCACCAGGATGGACGGCCACGACGTGCAGCTCAGCGCCGGCCTGAACGGCTTCAAGCTTGTCAATGCTGCGGAGTTGATGCGTCACACCTACCCGGCTTGGAAACACGAGGAGGTGGCGCAGGTGGAGCGCCTCTTGAAAGAGGTGATCCTGCCGCCGATCAAGGACTTCGCCACCTTCGCGAACGGCAACTGGGATGGTGCCTGCCTGAAGACCATGATCGCGATCGGTGTGTTCTGCGATGATCACGCTCTGTTCGACCAGGCGGTGGAATACTATCTTCATGGCCGGGGCAACGGCAGCATCACGCACTACGTGGGCGAATCCGGCCAGTGCCAGGAAAGCGGGCGCGACCAGCAGCATACGCAGCTCGGCCTCGGCGCACTGGCCGAGGCCTGCGAGGTCGCCTGGAATCAAGGAGTCGATCTCTACGGCGAGGCGAACAACCGTCTCTTGAAAGGCTTCGAATACACGGCCCGCTACAACCTCGGCAACGACGTGCCCTTCGTTCCCGACGTGGACACCACGGGCAGGTATCGCCACAAAAAGATTTCGACCGAAGGGCGGGGCGCTCTCCGTCCGGTGTATGAGATGGTTTGGAACCACTACCATGTCCTGGGTGGTCTTACTGCCCCTTTCACTGGCGAGGCGGCTGCAAAACTCAGGCCTGAAGGTGCGGCGTGGACGGGCGACCATCCCGGCTTTGGCACGCTGCTGTTCTCGCTGCCAGCCAGTGCTTCTCCGCGCGAGCCATGATGCGCCCGAGGCGCAAAAAAGGATCAAGGGCCCTCAGTTTCGGGCTCGGCGAGGACCTGCTTGCAGATCTCCTCGCGCAGGTAGTTGAGCAGTTCCTCTGGCGACTGGCCACGCTTGTGTGTTTCGATCCGCGCCCAGTTCAGCAGCTCCCAGAGCCGCAGCAGCGGCATGCCGTGGGAACTGAGCGCCAGGGTGTTGCCGCAGGCGCAGTTCGAGTAGGTGATGGTGCCCAGGGGCTTCAAAGGGTTCCACTGGCCCAGTTGCACATCGTAGGACATGGGCGGACCCACGTGCGTGGTGTTGGCGACATACTCGCGAAACGTCCCGTAACGGCGGCTGCAGTTGGAGCAGACCTTGGGGAATTGCTTCTCCAGGTGTTCACGCATGGCCGTTACGACTTCAGCTTCGGTCATGATGCAAGCACTTGCTGGGATGGGAGGGGCAACGGGCGCGAATCGCTGCTGCGTGGTTTATTGGTGGCTCCCTTTGACGTCTTTGTTCAATGATGACGGAATTATGGCCGGCGCAGCAGGAGCGGCGACCGTTCGCTCGATTACTGCGCACCTTGCCCTCCAGGGGGGCTGGAAACGCAAAACGACGGCCAGTTTCACCCAAACAACTCCACCAGCGGCTTGCCTTCCTCCAGCAAACTGTAGGTCCGCCCCAGCTTGTCCTGGGCGGTGAGGTCCTTGACGCCCATGGCGTAGTACACCGACTTGGTAATGTCCTCTGGGAAGATAGGGCGGTCCTTGGGCTGCATCGCCTTTGCGTCTGTCCCGCCCACGACCTGGCCGCCACGAATGCCCGCACCGGCCATCAGCACGCTCATGCACTCCGTCCAGTGATCGCGCCCTGCGCCAACCGTCCCGCCGGAGCGCACGTCGCCCACCCTCGGCTTGCGGCCCATCTCGCTGGTCACCAGCACAAGCGTTTCATCCAGCAGGCCCCGGCCCGACAGGTCCTCCAGGAAGGCGGAGAAAGCCTGGTCGAACTGCGGCAGCAGGTACTTGCGCAGGCAGTTGAAATTATCACCATGAGTGTCCCATCCTCCTGCGCTCTTGCAGCGGGCTGCGATGCTCTCGTCCTCCTTCCAGAACACCGTGACAAACGGCACGCCCGCCTCCACCAGGCGGCGGGCCATGAGAAGGCTGGTGCCATTGATGGTGTTGCCGTAGCGTTCGCGCAGGCCAGGCGGTTCCGACTTGATGTCGAAGGCGGTGGTCGCGGCGCTGGAGGCCAGGAGCTGGAAGGCGCGCTCCTGCTGCTTCATGAGGCCCTGTGCCTGGACCTCGTGATCCAGATCGCGCTGGGACTCGTTCAAGGCCTGCAGCAAGGCCTTGCGGTCCTGCATCCGCGCCGCCGTCATGCCGCCCGTCAGAGAAATGGTGGGTGCGTTGAACTTCAAGGGCTCGTCGAAATTGCCGATCAAATAAAACGGATCGTGCTCCAGGCCGATGCGCCCGGCGAACT
>CAINXC010000230.1 GCA_903854655.1 uncultured Verrucomicrobiota bacterium | reverse complement strand
TGGCTGATCAAGAGGCACGGGTATCTGACCCCGACGTCATACCGGATCAGCCAGCTTCAATCTCACGCCAGGGCAGCGTAGGGTTCAGTTCGGTGTCCCAAAAACCGAGGGCAGTACACGGCGTAACGCTCGCTGAGGCTGCGACGAACCATATGTGGCTGGCGGGACCGCGTTGGCGGAAACTGGTTGCGGCCGACCGGTGCGCACCATTAGGAGGATGAGATGCTGATCAAGGTGATGCGAGGCTGGGAGCTTCCCGAGAACTGTGCCAGTCCGGAGGGCTTTTCGCTTGGCCGACGCGCACTGCTGGCCACCGCGCTTGCGACGACGGCGCTTCCGTCCTTCGCCCATGCGGGTGAAAAATACGCGGCCGGCCGCGACATCACCCCAGAGAAAAACGCCACCACTTACAATAATTACTACGAGTTCAGCACCGATAAGGACCTCTGGCAGGAGGCGCAGGCGCTGAAGATGGACCCGTGGTCGATCAGCTTCACCGGAGCGGTCGAGAAGGAGCAGACTCTTTCCCTGTCCGAACTGCTGCGCCAGGTCACGTTGGAGGATCGGGTCTATCGCCATCGCTGCGTTGAGGCATGGTCAATGGTGGTGCCCTGGACTGGCTTCCCGATGGCGAAATTGGTGGCGCTTGCCGCGCCGCTGAGCTCTGCGAAATATGTCGCCTTCACTACCCTGGCGGACAAGAAGACCATGCCCGGCCTGCGGATGCCCTTCTATCCCTGGCCCTATGTCGACTCAGTTACCATGGCCGAAGCGATGAACGACCTCGCCTTCATTCCCACAGGCATGTATGGCAGGTCTTTGCCGCCGCAGAATGGCGGGCCAATCCGCATCCATCTGCCGTGGAAATATGGCTTCAAGTCGGTCAAATCGATCATCAAGGTCAGCTTCCTTGAGAAGCGACCGATTGGCATGTGGGAGCAACTGCAGGCGTCAGAATACGGGTTCTGGGCCAATGTGAACCCAGCCGTTTCCCATCCGCGCTGGAGTCAGGCATCCGAGCGCGACATCGGCACCGGTAAGCGTATTCCCACCCAGCTGTATAACGGCTATGGCGAGTTTGTGGCTGGGCTCTATGCCGACATGCCCGGTGAGAAATTGTACATGTGATGAAAACCAAAATCTTCTCGGTCGTAGCGGCAGTCTGTCTGGTCGGCGCGTTCGCCTTGGCGACACTCGGCCAAGACGATCAGTCCCTTGGGCAATTGCTGTCCCAGCTTGACCGAACTCTGCTCCCTGACCTCCAGGGCTGGACGCGTTCGAGTGGCATGACTTGGCTTTGGTCTAGGCTCATGCTGCCCGTATTGGTCCGTCCGTCGTGGCTGTGGCCGGCTTGCTTGGGCATTATCTGTGCCGGTGGGGCTGCAACCTTTCGGTCCGGCGACGCGCCCCGTGGGCAGCGTCGCCGCAGTTGATTCTCTGAAAGCTGTCGCGCGAAACCACCTGTCGCGCCGCGCAATCCCGGTATATTAAGAATATGAGTAAGCCCGGGAGACGGGCATCAGGAGGGCATCCATGAAGATTGGTTTGTTTGATCACGTTGAGTTCTCGAACCGGCCGCTGGCAACGGTGTTCGATGAGCGGCTCGAATTTGTCGCCGCTGCCGATGAGGCCGGATTCTACTGCTACCACATCGCCGAACATCACTGCACGCCACTCAATATGGTGCCGGTGCCTGGCGTGTATCTCGGCGCCGTCGCCCGGGCCACCAAGACCATGCGGCTTGGGCCTCTTTGCTACTTGCTGCCGCTCTACTCGCCCCTGAAGTTGGCCGAGGAGATCTGTATGCTGGATCATCTCAGTCACGGCCGCATGGAGGTGGGGATCGGCCGCGGGGTGTCGCCCTTTGAGCTGAATTACAACAACGTCAAACACGACGACAGCCGAGACATTTTCTTCGACGCCTATGCATGCCTGCGCCAGGCTCTGGCCGATGATCCGTTTAGCTACAGCGGTAAATATGTCAGCTATGACAATGTGCCGATGCCATTGAAGCCGCTCCAGCAGCCTACCCCAGCCTTCTGGTATGGCTCGTCGAACACAATTGGCGCTACTTGGGCAGGCGAACAGGGCATGCAGTTTGTCGCCAATGGCCCCACTGAGATGGCAAAGGAAAACCTCACCGTGTTCCGCAAGGCCCTTGCGGTCCGCGGCGGGCCCGAGCATCCCAAGGGTGAGTTCCCAGGTGGCATCGCCGAGGGGCTGCTGCGCCACATTGTCGTTGCTGACACGGACGCCGCTGCACAGGCGATCGCGCGCCCGGCCTACGAGCATCATCTCAAGAGCTTGAACTGGCTTCGCAATCTCAATGGTTCCACCGAGTTCACCTCGCGCCTCGGCGCGCATCGTGGCCAGACCTACGATGTGTGCGCGGCCTCCGGAATGGTAATCGCCGGCTCCCCGGCGACCGTTGTGCGTGCGATTGAACAACAGGTCGGCGAACTCGGCATCAATTACCTGCTTACCTATCTTTTCTTCGGCGATATGCCGCTCACCACGGCGCAGCGCTCGCTGGCGCTGTTCCGTACGGAGGTGATGCCACGGATCGCGCATCTGTAAGAAAACAAGACGCGTTTTTGTTGGAAGGAAG
>CAINXC010000229.1 GCA_903854655.1 uncultured Verrucomicrobiota bacterium | reverse complement strand
GATCTTGTCTTCGATGAAATTCTGACCGGGAAGCCTGGCGCCCAGTGCCGTCAGGTGCCGATCTCGTATCCGGCTGGCGACGGAATTGCGGCTGCGGCCAAGTTGCCGGCCGATCTGACGCATAGAAAGCCCCTCATGGACCCACAGTTGTTCCAGGGTCTCGTATTCTTTCTGCGACCAGTACTTCGTCATGCCGGCATCACCTCCACGATTAGCTCCTCCACGTCGCCAAGTTCGGACGACACGCCCCACACATGCTTGCGGTTGTCGTCCTTGATGACGCCCATCTTCACCAACAGGTCTTGCGGCGCCTTCAGGCAGTTGTCGCAATCAGGCCCGCGCCCGCGCGGCAGCGTCAGCTTTATCTTCACTGGCACGTCGAACATGTCGTACTTCACACCCCAGAACCGGCCCTTGGCGGCTTCCATCCAGCGTTGGTATTCGCCTGTGATGCAGCGGCCTCGCCCAGGGACGTTGCGATACAAGACGTTTGTTGAGGGCGGTACGGGGAGCGCGATCCTCATGGCTCGAAACCTAGCGGGCCCTCGTCGTTCTCGTCGCCAACGTCATCGACATCTTCCCATTCATCTGGCTGCGGACAGGTCATTTGTCGTTCCGGTCCCCACGGCCGATAAAATATCCAACAATGCCCGAGAACGCTGGGCCCAGGATTGTGAAAAGCTGCTTGTTGTCCACCTTGTCGGTGAACAGGCCGACCAGAAACACCGTGGTCATCGCCACGATGACATAGGCCAGCGTGTAGAGGATGACGCGAGAGTTGTGGCTGGCCGCGTTCATTTCTTCCCCGCCTTGAACCAGTTGCTCATGGCCTGCACCGTCACGGCCTTCTTCGTCGCCTTCTCCACCGTCAGCAGCGTGGTCAGCTTGGGAACAACCTTCCGCTCATGGTCCACCAGATCGTACAGCGCCCGCAGCGGCAGGCTATGATCCCGCGCAAAGGCTGGTAGAGACAGGTCTTTGTCCAACAACCAGTAGTCTAGGGGGTGGAGGGCGTCTTTTTTCATGCGGTATGGTTGACACGGATTGCGCCCGGTCGCAAGGTGCGCCTCGAAAATAACCAAGGAGAATATGGTGGCAGGCGAATACTGGGATGCCGGGTACTTCAAGAAAACTAAGAACGACAAGACGTTCTTCGTGAAGTGCGGCTCCGCAAAGCAGAATGAAGACGGCAGTTTTCGCGTTTATCTGGATGCCTACCCGCTGCCGGGCGAGTATGGCGTGGTGCTGGACATCAAGCCCCAGCGCGAGCGCAGCGGCGGAAGCCGTCCTGCCTCCAGCAGTTCGGATGACGCGCCGTGGTAGACAAAACTCCTGGCGCAGAAGCGCCCGACAATACGGCGATGTGGAACCGGCTGGAGCCGACCGACCCCAAGTACACCAAGTCGTTTGACCGTGGCGGTTTCAAGGGCACCGCCACCAACGGCACCTACATCCTGAAGCGGCTGACCGAGGAGTTCGGCCCATGCGGCACGGGCTGGCGGTTCGTGCTGGACGACGAGCAGATCATCGACGGCCACACGCTGGACGTTGCCAGCGGCGACAAGGCCAAGCTGCATATCGTCCGGGGCCATCTGGAGTATCGCACTGATCCGAAGGGCGGCGGCTGGTACGCGACCTCCCCTCAATACGGCCAGACCATGCTAGTCGGCAAGAACAAGAACGGCCTGTTCACCGACGAAGAAGCGCCCAAGAAGTCGATTACCGACTGCATCAGCAAGTGCGCGGTACTGCTGGGCATCGCGGCGGACGTGCATCTTGGGCTGTTCGATGATGTGAAGTACGTTAACGACCGCAAGAAGCAGGAGGCGGCAGACAGCCCGCAACAGCCGAAAAACCTGACGCTGGATAAGGCGCCTGCCGAACAGAATAAGCATGTTCCAGCCAATCCGCCAACGCAGCCCACCGAGGACGACATGGCCGTGGCCCGACAGGTCTTCAGCCTCGTCAAGTCCGTCTGCGCCAGCGCCAAGGATCGCAGCGAGATTGACGACTGCCTGCGCAACAACAAGGCCGCGCTGGGCACGCTGGAGAACGCCAGCCCATCCAACTTCGCCAGCCTGAAGGCGCTGGTGGAGGAAGCCCACAAGAAGCTGGACGACCCTATGAATGATGCGCTACCTGATTTTGCGTGATAGCGTCGTCGGACTTTAACCCAAGGAGAGCACCGACATGGCAAAGGGAATGATGAAGAAGCCGCCCATGAAGATGGCGAAGAAGGCCGGCAAGAAAGTCGCCAAGAATGACGGCATGAAGGGCAAGTCCGGCCTGATGAAGCGCCTTGCCGACAAAGAGATGTGACCGGGCCGGGGAAGCCTAGTTCCGTGGTTTCCCCGATGCCTCCTCAATAGCCTTCAGTATCTCCTGCACCTTATCCCGCGCCCGACCGCGCAGCTTCCCGGCATCAATACGAGCCGTGGTCGTCATCACCGCCGCAGCAATGGTCGTCTTGCGCGCCAGCAGCTTGTCGAAGCTCTTGTGAGCCGGGTCCAGTTTCAGCTCCATGATTTCCACGGCACTGTCCAGCGCCAGCTCACGCAGCTTGTTGAATTTCGCGTCCTGGGGGTCTAGTAGACCAAGTTCGTCGCATAGCCGTGCTTCTGCAGCTCCGGTATCTGCTTCTTCAGCCTCGCGCCTATATCCGGCCTCCAGAAGGGCGACGATGGGATCTTCAACTTCTTGGTCACGCTGTACGCGCGGCTTTGGGCTTCCCGAACTGTGGTGCCGCTCCCCGTCGCCACCAGGACGTAATCCCCGGCCGTCAGAGGCATCGGGGCTTCCACTATCTTGCCGTTCAGTTCCTGCGGTCCCGCGCCCCACATCATCATGCAGGGGTGGACGTGGGGGTGAAGGCTTTCCGTTATCCCGTACACCGGCACTCCCAGCACTTTGTCCAGCGGACTGAGATACGGGTAATTGGGTATCGCCACCACCGCCCCCAAGGCGATCTCGTTCAGCTTTAAGCGCTGCAAGTCGCGCCCTTCGCACAGGCCGGCCAACCATTCGATCAAATCTCCCTCAAACAGTTCCTGCTGGATATTGATGGTCGGCCAGCCGAACCGCATGGTGAACTCCAGCGGCCAGGCGTTGCCCTTCTCATCAACGATACAGTTCACGTCAACATAGCCGCAGTAGCCGATCTCGTCCAAGTGGCTCTCCAGAGGCTTCAGCACCTTGTCCGCCAACTTGGACCTCTTGACGACCTGGACAGTCGTGCCCTGCTCTCCAGTGGACGGCCCGGTACCACCGGCCATCAGGGCCTTCTCCTCATAATTCTCCCACCAGCCTTCATTGAAGCCGCCGGGTCCGAAGAACCCGCCCACCGCCATCTCGATGCCAGGAATGAAGTCTTGCAGGATGAACTTGCCCTTGAGCGTCGCGGCCCTCTTCCACCGCTGGAGCATGTAGACCAAATCCTCCGGCGACTTCGCCACATAGGACAGGGACTTGTCCGGCTCGTCACCGCAAGGCTTCGACACGAAGCGGCGGTTCTCTTTCTTCACATAGGCGATCGCGTCGTCGTAGCGCGAGAACTCCTTGTAGGGCACTACGCCAATATCCACGTCCTCGAACACGCGCTGACCCAGCGTGCGGTTTAGTTCCCAAGATGCAGCCTCCTGTGTGGCGCCAATGATCTTCAGGTCCGGCTTGTTCCGCCGCCAGGCGTCGATCTCGCGGAGGTATTTCGTATTGTCGCCAAGGATCACCAGGTCGGCCCAGCTCATCCATGAGCGCCAGTCGCCAACTACCTTGACCATGTCCTTGCCGATGGCCTCAGTCCGTGGCGTCTTCGGGAAGAACCAGCGGCAATCGTGACCCGATCCTTGCGCCTTCAGGCACAGATCCAGCTCGCCGGCATCGCCTACCGATGAAATTACCAAGACCTTCATGTGAATACGCCCTAGGTTCCGGCCGCTTTGGTAGCACAGCGTGGCGGGGGCGGGTAGGTGCCGGTTTCCGGCCTTTCTTTCAATTCTCAGCGGGCAGAGACGTGAACTCGACGGGATCGAACGTCTTGCCGTTGAAGCGATAGACGCCCCGCTCGGTCGCCACCACGAGCTGATTATTGAAAATCAGCATCGAGACGATCCTTACTCCTGGCGGCAACGTGGCGATCAGTTCCATTTCCGGCCCTTATTGAACGGTTTTAATTTCGCGCAGTATTGCGCTGAGAACGGCTTGCACGGAACGCATTTCCTGCGCCGTCATTTCACCTGCCATAAGGCGAACGTGGGCAGGTTTTTGCCACTTGCGGATCGTCCGAATGAT
>CAINXC010000228.1 GCA_903854655.1 uncultured Verrucomicrobiota bacterium | reverse complement strand
GGGAAGGTGGCGTTCCGTGTGACGTTGATGGACAGCACCAGCCATGAGACCAGGGCGGTGGTGACGGACACCAGCGGCACCCTGAGCGTGATTGCCAAGGTGGGCGACACCGCCCCCGGTCTGGGCAGCGACACGTTTGTGAACTTCGACCACCCGGTGATTGGTGACGGCAATCAAGTGGCGTTCAGCGCGGGCACGGCAGGCGGAGTGAGCGGGATCTGGAAGCAGGCGGCGGGCGGCGGGGCGCTGAGCCCGGTGCTGAAGGTGGGCGACATGATCACCACCGCAAGTGGCACTGTCGAGGCCGTCGCCGCCTTCATTGTGATTGGAACTGCGAGTGCCGACAGGCTAAGTGAAGTCACGTCGATGGATTCGGCGGGCCGGATGTTAATATGGGTAACCTATGATTCCGGTGATTCTGGTATGTTGCTTACGGCACCATAACGAGCCGAGCGACAGGCAGGCCTTTCGGGGCTGAGCAGGCTGCAGTTGAACGGAGCTACAACCAACCTGAGCACTCTCGGCTGGGATGGGGTGCAGGCGGACCTGGCAGCCGTGTTCAGCAATCCAGCCAACAGCTCCTATATTGGTGGCACTGCCGGGACGCTGGCCAACCAAGACTACATCAATGTGCTGGGCACCTTGAACCTGAATTCGACCGGCGTGATCAACGTCACTGACTACAACGGCTTCTCGTCTGCTGCGGGAGATGTGTACAATCTGTTTGACTGGGGCGCCCTGGTCCCCAACGGGTTCAACGTCACGACCCACCTGCAACTGCCGACTTTGACGGGTGGACTCAACTGAAACACCACCCAGTTCCTTAGCCACGGCGTGGTCTTCATCACTCCGGAACCCAGCCGGGTCCTGCTGCTCATGCTTGGCTTCGGTCTGCGCCGCCGCCGCTGGTAGTGGGCTTTGCTCGCGGGGTCCCGTTTCCTTTGAGACGGGATCCTGGTGGCTTGACGATCATTTTGGAGCGGGTGCATGTGGATGGCCAGACTTGTGCTATGGTGCACCTAGCTGAACGATGAAGCGTCTTTTTCACTTTCCCTCGCACCTGCGTGATCTTGCCCAGCTTGCTCGCTGGACGCTGCTGGCGTTGCCGGTGGCCCTGGCGGCGGGATCAGCGACGGCGCTGTTTCTGTGGGCGCTCGACCTGGCCATCCGCCTGCAGTGGGCCAATCCCTGGCTGTTGTGGGGCCTGCCGCTGGCTGGGGTGGCTGTGGGCCTGCCTTACCATTACCTGGGCAAGGGATCGGATCGCGGAAACAATCTCTTGATTGAGGAGATCCATCAGCCGGGGGGCGGGGTGCCGGCCCGGATGGCGCCTCTGGTGCTGATTGGCACGCTGGTCACGCATCTGTTCGGGGGATCAGCGGGCCGCGAGGGCACGGCGGTGCAGATGGGGGGAAGTCTTGCCGACCTGATTGCACGGGGGCTGAGACTGAAACCGCAAAATCGGCGGCTGATGCTGATGTGCGGCATCGCGGCGGGGTTTGGCGCGGTCTTCGGCACGCCTCTGACCGGGGCGATCTTTGCCATGGAGGTGCTGGTGGTGGGGCGGATGCAGTATGAGGCGCTGATCCCGGTGCTGGTGGCCAGCGTGGTGGGGGATGCCACTTGCGCGGCCTGGGGCATTCATCACACCGTTTATCACCTGGATGTGGCACCTGGCGCGGGCTCACACGCGGCCTTTGATGCTCTGCTGCTGAGCAAGGTGGCGCTGGCTGGCGTTTGCTTTGGCTGGGGCGGAAGGCTCTTTTCCGAACTGACGCACACCGTGCAAAGCGGCTTCAAAAAACTCGTGCCCTATGCCCCGCTGCGTCCTGCGTTGGGCGGTGTTCTGGTGATTGCCATGGTCTATGTGCTGGGCACGCGGGACTACCTGGGCCTGGGGGTGAGCGCCCCGCCTCACGGAACGGTGTCAATTCTCGCTTCATTTGAGCCCGGCGGTGCCACGCCCTGGAGCTGGCTTTGGAAGACGATCTTCACGGCGGTCACCGTCGGCAGCGGTTTCAAAGGGGGGGAAGTGACCCCGCTGTTTTTCATCGGTGCCACCATGGGGCACGCGCTTGGGTTGCTGCTGCACGGGCCGGTGCCGTTGTTTGCGGCGCTTGGATTCATAGCCGTGTTTGCTGGTGCCGCGAACACGCCCCTGGCCTGCACTCTCATGGGTGTTGAGCTATTTGGTGCGCACTACGGTGTTTGCTTTGGCGTGGCGTGCTTTGTCGCCTATTTCTTCGGCGGACATTCCGGCATCTACCTGGCCCAGCGGCTGGGCGTGCCGAAGAGCCATTCACCCCAGGTCGCATCCGATGCCACTCTGCGGGAGGCCCGCGAAGCCGATGCCAGAACGACCGCCACACCCTGGCCGTGGCGGAGGCCGCCGGTTGCGGAGCTGGAGGCAGAGGCACCGGACCGCAGTCCGTGATTTCCGGCCGGGGCAGGGAGGTGTCGCGAGAATGTGAGGAAGAATTCCCAATCTTGGGCTCGCGTTTTTGCATTGGCTGCCTGAAAAGGGAGGGGAGTGTCGCTGCAAACTTGGTCAATGGGTGGCCCGATCTTCTCTCTCACGATGAAACTGTGCCCGGTCAGTCCTGCCATTCTCGTTTTGTTTGCCGTGGGTGCTTCAGCCTTGTTCGCGGGGGAGCCAGCTCCTGTCGTTCCCGACACCGCACCCGACCCGTCACGATGGTCCTTCCATCTGCAAAACACAGACATAGCGCAGGGGGTGACTGGCTTTCACTCTCCCTATATGGGCACCAACACCCTGACGCCTGACCAAGCGAGGGAAACAGTCTCCTTCACCCTCTTTCTCGGGGCGAGGCTTTGGGACGGGGCTGGTCTTTTCTGGGACCCGGAGTTCTTCCAGGGCCAGGGATTGAACCAAACCTACGGCGTGGCGGGCTTCCCGAACGGCGAGGCGCAGAAGGGGGGCTCGATCCCTGGCACATTCTACACGGCGCGGATCTACCTTCAGCAGACGTTTGGATTCGGCGGGGAAACCGAGCCTGTCCTGGATGCCAAGAACCAGCTTGCAGGCAGCCAGGATGTCTCGCGCCTGACGATCCGGCTGGGCAAGATGTCCGCCTCGGATTTCGTGGACGACAACACCTACAGTCATGATCCGCGCGGCCAGCTCTGGAACTGGAGTGTGTGGGAAAGCAGTGCCTGGGATGTGCCGGCGGAAGTAAAAGGTTACACCCAGGGACTGCTGCTGGAATGGAACGAAAAGAACTGGACCCTTCGCACCGGCTCCTACCTGATGCCCACGGAGCCGAACGGCGCGAGGCTGGACCCGCATTTTTGGAGGTCCTTTGGCGATGTGGCGGAAATGGAGTGGCGTTACAGCCTGGACGATCATCCAGGCAAAGTGCGATTGCTGGGATTTGTCAACCAGGCCAACTCCGCCGATTATGCCCAGGCCACGGCCCACCCCGGTGCAAACGGGCTGCCCGATGTGGCGGACGACATGGCTTTGAGGACGAAGTATGGCGCGGCCCTGGGCTTCGAGCAGGAAATCACCAAAGCCCTGGGTTCCTTCCTTCGGCTGAGCGCCAATGACGGCCACACACAGTCGGCGGCTTTCACGGACATCGACCGCAGTGTGGCTCTGGGCGCAAGCATGAAGGGCACGGCCTGGGGTCGCGACGACGATACGGTTGCCCTGGCCGCAGCCGTCAACGGCCTCAGCCAGTCAAACCGTGCCTTCCTTGCCGCCGGTGGGCTGGGCATCCTGGTGGGAGACGGCAGGTTGAACTACAGACCTGAGCATGCTCTTGAAGCCAGCTACAGCGCGAAGCTGTTCCAGGCCGGAGGCTGGAGCACTTACCTGTCCTTGGATTACCAGCTCGTTGCCAATCCGGGCTACAACGCCGATCGCGGCCCCGCGAACATCTTTGGCGCGCGGCTGCACACGGAGTTTTGAGGGGGGGGGTGCTGATCACGTTTGCTCAAGCATCTCCGTCTTTTCCGTTTGATCCAAGGGACTGCCTGAGGCGGCCGCTCTTGAATTCCCGGCCGCGCAGCCAGAGGAAGATCACGGGCGTGACGATGAGGATGTGCAGGAGGCTGGAGATCATGCCGCCGATGACCGGGGTCGCCAGCGGCTTCATTACCTCCGCACCCTGGCGGTGGCTCCACATGATGGGCAGCAGGCTGGCGACGATGGTGGCCACGGTCATCACCTTGGGCCGCAGGCGCAGGCGGGCGCCATCCTTCACGGCCTGCACCAGATCGGCGTAGGCGAAGGCGCCGCCAAGCGCGGCCATGCGGGCCTTCACGGTTTCCTCCAGGTACACGACCATCACCACGCCGGTCTGCACCGCCGTGCCGAACAGGGCGATGTAGCCCACCCAGACCGCGCCGTTGAAGTTGTAGCCCAGGAGCTTTTGCAAGAGCACGCCGCCGCTCAAGGCGAAGGGCACGGCGAGCATGACGTGCGCCGCCTCCAGTGCACTGTGATACACCATGTGGAGCAGCGCGAAGATGATCAAAAGGACGATCGGAAACACCACGGTCATGGTTTCCACAAAGCGGCGCTGGTTCTCGTACTCGCCGGTCATCTTCCAGGTCATGCCCTCCCAGTCGATGGTTTTCAGCTTCTGCTCCACCTCCAGCACGAAGCCGCCCAGGTCGCGGTCCTGCACGTTGGCCTGCACATAGGAGCGCAGGCGGCCGTTTTCACTGGCGATCTCATTGGCGCCGATTTCCCGTGTGATATGCGCCACCATGCCCAGCGGGATGTAAGCGACGGCGGGGCTGGCGGGCGCCGCGGGTTTCGCCGCCGAGGGGCCGCCCGCCATGCCTCCTCCGCCCGAGCCGCTGCTGGAAGCGGGGGCGGCTCCCATGCCGAGCCGGGTGGCCACGAGAATGGAGCTGAGCTTCTCGATGTCGTCGCGTTCGCTTTGCTGCACGCGGATCTGGATGGGGAAGCGCTGCCGCCCTTCGATGATGGTGCTGACGTTTTTGCCGCCGATGCTTATTTCCACCGCGTCCAGCACATCCTTGGCGCTCAGGCCATAGCGAGCCATGGCCTGGCGGTCCACCTGCACGTTCAAGTAAGGCTTGCCCTGCACGCGCGAGGGCGAAACCCCGGCGGCGCCTTCGATGCTCTTGATCAGTTTCTCGACCTCGAAGGCCTTGCGCTGGATCTTGTCGAGGTTGTCGCCGTAGATTTTAACACCCACCTGGGCGCGAATGCCGGTGTAGAGCATGAGGATGCGGTTTTCGATGGGCTGGAGGAAGGCGGGCACGTAGCCAGGCACCTGCTTCATCTTTTCGCTGAGCTCGGCCTTGAGCCCCTCCACGGTCATGCCGGGGCGCCAGGCGGGGTTGCGTTTCACGCTCCAGCGGCCGTCGGCAATGTACTCGGGCTTGAGCATGATGGTGGTCTCCAGCATCTCGGTGGGCGCGGGATCGGTGGCGGTCTCGAAGCGGCCGAGCTTGCCGGCGACCGATTCCACCTCCGGTGTGGCGGCGATGACCTGGTCCTGCCAGGACATGACACGCTGAATCTCCTTGAGTCCCGTCGTGGGCATCATCACCGGCATGAAGAGCAGGCTGCCCTCGTTGAGAGGTGGCATGAATTCCTTGCCGAAACCCGTGACCGTCTCGGCGAGCCGGGGATAGCCGGCGTCGCGCAACCGCTTGACCGTGGCGCGCGGCAGGCCGAAGGCCTCCAGAAGCGCGAAGGACAAAATCATCAGCGCAGCGGCGATCACCGTCCTGCGATGGCCCAGCGCCCAGTTCAACGCCGGTTCATAGATTCGCAGCAGGAATTTCATCACGATGTTGTGTTCCTCAGCGTGGAAAGGACCGCGCACCAGAAGCGAGCAAAGCACCGGCACCAGCGTGACCGCCAGCAAGGTGGAGCCGACCATTGCAAAGGTCTTGGTGAATGCCAGAGGGTGAAACAGCTTGCCCTCCTGACCGGCCAGTGCGAACACCGGCACGAAGGCCAGGATGATGATCGCCATGGCGAAGAAGATGGGGCGGCCGACCTGGATGCAGGCGGTGCGGGTGACGTCCCAGGTTTCTTGAGAGGTGAGCCTCCCGCCCTTCTCATCTTCGGCCCGTTCACAATGGCGGATCACATTCTCCGTGACCACGATGGCCGCGTCCACCAGCACGCCGATGGCGATGGCGATGCCGGTCAATGACATGATGTTGCTCGTGATGCCGAACTCCTTCATCAGCGTGAACGAAATGAGAATGGACACCGGCAACGGCAGCGTGACGATGAGGATGCTGCGGAAGTGCCAGAGGAAGAGGATGTGCGCGAGGGTGACAAGAAT
>CAINXC010000227.1 GCA_903854655.1 uncultured Verrucomicrobiota bacterium | reverse complement strand
GTGACTTGTTGAGCTTGGGAGAGTGTGGACATGCCACACTAAAACTTCCATAGCCACTCGCGAAACCAGTTAATTAAGAGTTCTTAACTTTTCTCCGTCTGTTCATGCGTAAGCCCTGGGAGATGAGGCAGAGCAATATTAGCCTCGGCTAATTTTCATTGTTGACACAAACAATCAGCGCGCAAGTATAGCCGCGCCTAACATTGTTAGTTCAACACATTGAATCCGCCTCATGCCTCTCTCACCATCACAGCAGGAGCCGCCCGCCAGCAGTCAAGGTCGCCTGAAAGGGCTGGCTCTCCTGCCCGTCGCCTGCCTCTTCTTCGTGCAATGCGCGGCAGCGGGCACGCCCGACAAATCGCCTGCCGTGGCCGAAGGCGGCGGGGCGGAGCAGGAGGGCTGGCTGCTGCGCGGGCAGAGCACCTTCGTCACGCAGGCGCAACCAGGGTTCCCGGCGAAGTATTCAGGGCCGAATTCGTTGCTGCAAGGCGACAACGCGCGGGAGACGCTGACCTTTGACCTCTGTTTCGGCTTCCGTCCCTGGAGCGGGGCGGAGATCTACCTCAATCCAGAATTTTTCCAGGGCTTCGGCCTGAGCGAGACACATGGCATCGCAGCCTTTCCCAACGGCGAGGCCTACAAAGTGGGGAAACGAATCGGCGATGTGTTCCTGCCGCACCTCTTCCTGCGGCAGACCTTCGGTTTCGGAGGCGGGCAGGACACCGTGGAGGGAGGGCTGCTGCAAATGGCGGGGAAGGTGGACGTCAACCGGCTGACGGTGACGGTGGGCAGGCTGGGGTTGACGGACCAGTTCGACACCAACACCTACGCCCACGACGGGCGCGGGCAGTTCATGAACTGGGCGCTCATCGACGCGGGCGCCTTCGACTACGCGGCGGACGCGATGGGCTTCACCCAGGGGCTCACCGTGGAGCTCAACCAGAAGGACTGGGCGGTTCGGGCCGGCTCCTTCATGGTTCCGCAAAGGTCCAATGGCGTGGCGTTTGACGAAGACATTTTCAAGGCCTGGCAGGAGGTGCTGGAACTGGAAGGCCGCTATGCGCTGGGGGAGCATCCGGGCAAGATCAAGATCCTCGGCTGGGTGGAGCAGGCGGACATGGGCAGCTACTCGCAGGCGCTCGCCGATCCCACCCTGAATCTGGACATCACCAAGACCCGCCGCTATCGAATACAATCGGGCGTGGTGCTGAACCTGGAGCAGGAAATCCACAAGGATCTTGGCGCCTTTCTCCGCGCCTCCTGGCGCGACGGCAGAAGCGAGGTGTGGCAGTTCACAGACATCGACCGGAGCCTGAGCGCCGGCCTGTCCCTCAAAGGCACATCATGGGGCCGCGAGGGCGACACTCTGGGGCTCGCTTGCATTCTCGACGGGCTGGGCCCTTATTCTAAAGCCTATTTCGAGGCCGGCGGCCTTGGCACCCTTGTGGGCGATGGCCGGTTGAACTATGGGTTGGAGTCGATCATGGAAACCTATTATGACGCGACACTGTGCAAGGGCGTCCATCTTGCCTTCGACTTCCAGTTGGTGACCAATCCGGCCTACAACAAGGACCGGGGACCCGTTCCCGTTTTTTCAGGACGGCTGCACTTTGAGTTTTAATCGGCGTTCATCCAGCTTCACCAAACCGCATTCCAAGAGCACCCATTTCTTCGCCTCGCATCCATGAACGAAATCAACCAACCACTTGAGGCTTCGCCCGAGTCCTCCTGGCACCAGGAGGGGGGGAGAAAGTCATTGCCGGAATCGCATCGCACGATCATCATTCCTGCGGGCGCCTCGTTCTGGAAAAAGATGCTGGCCTTCTCCGGGCCGGGCTACCTCGTCGCCGTGGGGTACATGGACCCGGGCAACTGGGCCACGGACCTGGCCGGGGGCGCGAAATTCGGCTACTCCCTGCTCTCCGTGGTGGTGGTTTCTAATTTCATGGCGATCCTGCTCCAGCACCTGTGCATCAAGCTGGGCGTGGCCACCAACCGCGACCTGGCCCAGGCCTGCCGCGACCACTACTCCAAGCCCACCGTGTGGTTCCTGTGGGTGCTTTGCGAAATCGCCGTGGCCGCCTGCGATCTGGCGGAGGTGGTCGGCTCGGCCATCGCCCTGCAACTGCTGTTCGGCATCCCGCTGGTGTGGGGCTGTGTGATCACCGCCCTGGACGTGCTGGCTGTGCTCTTCCTGCAGACCACGGGCTTCCGTTCCATTGAGGCCCTGGTCATCACGCTGAGCGCCACCATCGCCGCCTGCTTCGCGGTGGAGCTGGTGTTTTCCCACCCCAGCCTCGGCGGGGTGGCGATGGGATTCCTGCCCGGCTCACAGATCCTCACCAACCAGGAGATGCTCTACGTGAGCATCGGCATCATGGGCGCCACGGTGATGCCGCACAATCTCTACCTGCATTCCTCCATCGTGCAGACGCGCAAGTACCAGCAGACGCCGGAAGGCAAACGCGAGGCCATCAAGTTCGCCACAATCGACTCAACGGTGGCGCTGATGTTCGCGCTGTTCATCAACGGGGCGATCCT
>CAINXC010000226.1 GCA_903854655.1 uncultured Verrucomicrobiota bacterium | reverse complement strand
GTTCTTGTCCAGGCCGGCGGCCAGCTCTGCGTAGCTGGCCTCGCTGTCCTTGCCAATGAGGGGGCTGAGCAGGGCAAACAATTCGGCTTTCCCGGACTCGACGTATTCGGCCTCAAGCTGCCGCATGGTGGACTGCAGCAGCGTCTGGACCCACTGCTGCTGGTACACGCGGTCGGGAGTCAGGTGATCGACCGGCTCCGCCAGGTGGCGCTGCTCCTCGCTGATGGAACTGAGCGCCACCACCTTGCCGCCTCCGCGTTTCTGGGCGGTGGCGTGGCGGTGCTCGTCAACCAGGAAGGATTGCAGTTTGGTGATCAGGAAGGCCCGCAGCTTCACTCGCGTGGTTTCAGCATCGGCGAGGGCGTTGCGGGCCAGCAGATGCTCGAAAAAGGACTGCTTTAGATCCTCCGCTGTTTCCGGTGAGTGGCCGTTGCGGACAATGTAGGCGAGGATGGGCTTCTCGTACACCCGGCACAGCTCATCGAGAGCCTGATCGGCGCCCGGCCTGCCCTCCGCCACCGCGAGGCGCACCATGCTCCACATGGTGGGTGGAAAAGTGTGGCGTCTATGCGCAGGGGAGTCAGTGGGAAGGGGAGAGACCATGAGGGGAGTCGGATCGCGGACTGCTCCCTTCATTGCCTAATACGGTGCGCTTATCGAGCAAAAGGTGATGTGCTCAAACACCACGGGCGTCCCATCCTGCGGCGATCACTGCCCGGCCCCCCCCCCGCCCACCGCACTGCTCAAATCCACCGCACCGCTCAAAATGGGGGAGGTGGCGGTGTTGGGCAACTGGGAGAGGGTGAAGAAGCCCCTGCCCTTCGCCTGGGATGAGACAATGATCCCGGAGAACGCCAGCGGCCTGCTGACAATTCCTGGCGTGGCGTCCTTGAGGACCGCAGATCCGGCAAATCTGCCGGTGGTGGCATTGACGGCAAGGGTCAGCACGGTGGGATTGGGCTGGGGAAGCTGCACCGTGCTTGCGGGGAGCAGACTGAAGGTCTTGAGCATGAGATCCTGGGCATCGGCCGCCGAGCTGATGCCGCCATCGGTAAAGGCCAGCGCGGCATTGTCAGCCGCATTCGGGAGGCCCCAGAGAATGGTGTCGCTGGCGGGCTTCACATACTGGCCGCCGGTCACCGTAAGGGCGGGAATGGAGAAGCCGCTCTTGTAGCTGCGGGTGGTGCTGGCGCCGGGCTGCGGGTTCTTCAGCCAGCCCATGGTGCCGGTGAGGGTGTTGGCACCGGAGTCGGGCACGGCCGCGTTCAGCCAGCCCTGGAACGAGCCGGTGCTCGCATACAGCATGAACTGCAGGGGCACGTCACCGTAGGGGCCGATGGTGGTGGTGCGGGTGACCGCCGTGCCGTCCGCCAGCGTGCCGCTCCAGGTCGCTGTGCCCACGGTGTTGACCACGAGGGTGCCGTAGGAGGCGCCCTGTGGCAGGGTGCTGTCCACCGGCGGGTCGATCCAGGCATTGTAAGTGGTGGCGATGGCACCGGCCTTGAGGACGCCATACGGATTTTGCCAGGCCTCCAGGGTGGTCGTGAAGGTGGGGGTGGTGTCATCCACGGTGCCAGTGAGATGACCGTTGCCGGTATCGATCGAGAACAGCACACGCAGTGGCAGCAGCTTGGCGCCCCGGCTGATCGCGAGCGTGGCGGTGGGAGCGGCACTAAGGGTTGCATTCAACCGGCCGGTGAGCGCATAGGCCGTCGCGCCCATGGTCAGCCTGCCGGTGAGCGTGCCGGTGGGCTGGGTCACGACGCTGATGGTGCCGCCGAGATTGCCGTTTCCAGTCGTATTGGGCGCCACCAACCCGTTGAAAGTGCCCACGGCGGTGGCGGCCAGAGGCTGCACCACCAGGGTCTGTTTGACGGTGACGCCGCTGCCCGCTGCATTGCTGACGGTGATGGTGATGGTGAAGGAGCCGCTTACGTTGGGGGTGCCCGTGATTACCCCGGCCAATGAGTTGTAGGTCAGCCCGGACGGCAGGCCGCTGATGGTGAACTTGGTTGGGTAGCCGTCGATGCCTGTGCCGGGAACGTTGACGGGCACGGGAATGACGAGGCCTGCGCTCACGCTCGCGGTGGTGAATTGAAAGCCGTCTGCAATCTGCGGCTTGACCCGCACCGTCACGGTGTAATCTCCCGTGGACAATGCAGCCGTGCCGACCGTGACCGTGCAGGTGTAAACATCCGCGTCGCTGGTGGCGATGTTCTTCACCGTCAGCTTCGCGGTTCCCGTGCCGGTGATGCGCCCGGCTGGATCATCGGTCAGGCTCGTACCGTTTTTATTCCAAAGGTATTGGATGCCCGGGCCTGCGGCGGTGGCTTGCAGCACCAGCGTGCCGCCTTGATTGAGAGTTACGGGATGGGGCGTGGTATCGACCACCCCCAGGCTGGCGGTGGCGGTCTGCCGGCCGGTCAGGTTGCTCACCTGCACGGAATAGGCGCCGGCGCTGGCCGTGGTCACCTTGGCAAGCTCATATGTGGCGGCGGTTCCGCCCGTGATCTTGATGGCATTCTTGCTCCACTGGCAGGACAGGTCCAGCGGGCCTGCTGCCGCAACGCTGAACGAAGCGCCACCGCCGATTCCGACCACCTGATCCTGCGGCGGCTGGGTGATCTGCACCGGGGCGCAGGGCACCCCCCAAAGGTTGATGGTGACGCCGGTGACGCTGCCGATATTGCCCCGCACCATGTCCCTGAAGATGACCTTCCAGACCCCCAGCGAACTTTCCCCCCAGTGGCGTGCACTGCTGAAAGTGTAGTTCGAATAACCGCCGGGATCGCTGTCCTGGCTGCTGACGGCCACAAGATGACTCACGGTGCCTGCGGGGGACACCAGATCAATGCTCACATCGCCCCGGAACTGGTGCTGCATGTTCACGGTGACCTCCACCTGCTCGACCCGGGTGGGCGTGTCGCCCGTGAAATCCAGCGACACCGTGGTGTCGGTCGCGCTGTAGTCGGGAATGGCCTGCGAGCCCGCGAAGCTTTCGCTGATGGGGCTTGCGGGCATGGGAGCGAGGTTGATCCAGCTTTTGGCCAGGTTCACGGCGTTCACGGCATTGATCATGCCGCCGCCGTATTGATGGTTGTGCTTGATGGCCGGAAGGGCTGCGGTGCCGCCGCTGCGGCTCACCCAGTCTGGATCGGTGGGGGCGAGCTTGGTTCCGGAGCGCAGCAGGATTTCCTTCACGTCGCGCCAGCCGAGCTCGGGATTGGCCTGCAACATCAGCGCCACGACCCCTGAGACCACCGCCGTGGCGGCGGAAGTGCCGGTGAAACCGGAGGTGTAGTTCCCGTCTCCATAGGGTTCCCCCGTGCCGGAATTGATGCCGTTGCTGTCCATGAGGTCGGTGGTCCACATGCCAGGGTCGAGAGAACCGCCGCTGGAAGGTGAGCAGGTGAGCAGGTGGGCTCCGAACTCGCTGAAATAAGAACGCACGCCGCTGGAATTCACCGCCCCGACGGCGCAGACATAGATGCTGCCGGGGAAGCCCGCCTTGCTGCTCTGCAAGCCCAGTTGCTGGTAGTCATTACCGGCCGCAAAAGTCAGTATCACGCCCTTGCCGCCCCGGCCTTGGGTGACGGCGGAGGCCAGCGCATTGACGTCATCATCGCTGAGAATGCCAAGCTGCGACGGCAGATAGATGGGAAGCCCCCAACTGCAGTTCTTGATCGCGATCACATCATTGGCGTATCCCAGCGCCTGCACCTCCGTGGCGTCGCTGGTGCCGTAACCCACCATGCGAATGCCTGCGAGCGAGGCCTGCGGTGCAACTCCCGAGACACCCACGCCATTGTTGCCGCTGGCACCGGCAAGTCCTGCCACGCAGGTGCCGTGGCCGGAATCGACGTCCCAAAGCTGCGGGTCTGGGGACTGCTGGCCGCCATCGAGAAAATCATAGCTGGAGGCCGGCAGAAAATTGGCGCTCAGGTCCGGATGCTCCGTTTGCAGGTCGGTGTCCAGAACACCGATGACCACGCCGCTGCCTTGATAGCTGTCCCACACAGGGGTCACGTTGGCATCCACGCCCGCCACACCCCAGACCTGATGAGTGTTCTTGAGGTGCCACTGATTCTTGAAGTAGGGGTCGTTGGGCGTGAACATCGTTTTCAAACCACCCGCCACCATGGGCCGGGCGGAAGAGATGCCCGCCACGCGGGACAAGTCGGCGGCGGCCAGCAGCGTGGAGCCCGGCATCCGCTCGTCCCGGGCGACCACATAACCCGCGACGCCTTGCACCGCGTGTGCTGCCTCACAGCCTGCGGCCGTGGCTGCTCCAACCACCGCCTCAGGTGCGTCGGCCCGCAGCAAAAGCTCGTCCGTCAGGATGCGCCGGGACTGTCCGGTGCGTTCCTGCTCGGCCAGGTATAAAACGAGCTCCGGCAAGATCCCCGTTTCCTGCTGCATTTGCTCGGCCTGGCGCAGCAGGGCTTCGGCGTTCGCCCGTGGCGGGAAAGTCTTGAATCCTGCCCCGCCCGGTCCTTTCGGAACGAACAACGCATCCAGGGCCAGTTCCAGACGTTCAAGGCGGCCATGGTTTGGCAGGCAGAACGGTTTGGCCAGCAGCGTCGTGATGCGCTCCCGAGGCGTCATGGCATCCCAGCCCGGCACATCCTCCCAGGGCCTGCCGTTGCGTGCCCCTGGCGCCCGCCCGTCAAGCGGGGCTGGAGTGTGCCTCCCGACGACCGGGGTCACCTTTGCAAGCTGCGGAGCACGCACGCTTTCCCGCAGGACATCTCCATGCCACCCCTGGGCCGCAATCATCAGTACGGCGACGCCAAGGGCGATGCCGGGCCAGCGACGAGCGTGGGGCAGGAACATTCGGGTAGGTGTCTTTGACCTGTTGTGACAGAAATCCGTTCAGATCACAAGCCCGGAAAATGACCGCCCATAGGGAAAACCCAAATCCTTTTCGTTCTTGAGCATCGGCGTTGAAACCGTTAACCCAGGGGTCACCCACCTCATGGCTGCCACCCCTCCCCGCACTCCCTGGTATCGCATCCTCTACGTCCAGGTGCTCATTGGCGTCCTGCCGGGCGTCTATGTGGGGTCCTTTTGGCCGGAAACCGGCAAGGCCCTGGAGCCGCTGGGCAAGGGGTTCATCGCGCTGGTGAAGATGCTCATCGCGCCGATCATTTTTTGCACCGTGGTCCATGGCATCGCCTCCATGGGGGATCTCAAGAAGCTGGGGCGGGTGGGCGCCAAGACGCTGTTTTATTTTGAAGCCGTCTCCACCCTCGCCCTGGTGATCGGGCTGGTGGTGGTGAATCTTTTGCAGCCGGGCGCAGGCTTCGACACGCCAGGTGTGCACCGGCGACTTCCCTCCGGCCAGGAAGCGCCGCCGATGCTGACTGCGGGCAAGGCCGACATGGCGAAGGTGCAAGGCTATGTGGAGCAGGCGCACACGCGCACGGCGGACAAGTTCCTGCTCGAAATCATTCCCAACAGCTACGTCAGCGCCTTCACCGGGGACAACCTGCTCCAGGTGCTGCTGGTGGCGGTGCTCACCGCCTTCGCCATTGCCTCCCTGGGCGAGCGCGGCAGGCCGATCCTGGGGGTGATCGACCAGGCCTCGCCGGTGTTCTTCGCCATTCTGAACATCATCATCAAGGCCGCGCCCATCGGGGCTTTCGGGGCCATGGCGTTCACGGTCGGCAGCTTCGGGCTGGGCTCGCTGGCCAGCCTGGCGAAGCTGATGCTGGGCTTTTACCTCACGGCAGCGCTGTTTGTGATCGTGGTGCTGGGCGGCATCGCCCGGCTGGGTGGTTTCTCGATCTTTCGTTTCCTCGCCTACATCAGGGACGAGCTGTTCCTGGTCCTGGGCACCAGTTCCTCTGAAACGGCGCTGCCGGGGATGATCGCCAAGATGCGCCGCCTGGGCTGTTCGAATTCGACCGTGGGCCTGGTGATCCCCACCGGCTACAGTTTCAATCTCGATGGCACGAACATTTACATGACCATGGCCGCGATGTTCCTGGCCCAGGCCACGCACACTCACCTCACGCTTGGCCAGCAGGTCTGGCTGCTGTTCATCGCCATGCTCACCTCCAAAGGGGCGAGCGGCGTCACCGGCGCGGGCTTCATCACCCTGGCGGCAACCCTCGCCGCCGTGCCCGGCATTCCCCTCGAATCCCTGGCCTACATCATCGGCATCGACCGCTTCATGAGCGAGTGCCGCTCGCTCACCAACCTCGTCGGCAACGGCGTGGCCACCGTGGTCATCAGCCGCTGGGAGGGCGAGGTGAGCGCGGAGACCGTGAGGGAAAGGCTGGTGGCGGGGCCTGATGCTGGTGTCGCGCTGACAGACGTACCTCCGGCCAACATTTGATGAATGAGGAGCCTGCTATTGCCAAAGACGAGCGCCCGCGCCCTTATGCCCTCTGGAAGGTCCTGATTGTTTCGTGGCTCGCGTGTGTTCTGGCGATGGTCTGCATTCATGCTGGTCGCTACTCGCTTCTCCCGCTCTCATGGTCGTTTGCAGACAGGTGTGTGTCCTTTGGACTGCCCTTCGGAACGCTGTTCTTTGTGGTCTTGATCGGGCCCGTGCAGGCGGTTATTTTTTGGATTGTTTGCGCGACGAAAGCACCCAGACAAATCGCGAGGGGCATCGCTTTTCTGCCCCTGCTGTTTTTGGCGTGGACGACCGTCGGCGATTGTTTCCAGTGGAGGCATGCTTCCTGTCAGCCTGCCCTGCTCGAAAGGATCACCCGCATGCCGTACCCGCAGGGCGCGACCCTTATAGCATGGGGCCACGGCTTCGGATTCAAAGACCAGAGGCACGTGTGGATGTTCGAGAGTACGCCGGAGCAGTTCGATAAAATCAGGGCCAGCAAGCCTTGGCAGAGAAGCGAGGAACTGCCCGGGCAAATCCTCGATCAAATGCATTGCGCCTTTCCTGCGTCTTCCTCTTGGACCGTTGCCGAGGCATACACTTGGGAAACCGAGGAGAGTGCTCGCGATGGCTTTTTCGGACCTTCGTGGTTGCTTGTGGACAAAGAGCACACGCACTGGTGTGTCTGGTGGGATGCCATCTGATGCTTTGTGCAATCAACGAAAAACCAGCCCCCGACCTTGCTTTCCTATCCGAAGGATAGCCCATTGGTAGCCGTGGGTGAAGCGAGCCTCAGCGAGCTAACCCACGGTCTGTGCAGAACGCATTCCAACCACGAAGTGGTTGCCCCATCTCATCGCAGGCAGGTGCCCTCGCTTGGTGATGGGGCTACCACATTCGTGGTAGAACGTGGGGCCGTATCGTCCGTGGGTTTGTTCGCTGAGGCTCACTTCACCCACGGCTAGTCAAGGGCTGCCCTTCGGGCAGGACTGCGGTGCCATGGATGGATACAGACGACAACAATCCGGTTCTATGCAAACATCTCCATCACCGGCTTGCCTTTGTCGCCGACGGTGAAGGGGCGGTTGCTGGGGGACATGACGACTTCCTTGCCCATGCCCATGGCCCAGCCGACGGTGGAGAGGAAGTCCTGGATGGTCACGCCCTTGTCCGCCACTTCGAAGCCGCCCTTGTCGCTGGCACCGTAGATGAAGCCGCCTTTGATGCCGCCGCCGGCGAGCATGGTGGAGAAGACCTTGGGATGGTGGTCGCGGCCGCCGTGGCCATTGACCTTGGGACCCCGGCCAAACTCGGAGCAGAGCACGACGATGGTGCTGTCGAGCATGCCGCGCTGCTTCAAGTCTTCCAGCAGAGCGGCAACGCCCTGGTCCATTTCCGCGCCTTTGTCCTTGAGGGCGGTGCCGATGTTGAGGTGCATGTCCCAGCCGCCGCTGGCGACCTCAATGCAGCGCACGCCCTTTTCGATCAGGCGGCGGGCCAGCAGGCAGCCCTGGCCGAACTTGTTCATCCCGTACTTCTCGCGCACTTCCGAAGGCTCGTCGGTGATGCTGAAGGCCTTGAGGTCATCGCTGGTCATGATGGTGACCGTGTTCTGGTAGAACTCGGTGTAGCTCTTCACGCTGGCGGTCTGGAAGCGCTCGCGGAAGCCGCTGTCCAGCTTGTCGAGCAGGGCAAGGCGCTTGCTCAACTGCTCGGCGGGAACATCCGCCTTGGCGTTCTGCAGGCCGTAATCAGGATCGAGGATGGGCAGGGGTGAGAAAGAGGAGGGGAAGAAGCCGTTGCCGTTGTTGGGCTGGCGGTTCACGCACACACTGGAGGGCAGGGTCTTGTGGCTGGGGCCCTTGAAATGCTGCGCCCAGGCGCCAAGCGCCGGGTGCTTGATCGTGCTGCGCTGCTCGTAGCCGGTGCGAATCACGTACTGCCCGGCGGCGTGAACGCCGGTCTTGGACGACATGCTGCGGATGATGCTGAACTTGTCCGCCTGTTCGGCCATCTTGGTCATCGTGCCGCCGAGCTGGAACCCGGCCTTCGTCTTGACCGGCTTCACCGGCCCCTGGGTTTCACCTTCCTTGGGGTCAAACGTGTCGATGTGCGTCATGCCGCCGATCATTTGCAGGAAGATCAGGTTCTTGGCCTTGCCGAAGCCAGGACCGGCGGCGGCTTTGGTCGCTTCCGTGGCGGCCATGAGGCCGCCCGTTTGATGCAGGACGGTCACGCCCAGGGCGGCCTGCGCCCAGCGCTCGACAAAGGCCCGGCGACTGAGAGGATCGAGTTGGAATTCGGTTTTCATGACGATGCGCAGGTGAGAGGGTTATTCGACGAACATGAATTCACGGGTGTTGAACAGCACCCAGGTAAGGTCGGACAAGCTCAATCCACCGGCCATGGCCTCCTTTGCCGTGGCAATCTCGTTCGGCTTGGGTTTGCGGCAGAAGAAGCTGACGTAGAGGCTCTTGATCTGGTCGTCGGGGGAGGTCATTGCCTGCGCGGTTTTCACCACCAGCGAGCGCGGGCTGCCGATCACGGCCTGGGCGTCGCCGTTCATGAGCATGAGCACCTGGGGAACATTGCCTTCGTCGCTGTTGTTGTCACATAGCTGGCGGTCGCTCTGGCCGAACTGGCGCAGGAAGTGCTGGTCGCGCTCCGGCTGGGGCAGTTCGCTGGCGCGAGCAAGCACCATGCCGCCGAGCGTCGGGGGCGTGGTGAGCACCTCCTCACCTTCATCCGGCACATTATCCTCCATCTTTCTGGCTCTTGGGCCTTTGCCCTTGCCGCCTTTGCCGCCGCCGCCCCCGGCTTCACGCATGGCCTTGAAGGCGTTGCGCAGCTCTTCCTCCAGGTCCTTGGCCTTGAGGTTGATGTGCATGGCCTTCACGTACTTCTCCGCACGTTCGCTCTTGAAGTGATCCACAGCGGTGCCCACTGCGAGGGTGGCGCAGGAATCCCAGGCCTGCTCGGCGGTCATGCGGCGCAGTGTCGGGCCGGGGAACATGTAGGGCTTGCCGGCTTCGAATTCGAAGCTGGTGGCCTCGCGCTGATAGGCCTGGGTGTTGAACACCAGGCGCATGAAAGACTTCAGATCGAACTTCAGGCGCACCATCTCGCTGGTCAGGTGCTGCAGCAGCGGCGGATTGGAGGCGGCGCTGGGGTCGTCCAGGTCGGTCACAGGCTCGCGCACCGCCACGCCAAAGGCCCGCTTCCACATGCGGTTGGCAATGGCCATCGCGAAACGGGGATTGGTGGGGGAGGTCAGCCAGTTGGCGAACTGCTCGCGCAGTTGGTCGGGCCTCTTGGTGTCCACCTCCCTGTAGGCGGGACGGAGGGCGTCTTGCTTGGTCCAGGTGATCAGGTGGGGCTTAACCGGGGTGCCGGGCTTGCCGTCCTTGTACTTGTAGTCTTCCGGCAGCTTGAGGTCGTTGGCCCTTTCGTCCTCCACCTCCATCGCATTGATGCGCAGCAGATTTCTCGCCTGCTGTTGCATCTTTTTGTCCTCCAGCTTGGACAGGGCCTGGCGGATCTCCTTCATTCCGGCCATGGGCATGCCTTTCTTGGCGTCGGCCCCCACGGTTTCCGTGGCGCCGAAGAACGACGCCATTTCGTAGAACTGGTGCTGCGTCCAGTCGGCGAAGGGGTGGTCATGGCACTGGGCGCAGGACACGTTGGCGCCCAGGAAGGTGCTCAGAGTGAGCGAGAGATTGTCCAGGCGCATCCCGGCATCGCGCAGCAGGTAGCCCGTGGCCCCGTTGTTGAGCAGCTTGCCGTCCGCGACCATCATGGCCTTGACGATCTTGTCCCAGCCCATGTTTTCCTTCAGCCGCGCTTTCAACCATTCCTCGTAGGTGTAGAAGCGGCCTTTGTTTGCCACATCGGAGATGCGCAGCATGTCTGCCAGGTAGTTGAAGAGATGGGAGTTCGCGCCATCGGAGGTGAGCAGCTTGTCGATGAGCTTGGCCCGTTTTGAAACGCTGGTGTCGTTGATCAGTTCCAGCGCTTCTTCGCGGGTGGGGATGCGGCCCACGGTGTCTAGGTACACACGGCGCACGAACTGCTCGTCGGTGGCCAGCGGGTTAGGCTTCTGCTCCGCGTGCTTGAGGCCGGCTTCCACCCAGTAGTCGATTTTGGCGGCAGCCTGCGCCACACTGAAATCCACGGGGATGCCCAGACCCTCAGGTTTCAGCGTTTGCGCCACTGCTTGATCGTCCGCGCTCAGCATCGTCAAAGGCAGGCGGTACACAGCCCCAGTCTTGATTTGCAGGACGACATTGCCCTCCTGCACGCCGCGGAAGGTGGCCTCCAGCTTGCGGCCCTTGGCGTCTGTCCACACGCGGTACACCGCGTTGTCTGGCGGCGCGTCAGCAACCGTGGCAGGTGCGGGTGCCTCGGGTGCCGGTGCCTCAGGCACTGCCTGGACCGAGAACGAGAGAGCCGAGAGGCCGGCGATCCAAAGGGACGTCTTCTTCATATTTCAAGAGGCAAGGGTTGAGACTGGCAGCGCGTGGAACGACGGTAATTGCGCAATCTTAGCGCAATTTTGTTCATCCTGAAACTCCGGTGTCGCCCGGGAGTTGCGTGCCGAATTCACCTATCTGGCCAGGCCGCCCTGAAAATACTGGCAGGCCGGGCCCGGTTTTGCCTGCCAGGCCCTTCACTTTTCTCTTCCGCCAGCTTCGTCACCACCTCGCGGGCTGTTGCCTGCCAGGATCTTGAGCGAGACCTTGATGAAGCGATCATCCCTGCCACAGTCCGGCGCCCGCCATGATCGAAGCTAAAAATCTGTCCAAACGCTACGGCCGCAGCGCCAAGACGGCGCTGAATCATGTGACCTTCAGCGTTGGCGACGGCGAGATCGTCGGCCTGCTGGGTCACAACGGGGCGGGCAAATCCACGGTGCTGGGCATCATGCTGGGCATGGTGCGGCCCGACGAGGGGGAGGTGTGCATCGCCGGGCATTCCGTACAGCATGAGCGCTCGAAGGCCTTGCGCAACATCGGTGCGATCTTTGAGGCGGCGGTGTTCTATGATTACCTCACGGGCTGGCAGAACCTGCGGGTGCTGTGCTCGCTCTCCGGCTGGTGGGATGAAAAGGAGGCCGGGCGCGTGCTGGAGATGGTGAACCTCTCGGCGGCGGCCAAGCTCAAGACGGGCACCTACAGCCACGGCATGAGGCAGCGCCTCGCGCTCGCCCAGGCCCTGCTGCCGCGCCCGCGCGTGCTTCTGCTGGATGAGCCCACCGACGGGCTCGATCCCGAAGGCATCCGCGAGTTTCGCGAGACCGTCCTGCGCCTGCGCAAGGAATGGGGCATGACCATCCTGCTCAACTCCCACCTTCTGGCCGAGGTCGAGCAGATGTGCGACCGCTGCGTGATCCTCAAGGACGGCCGCAAGGTGTTCGAAGGCCCGGTGGGCGCGAACGACCGCAAAGCCCGCCCGCGCTTCAGGCTGGAGACGCCGGACATCCGCGAAGCCGATGCCGTCGCCTTCCAGATGAAGGCCGTTTTCAGCAAGAAAGGCACCGTGGAACTTCCAGACGACGTGACCGGCCCCGAATTCGTGAAGGCCCTGGTGGAAGGCGGCGTGAGGGTGGAAAGCTGGAGCCCGGACAAGCAGTCGCTTGAGGACGTGTACTTGGAGCTGACCGGACGGAAGCGCGGATAGGGCGTCTCCACGCGCCCAGGCAGGCGCGACAGCGTTTTGGATTGCGTGCGATTCATCGCCGCTCTGGCTGGGCCGTGGGGACCGTGTCTGAACCCAGGGTGGCAGCGGAGCGCCATATCCCTGGGGTGGCAAGGCTGCCATGATAAAGACACGGCTATGGGTGTAGCCAAAGCGGCGATGAATCGCACGCAATCCAGAACGCTGCCGCGCTTCAACAAGCAATACTCCGTTTCAGGCTCGGCGATTTTTCAATGCTGGTCGAAGGATTGCCGTTTTCCTGTGCGTCTCATTGCCTCCACTCCATCATGAACCCACGTCTCGTCCTCACCTTCCTGCTGGCTTCGGCCTTTTGTTTTCACGCCCAGGCGGAGGCTCCCGCGCAGAGTATCGCCAGCCTGTTGCAGCCCCTGGTGGACCATGGCGCGCTGGCCGGGGCGGTGACGCTGGTGGCGAACAAAGACAAGGTGCTGAGCCTGGAAGCCGTGGGCTACGAGGATGTGGCGGCGAAGAAGCCGATGGAGAAAAATGCGCTGTTCTGGATCGCCTCCATGTCGAAGCCGATGACCACCACGGCCTTCATGATGCTGGTGGACGAGGGCAAGGTGAAACTGGATGATCCGGTGGAGAAGTACCTGCCCGAGTACAAGGGCGTGATGGTCAAAGGCAAAAAGGGCGATATCAACGAGAAGCCCGCCCACCTGCTGATGGTGCGCGAGGTGATGAGCCACACCGGCGGCGTGGTGCCGCGCTCGCCGAAGGAGCCGCAGATCGACATCCTGTCACTGCAGGACAACGTGAAGGTGTACCCCACGGTGGGGCTGCACTTCCAGCCCGGGACTGATTACGAGTACTCCAACGGCGGCATCAACACGGCGGGCCGCATCATCGAAGTGATCACCGGCAAGCCTTATGAGGAGTTCCTCGACGAGCGCCTGTTCAAGCCGCTGGGAATGAAGGACACCACCTTCTGGCCCGGCGAGGAGCAGGTGCAGCGCCTCGCCAAGTCCTACAAGGCGAACGCGGCGAAGACTGCGATTGAAGAGACCACGATCAACCAGCTCACCTATCCGCTGACCAACCGCCAGCGCACCCCCTGCCCGGCAGGCGGCCTGTTCTCGACTGCGGCGGACGTGGGCGTGTTCTGCCAGATGCTTCTCAATGGCGGCCAGTGGAACGGCAAGCGCTACATCAGCGAGGAGGCGCTCAAGCAACTCAGCAGCAAGCAGACTCCGGAATCCGTGAAAAACAGCTACGGCTTCGGATTCGCCGTGAACGGCACCCAGTTCGGCCATGGCGGAGCCTACAGCACCAACATGAACATCGACCCCCAGCACGGACTGGTCACCGTCTTCATGGTGCAGAACGCCGGCTGGCTGCCCGAAGGCAAGACCGCCCAAGGCATCTTTAACAAGGCCGCGAACGAGCTGTTTGCGAAGTAACAGCACCCGCCATGAAGCTCCTCGCCGCCGTCGCGCTTCTGGCCGCGAGCCAAGCCTCCGCCATTCCACCCAATGCCTTCTTTGCGATGGACACCATCGCCCGTGGCGGGCCCGAGGTTGTCGTGCCGCTGCTCAAAGAACTGGGCTACGCAGGGCTCGGTGGTCAGGCTGGGGACGAGGTCATGGCAAGGGCGCTGGAGGACAAGGGGCTCACCATGTTCAACGGCTACCTGACTCTCAGCTTTGACGACGAAAAGCCCGCGCTTGATGATCGCCTGCGGGGCGCTCTCGACCGAATGAAGGGGCACCATGGGGCGCTCTGGCTGGCCGTGCAGAAGGTGACAAGGGCAGGGGTGGCCTTTGCCAAGTCCTCCCCCGAAGCCGATGACATTGTGCTCGCCAAGCTGCGCGAGGTTGCCGACTACGCCCAGGCGCGCGAGGTGCGGGTGGCGCTGTACCCGCACACCGGCATGTGGATCGAGCATGTCGAGGACGCCCTGCGCGTGGCGAACAAGCTCAACCGCCCGGATGTGGGTGTCACCTTCAACCTCTGCCACTGGCTGAAAGTCGAGGGTGCAGAGCGCGATCCGCTCCCTGTGCTCAAAGCGGCGCTGCCTCACCTTATGTTTGTGACCATCTGCGGTGCGGACATGGGCGACACCAAGACCATGGGCTGGGATCGCCTCATCCAGCCGCTGGGAAGCGGAACCTATGACGTGGCTGTGTTCATGCAAAAGGAGCAGAACGCCGGCTACCAAGGGCCCGTCGGATTCCAGGGCTACGGCATCAAACAAGAACCGCGCGAGGTCTTGATCAAGACCATGGCGGCGTGGAGGGGGTTTGGGCTTGGCCGGGCCGTTTCCGCAGGCGCCTCGCCATAGTCGTTGTCTGGGGTCAGAAGCGAGAAGCTGAGGCTCGCGAAATTTTCGAAGACAGCCGGGCGCTGCTGGCCGATGGAGCCTCATGAAGCGTTCTTCCTTTTTTGGATTTGTCCTGGCCGGCCTTGTTTTGCAGGGTGCGGTTTCCGTGTTGGCCCAGTCGTCTTCGGCTATCAATGTGGTGTTCATTGGTGACAGCATCACCGCCGGGGCCAAGATCACCGAGAAGGCGGCGGCGGAGATCAAGAAGCTGAAACCGGCCTCCGAGGTGTATTTCTCCAACCAGGGGCATGGCGGTGCCACGACCCTGGATTTCCTTCCGCCGGCCACCAAGTACTTTGTGCAGATCCCCCTGGAGGCGCAGAAGCTGAGCGCCAGTCATCCAGGCCAGCTTGTTTTCCCCATCATGCTGGGCACCAACGACAGCGCCAACAAGGGGCCCAAGGGCTCGCCGGTGGCGGCGGGTGATTACCACGACAACCTCAAGAAGATCATCGATCAGCTTCTGGCGGAGTTCCCCGAGGCCAGGTTCGTCCTGCACCACCCGATCTGGTACTCGCCGAACACGCACAACTCCTCCGACTACGAGGGCGACCCGGCGGCGAACCGGTTGAAGAGCTACTTCCCTGCGCTGGAGGCGCTGGTGA
This sequence comes from uncultured Verrucomicrobiota bacterium, assembly GCA_903854655.1. Classification (GTDB taxonomy): domain Bacteria; phylum Verrucomicrobiota; class Verrucomicrobiia; order Verrucomicrobiales; family Verrucomicrobiaceae; genus CAINXC01. The sequence goes on along the minus strand of CAINXC010000226.1, from coordinate 961 downwards.
AGGAGTATGCGACCGCCAAGCCCGGGCACGTGTTTCTGGGCGATGTGGAGGGTTACGACTACTTCGCCGCCCACCACAAGGCGGAGCTGAAGGAAGAGAACGGCAAGAGCGGCATCTTTTACCTGCACCCCAATGAAGCCGGGGCGCAAAGCCTGGCCAGGTTCTGGGCCGCAGCGATTGCGAAGGTGGTGCCGTGAGGCCCCTTCGGCGGGCTTGGTCGCGCGCGCTGAATCAGGCCACGACCGGATGCTTCGCCGGGATTCCAGGGCTACGGCATCAATAGGCAGGCATCGGCGATGCGTGCTTGAGAGGGAAGACATACCACCTGCCCTCCGCTCTGATCGGGCTGCCCAACCGTTGCAACAGCGCCGCCGTGTGAGGAGCATCGAAAGGCGACCAGGTCTCTGGAGCCCACGTTTGCGGGTCATCTGTCACTCCATTGGCCATCTCGCCAGGGAAAGACACAATGAGCGCAGCGGTCCTGTCGAGAGAGGCCCACAAAGCCGGCTCATCATAGCCGCGCAAGAATCCCTGCACGTACAAAGTGTAGCGAGTCGCGTATGGAAGGCGGTCAAAAAAGTGCAGACCTGAGCCCACCCAAGGCAAGACCAGCCAGGCATCACCACCCGGGGGTTTGGGAATGCCAGAGATCGCTTTTAGCATGCCTGCCTGGATGGCCGCTTCATCAGCGTCGAGCCAGAGGGTCTGGCCGTTGGGCATCAGCACCGGCTTCACGGCATGGTGTTGTACCAGCATCTTGTATGGCAGAACCACTGCTCCGCTTATTACCAGCACCAGGATGATGCATCGAAGTTTGCCTCGCAGGAGCAGCACCCCGACGGCTGCCGGAACCGAGAGCAGCGCCGAATACTGGAAGACCAGCCATGCATGTTTGAACAAGAGAAACCAGCCAATCAGGAAATACATCAGCATCAAAAGCGCGAAGACCACCGGCTTGCTC
>CAINXC010000225.1 GCA_903854655.1 uncultured Verrucomicrobiota bacterium | reverse complement strand
TGTCGCCACCGAAATCGCTGGCCACCGGCATGTGGACAGCATCGGTGCGTGGGCTGTAATAGGGCTGATTACCGCCAAAGTTCAGCTTCATCCCCGTGTCCTGCATACCCCACACCATGGCCTCCATTGCCTCGTGCAGCGTGACATCGGTCTTGCGCTCTGGCATAGGCTCCATCCCTTCAATCTGCTCGGCGTTAAAAACGGTGTAAGCCTTTAACACCAAAGCCTTGCGTCCTTCCTCTGCCAGCACTTCGCCATCATTGCCAGCGGTGGATTCTGCGCGGCGCCGATCCACCTCAACCATTTTGACGATGCGAACGCCATGCTCGCCCTTTCGCACTTGCAGCCCGATGTGTTCAGCCTGTTTGTAAGTTAACCAGCGCGGGTCTTTTCGCGGTTGCATCCCCAAAATGACCTGGTTGATACCGTGGTATTGCTGGCCAGAACTGGCATTGCAATGCATGGCACCCGATGCCCAACCCTTTCGCCAAGGCGCGGTACCGGCCTCAATGGCCTTGATGATGTCGTCCGTAATCTGCTGGCGAATGTCCAAGTGATGTGCCCTCCTGTGCCCCATCGGCGCACCACCTGCGCCATTGGGACCACCCTCTCACCACACGGCCCAAAAGTCCGGGCCATATGTCGGAAAAGGACAGTCAGGCTGCCAGCCGGAGCTTGGGGAGCAAGTCCGCCATGAAGGGCGACAGATCGAGCGGAGTTGTCGGATCGTGGTCGGGCACCAAATCCGCTTCCAGTGCGGTGGTGGCCTGAAACAGCAAGTCTGCGGTCAAACCTGCCTGCGACCACAGCTCGTAAAGCTTCCACGCCTGCGGCTCGTCCAGACCTTCCCACCCCCAACTTGATCCGAGTTCTTCGCGGATCGCCTGGCTCGTGAGTGGGCGCTGCCATTCCGGTTTTGCGAGAGAAATTTCCCGGACGGCAGCCGCGCCTGCGGCGCGGCTGGGCGGGGCAGTGTCGGCGATAGCCGCATCTGCCCCGTCAGTATTGTTCTTTGACTCTGTCAAAGACATTACTGATAGAGAGAAGGTTAACTCGTCGCAAACCGGCGTGGCCATTGGGATTTCTTCAAATTCTGGGCAATCATCCTTCCGGGAAAAAAACGGCTTTTGGGCGACCTGATCCGGGAAAAAGTCCCCCATCAGGTTGAAAGCATCCGAAGGTTTTGGCGCCACGGTTGCAACCGCTGATGCCTTGCGGTTAATGGGTGACAGCGGCAACTCGAACAACAAGCCGCCATTGGCGCGCTTGGGGTGCTTTACCAGCAATCCAACCGCGCATATGGTGGCGGCAGTTCGCATTTCCGCCATCAGGTGGCACCCCTGCGTCCCCGGCCTGTAGCCGAGGCCTACTTGCGACTGCGTACCCTGGCCGGTGAACAAGCCCAGGTGGACTGGGCCCATATGGGCTATGTGATGGTTGGCAAAGCCAAGCGGCCTTTGATGGCCTTTGTGATGGTGCTGTCGTACTCCCGGCGCATCTTCTTGCACTTCAGCCTGAACGCCCAGATGGACAGCTTCTTGCGCGGCCACGTTCTGGCATTTGAGGCATGGGGCGGAGTTCCCTGGGTCATTCTTTCGGACAACCTCAAGAGCGCCGTGCTGGAGCGTATGGGGGATGCCATCCGGTTCAATCCGCAATACCTGGCCTTTGCGGCCCACTACCGGTTTGAACCACGCCCCGTGGCGGTCGCACGCGGGAACGAGAAGGGACGGGTTGAGCGCTCAATCCGCTATATCCGCGACAACTTCTTTGCTGCCCGTGTCTTTACGGATGTGGCGGACCTCAACGCCCAGGCCAAAGCCTGGACGGACGGGCCTGCGTTTACCCGGCCCTGGCCAGAAGGCGTGCAGTTAACCGTGGCCCAGGCATTTGAGACCGAGCAGCCCAAGCTGATGGCACTTCCCTTGGATAGCTACCCGGTGGACGCTCGCCTTGAGGTATCAGTGGCCAAGACACCCTATGTGCGTTTTGATCTCAACAACTACTCCATCCCGCATACCCATGTTCAGCGTACCGTGACGGTGCTGGCCAGCGCAGATCGGGTTCGCGTGCTCGATGGCGAGGCAGTGCTTGCCGACCATGTGCGCTGCTATGACAAGGGTGTTCAGGTCGAGATTGCAGCCCATGTGGAGGATTTGGTGCAGCAAAAACGCGGTGCCCGCCAGCACCGGGGAATGAGCCGACTGACCCAATCGGTACCGGCCATGGCGGATCTGCTGTCCAGCGCCGCCGCCTAAGGCCACCACCTGGCCTCCATGACGCGGGTGCTGGGCCAAATGCTGGACCACTACGGTGCACCGGCCATGCAAGATGCCGCGCTCGAAGCCCTGCGCCGGGATGTGCCGCACTACAACGCCG
>CAINXC010000224.1 GCA_903854655.1 uncultured Verrucomicrobiota bacterium | reverse complement strand
CCGTCCTCGACTACCCGTCGCACGGCCAGCAGGCGGAGTGTTTCCAGTGATTTGTGGTCCAATTTGCGGCCGTCTTGCTTCATTAGATCGCACTATCGCACATAAACATAGTGTAGTCTATCCCAAAGACTTGTCAGTAAGCCGGCAGAAACAAGCTTATAACAAGCGTCAACAACATGCGGAGTGCACTATGCAAGCAAGCCCGGCTGCCGACAGTTTTCGCATCGTCTGTTTGGGCGGTTCGGCCGGCGGGCTTCAGGGGTACATCGACATTCTGAGCAACATGCCGGTCGATACGGGCATGGCGTTCGTCGTCGCCCCGCATAGAAGCCTGGAGAGTCCTGATTTATTGCCAGCCATCCTCGGCAGAGCCACAAAGATGACCGTTGTTAAGGTCGAGGATGGCACGCGAATCGAGCCCAATTGTGTTTTCGTGATGCCTCCTCGCGTCGAAATGACCGTGACAGGGGGGCACTTTCAGCTTCGAACGGTGGAACGGCCCTATGGCTGGCCTAAAACCATCAACATCTTTCTATGCTCACTGGCCGAGACACAAGGAAACCGCTCGGTGGCGGTCATTCTCTCAGGTTTGGACGGTGACGGCAGCGCAGCCTTGAAAGCGATCAAATCAGCGGGCGGAGTGACTTTTGCCCAATCTGACGCCTCCTTCGGCAGCATGCCCCGGTCCGCGGTTGAAACCGGCCACATAGATCACCTTTTGCCAGCGGCAGAGGTCGCGCAAGCGCTGGTGGCGCTGACGCTGGAACCTTTGGAGTGACACCCCCCACGAAGCGGAACACCGGATCAAGGAGCTGGTGCGACAGTTGCAGCGGCGGGCCGGGGCCAGCACCGGATCATAGCCGGCCGGAGCAGGTTGTAGCGAAAAGAGTGAAGCCCCCTGCACCAAAGGGTGTGAGGCATAGGGCCGGACCACAGGGCCGACAGCGGTGCCGCCGCATTCGCCACGGCGGACACGCGGCGTAACATGAAGTGGTGAGTCCAGGCGATGTCGCGCAGCCGATCACAAAGTGCCGAGATGTGATTTTATGTCCCGCTTTTCGATTCGATACCCCTATCTGATCATCATCCTCTGCCTCACCACGGTGGTGGTCGGCACCTCCACCCTTGTGCGCATGCCGGTGGACTTGTTTCCGCCCATCCGCATACCCGTGGTGGTGGTGGCCACCTTCTACTCCGGGATGCCGCCGGAGCAGATCGAAAATGACATCACCGGCCGCTTCGAGCGCTTTTTCACCCTCGCCAGCGGCATTGACCACATGGAGTCCCGCTCGCTGCCGGGTGTCAGTTTGATCAAGGTTTACTTCCAGCCAGGGACCAATCCGGACGCCGCCGTCGGCTCCATCTCCAATCTCGCCACCGCCCAGATGCGCCGCCTGCCGCCGGGCACGCTGCCGCCCGTGGTGCTGAAGTTTGATGCCTCAAGCCTTCCCGTCTGCCTCATCACCCTCAAAGGCGAAGGCCTGAACGAAACCCAGCTCCGCGACGCCGGGCAGTTCCCCGTGCGCAACCAGGTGGCCAACGTGCCCGGCGCCTCCGTGCCGCAGCCCTTCGGCGGCAAGTACCGCCAGATCATGGTCTATGTGGACCCGATCAAGCTGGAGGCGCACCAGCTCAGCGTGATGGATGTGGTGCGCGCGGTGAACAGCTCCAATCTCATCCTTCCGGCGGGGG
>CAINXC010000223.1 GCA_903854655.1 uncultured Verrucomicrobiota bacterium | reverse complement strand
TGCACATCGAGCGCATCTATGACCGCAGCGACCTGATCGCCCTGACCACCCACACCGTGCTGCACAACCTGCTGTTCGGATGCGTGCTGGTGTTCCTGATCCAGTGGGTTTTCCTGGGCGATCTGCGCAGCGCGCTCATCGTCGGGATCAACATTCCGTTTGCGCTGTTCTTCGCCATCCTGCTGCTGGTGATGCAGGGGGAGAGCGCCAACCTGCTGTCCGTCGGGGCCGTGGATTTCGGCATCATCGTGGACGCGGCGGTGATCCTCGTGGAGAACGTCTTCAAGAATTTCCAAAGACGGGGGGAAGAAAAGCAGCTCCTGCTTCAGCGTCTCTCGGAAGGCTTTTATGGGCCTGATCCCTCCCTGCCGTTGCACGGTTCAGGCTCGCCCAGCCATGGCTGGACCGACCGGCTGCGTCTGATCCTGATCAGCGCGCTGCAGGTGGACAAGGCGGTTCTCTTCTCCACGCTGATCACCGTGGCCGCTTTCGTGCCGCTGTTCACCATGCAAGGCGTTGAGGGCCAGATCTTCAGCCCCATGGCCCGCACCTATGGCTACGCACTGCTGGGGGCCTTGATCGCCACCTTCACCATCACGCCCGTGCTCGCCTCCCTGTTCCTTCCGGAGGAGGTGAAGGAAACTGAGACGCTGCTGGTTCGCGTGCTGCACCACCTTTACACCCCCGTGCTGCGTTTCGCCCTGAACAACCGCGGCATCGCCGTCGGGTTCGGCCTTGTCTTTCTCGTCATCTCCGGATTTTTGGGGTCACGTCTGGGCAGCGAGTTCCTGCCACACTTGGAGGAGGGCAATTTTTGGATTCGCGCCTCCATGCCGATGACGCTCTCGCTGCAGGACGGCGAAGCGGCGGCGAGGAAGATGCGCATGATATTGATGAAGCATCCGGAAGTCATCACCGTGGTCTCCCAGCATGGCCGGCCCGACAATGGCAGCGACGCCTCGCCATTCTCCAATGTCGAGCTGTTTGTCCCGCTCAAGCCCTTCGACGAATGGCCGAAGGGTTTGGACAAGGAAAAGCTGACGGAGCAGATCCAGGCGGAATTCCAGAACGAGCTGCCGGGGGTGAGCTTCAACTTCTCCCAGTGCATCCAGGACAACGTCGAGGAGGCGATCTCCGGGATCAAGGGCGCCAACTCGATCAAGGTCATTGGTCCCAATCTTGAAATGCTGGAGAAGATCGCGGCGCAGGTGCGGGATGAAATGAACCAGGTGCGCGGGGTGGCCGATCTGGGCATTTTCCCGGTCCTGGGGCAGCCGAACCTGAACGTCAAGGTGGACCGCGCCAAGGCGGCGCGCTACGGGCTCAATGCCGGGGACGTGAATTCGGTGATCCAGACGGCCATGGGCGGGTCGGTGGCCACCACGGTTCTGGAAGGTGACCGGCAGTTCGACCTGGCCGTGCGCTTCGCTCCTGAACACCGCGGCAGTGTTGACAAGCTTCGCGATCTGAAGGTGTCTTATCAGACCGCCAGCGGCGCCAACGCCTACGTGCCGTTGAGCGAGCTGGCGACCATCACCCTGGACACTGGAGCGGCGTGGATTTATCATGAAAGCACGCAGCGCTTCATTCCCATCAAGTTCAGCGTGCGCGGGCGCGACCTGGGGAGCACCGTGGCGGAGGCGCAGGCGCGCATCGCCAAAAACATCAAGCTCCCGAGCGGCTACCGCATGCTCTGGGCGGGCGAGTTCAACAATCTTACGGAGGCCAAGGAGCGCATGGAGCTTATTGTCCCGCTCAGCCTCGTGCTGATCATCGGATTGCTGTACTGCCTGTTCAACTCGCTGATTGAGAGCCTGCTCACGCTTTCCGGGATTCCCTTCGCCATCGCCGGCGGCGTGCTGGGGTTGTATGTTTCAGGCCTGGATTTCAGCATCTCCGCCGCCATCGGCTTCGTCTCGTTGTTTGGGGTGTCGGTGATGAACGGCATCCTGCTGCTCACCTATTACAACCAGTCGAAGCTTCGTGGAGGCAACCCGAAGGAGTCCATGTTCCGTGCCGCCTCCACCCGCATGCGGCCTCTGCTCATGACGAGCCTTTCGGCCTGCATCGGGCTGTTTCCTGCGGCGATTTCCACAGGCATCGGCAGCCAGGTGCAGCGCCCGCTGGCGACGGTGATCGTGGGCGGCATGCTGGTGGGCCCCATCGTGCTGCTCCTGGTGGTGCCGGCGCTCAACATGGTGTTCCTGGGCCGAATGAAGATGCCGGACGAAGGTGCGCCGGCCACAACAGGCCCCGACTTAGACTGAATATGAAAACGCCGCTTTCCCATTTTACCATCATGGTCCTTGGCGCGTTGCTGCCCTGGGGTGGCTTTGCGCAGCCTTCCCACGAGTCCGGCCCGAAACCACGGGACGGGGACGAGCGGCTCCACGTCGCTCCGGCAGGCGGGATAGGCGCGACTGCCCGCGGGGACGCCAAGCTTGGAGCCAGGCGCCTCCCAAGCAAAGGTGGCCCATCATCTCCGTCTGTCATTCCCAAACCCCGGCCTGAGACCGCCCTGGTCAAGCCGAAGCCGGGAGCGCAAGAGACCCGCCTGGAACATCCAAAGGAAAATGAGGTTGGGGGCCGGGCGGGCATCATGGCTGCGGTACATCCTGCGAGCGGGCGCGAGCCGGGTTCTGATCACAAGACGGCGCTTGAGGCGCACGGCGTGGGTTCGCATGCCCAGCAGCCCCCTCGTTCTTTGCTCCCGGCCCTGGGCGGCCCGAGCAGTTTCCACAACAAAACCACCTCCGGCCTCAATGGCACGGGGATGACCCATCGCCTTTAACATAACAAGCGCCCGTCGCGCGAAACCTTTCTTTGAACATTAAATGACTCTCCCGCAGCTCTCTTTCTCCAGGCAGTTCACCCTGCTCATCGCCATCCTGCTCGTTTCCGGCTGCGCCGCCGGGCCCAATTTTGTGAAGCCAGCCGCCCCCGAGGGGGCCGACTATTCCAAAAAGCCGCTGCGTGATCCGCAGGCCCCGGCCGATACCGTGGGTGGTGGGAACCAGCATTTTGCCCGGGGAAAAGACATTCCCTTCGATTGGTGGAAGAGCTTTGAAAACCCGCGTTTGAACACGCTTGTGAAAAAAGCGATCGACGCGAATCCCACCATCGACGCCGCCCGTGCGGCGCTGCGCCAGGCGGAGGAGCTCACACGGGCCCAGAAGGGCTTCTTCTACCCCTCGCTGAGCGGCGGCTACACGCTGACGCGCCAGCAGGTGGCGGGCAACGTGGCCAACTCCAGCGCTCCAGGTTTTCAGGCCAATGGCAGGGACCTTTCGCCTCGCCAAAGCGCCACCGCTCCCTTCAATTCCTCTCTCACCTATACCATGCAGACCGCCCAGCTCTCGGTGGGCTACACGCCCGATGTGTTTGGTCTGAACCGCCGTATGGTGGAGTCCCTGGACGCGCAGGCGCAGATGCAGAGGTTCCAGTTGGATGCCGCTTATATCACACTAGCCTCCAGTGTCGTGGCCGGGGCTGTCGGCGAGGCCTCCCTGCGCGAGCAGATCAGCGCCACCAGGAAAGTCATCGAGGGCAACACCAAGATGGTGGAGCTGCTGCGCAAGGAGGTTGCCAACGGCTATGCCAGCCGGATCGATCTCGCGGCGCAGGAATCACAACTCGCGCAGGTCACCGCCACCCTGCCGCCGTTGATCAAACAGCTTGCCCAGCAGCGTGACCTGCTCTCCGCGCTGGCGGGGAGGCTGCCCGGACAGGAGCCGGGGGAAACCTTTGAGCTCGCGTCGCTCCACCTGCCGCGAAACCTGCCGCTCAGCCTGCCTTCAAAGATCATCGAGCAACGCCCGGACGTGCGCGCCGCCGAGGAAAACATGCGGTCGGCGAATGCGCAGGTGGGCGTGGCCATTGCCAACCGCCTCCCGCAATTCACCATCAACGGCACCATGTCGGGGACGGCGACGGTGTTTTCCCAGCTGCTCAGCGCAGGTGGACCTGGCTGGAGCGTTGCCCCCAGCGTTGCGCAGCCGCTCTTCACCGGGTTCACCTTGCTTCACCGGCAGCGCGCGGCCCAGGAGGCTTTCAAGCAGGCGGAGGCGCAATACCGCAGCACGGTCATCACCGCCTTCCAGAATGTGGCGGACACTCTGCATGCACTGGAACAGGACGGTGATGCTCTGAAGGCCGCTCTTGACGCCGAGCACGCCGCCAAGGTCTCGCTGGATTTGACCGAGCATCAATTCCATGTCGGCTATGCCAACTTCCCGGCCCTGCTCGCCGCTGAGCAGATCTACCAGCAGGCGGTGATGAACCGCGCGCAAGCCCAGGCCAACCGCCTTGGCGACACCGGGGCGCTGTTTCAGGCCCTCGGCGGCGGCTGGTGGAACCGATAGTGTGCTGGGTTGCGCTGATTCTCGTTGTTAATGGCCGGCAACGTTGATCGCTCCCAGGACGTACCAGCCGTCGGTCATCGGCAGGTCGGAGCCGAGGCGGATATAAGGCTTGGGATCGCCAGCCTTGGGCGTCAGTGCCAGGGCAAGCCGGTAGTTGCCCGAAGGGGCGGACGGGAAGCTCACGGACGTCTTTTCCTTCGTGGCTTTGTCAGGCATCCACTGCCCTGGATGCAGGCCCTGCGGCCAGGCGGTGGCGACGCGTTTGCCGGTGTCGTCCAT
>CAINXC010000222.1 GCA_903854655.1 uncultured Verrucomicrobiota bacterium | reverse complement strand
TGCCTCATCCTCCGGCCCGGCAGTAGCAGCTTGCGAGGTCTCGGCGAGCGCGGTCAGTTTGTGCCGGTCCACTTTGCCGTTCACGGTTAGAGGAAGCCGTTCGATGAGACGAATGAACGCGGGCACGCTGGGCTCGGGCAGCAGGCTTCCAAGCTTGGAGCGGATGTCGCCGGGCGCGAGATCGGCACCGGGCGCTGGCACCACGTAACCGACCAACTGCTTGACGGAGGCCATCTGGCGGACGACGGCGGCGGCGTCGAGCACTCCGGGCAGGCTGCGCAGGGCCGTTTCGATTTCGCCCAGCTCAATGCGGAAGCCGCGCAGCTTGATCTGGTTGTCGTTGCGCCCGAGATACTCGATCAGACCGTTGGGCAGCCAGCGGCAGCGGTCCCCGGTCCGATACAGGCGGGCGGTCGGATCATCGCTGAACGGGTGGCGGACAAATTTTTCCTCGGTGAGTTCTGGTCGAAGGAAGTACTCCCGGGCCAGGCCCGGACCTCCCAGCAGCAGCTCGCCGGGTTCCCCGACGGGTACAGCCTGGAGTTCATCGTCCACGATGTGGCACTCGGTGTTGTTGATGGGCCCGCCAATGGGCACCGAGTCGCAGCCCCACCGGTCTGCGGGGGCGATGGGGTACACGCAGGCGAACGCTGTGCATTCTGTAGGGCCGTAGCCGTTGACCAGCCGGACCTGGGGCAGGATTTGCTGCGCACGCCGCACATGCTGCGGGCTGAGAGCTTCCCCCCCGATCATGACGTTGCGGGCGGTCGCAATGGTTTCGGGGCGAAAATCGATGACCTGGTTGAACAACCCGGTGGTGAGCCAGAGGCAGGTGACACGCTGCTCGCGGATGATTTGCTCCAGGCGGCCAAACTCGGGCATGCGGTCCGGGAAAATCACGCAGCAACCCCCGTTTAAAAGGGCTCCCCAAAGCTCGAAAATGATCCCGTCGAACGATGGCGAGGCAAGCAGAAGAAGGCGCTCCTCCGGGCCGAAGGGCACGTAGTTTTGCCCGCGCACCAGCCGGCTGATTCCGCGATGAGGAATGCACGCGCCTTTGGGGCGGCCGGTGGAGCCAGAGGTGTAGATGATGTAGGCCAGGTTGGCCGAGGTGGTGTTGAGCACGGGGTTCTCGATCGATTGCCCGGCCAGCTCGGGCGGGCATTCGTCCAGGCAGATGATTTCCGCCGAGGTTGCCGGAAGGCTGGCACGCAGATGGCTCTCGATGAGCAGCACGGGCGCGCGGGTTTCCTCCACCATGAAGGCGAGGCGTTCGGCAGGATAGGATGGGTCCAGCGGCACATAGACGCCGCCGGCTTTGAGGATGCCGAGCTGGCCGACGATCATTGCGAAGGAACGCTCGGTGCAAATAGCCACCGGGGTGTCCGGGCCCACCTGGCGGCTGCGGAGAAAGTGCGCCACGCGGTTGGCTCGGGAGTTGAGTTCACCGTAGGAGAGGCTGCTTGTTTCGGACACGACGGCGGGCGCATCGGGCGTGGCGGCGGCGCATTGCTCGAACAAAGTGTGGACACACACCTGATCTGGGAACTCCCCCCTGCGGATGGTCCACGATTCCGGGGGGAAGCTTGCCACGGCAGGGGAACTTGGCCAGGTACAACCGTGTTGATCAGGTGTCATGCCTGCCACTAAGGAATTAACAATCCAACAAGTCAATAAATCAGACATTCAGGATTTTACGCTAAAGGCTATCATTTTCAGATGCCGCCCGTCGCTTGGCCTTGCCGGCTCGTTGTCATCCCTTCAGGCGTCTTTTTCGTGGACACGACCCGTGCCCTTCGCTCCAATACAGGCTCCATCCTACCAAACCCAACCCACTACCCCACATGGCAAAGATCAAATTTGGCTCACAGGTGTACACCTGGTTCATGCAAGGCACCGGCGCCGCTTACGACAACAAGCTCGACCACATGATCAAGGTGGCCGCCGAGGCAGGCTTCACCGGCATCGAGCCGATGGTGCTGGAGTGCTTCCCCACCTACTGGCTGGGCGATTTCAAGGACCCGCTCAAGCTCAAGGACACGCTTGCGGCCCACAACATGGAGCTTTGCGGCCTCGCCCTTGTCTGCGGTTGGAACGGTGAGACCGAAACCGAATCCGAGCGCATTGCCGCCGATTACGCCATCAACGCCCTCAAGCATTTCCCCGGTGCCAAGCTCGGCACCGTGCCCTTGCCTTCGAACCGTAAGAATCTGCATGACCGCCGCCTCAACATGGCAAAGAACGTCAATGCCGTGTCGAAGCGTGCCGTTGATGCCGGCCTCGTCTGCTCCTACCACCCCAACAGCCCCCCCAATTCCATCGTCCGCACCCAGGAGGACTACGATGTCGTCCTCAACAGCCTCGACCCCACCGTCACCGGCTGGACCCCCGATGTGGGCCACATCGCCCGCGGTGGCATGGATGTCATCGAAACCATGACCAAGTGGGGCCACCTGGTGAACCACATCCATTATAAGGATTTCAGCGGCAACGGCCCTGAGCCATGGGCGCAAATGGGCACCGGCAAGCTCGATTTCCACAAGATCACTGAGTGGCTCACCGTGCGCAATTATGAAGGCTGGATCGTCTGCGAAGACGAATGCCACGACGCCATAGGCAATCCCGACGGCGTCACCCTGCAGAACGGCCAGTGGTGCAAGGACAACCTCGCCGGTCTGGTCGAGTAGCCAAGTCCCAGTCCGATCTCATCCTTTCACCGAAACCGCCCTCTCCACCCGCCGGAGAGGGCGGTTTTTTCTGTTTGGCGGGATGCGCCCCGCCCCCCCAGCCGGAAGCTTGATAGGGACAAGCCGGTGGTGCAGGCAGCCTGATTGCAGCCAACTGTTCGCCCGCCGGGGGGCAGGAGAGGCGGATGCATCCCCCAGGCTCCGCGCTCTGTCCTGCGCCATCCGAAATTTACCCCTCAAATGTCGAATTGTTTTATTGATTGCACGTCGTATTCTCAGATATAAGTATCACATTTGAAGCCTTTCAGGTCATTGCTGGAATGGCTTAAGCTCCCGCTCCCCTGCCGCTTTTTCTCTATCCCCATCCTGGCGGATGCAACCTGCCGTCCAACTTCAGGCATCGCCATGGATGATCCTTTCTCAATTCGTTCGCTCCCCTGATCCATCATGAGACACCAATTTCTCGCATTGAAGTTTCTTGTGTTCGTGTGTCTGCCTTTTTGGGGGGCTGAGGCATTGGGCCAAAACCTGACGGTGACAAACATTGCTGGAACCACGTCTGCTGATGGACAGGCTCTGGTGAACGTCATCAAGGGCACGGGCATTCAGTCCTTTTCAAACGTCACGCTCACTGCCTACGTGGGCCCAGGGACGACGAAAGCGACCAGCTCAACCACTTCAAACAGTTCCTCGGCCGGGACTTTCACTGGTGGTCAGGGGATTCTTGGGATCAACAGCGGGATCATCCTGAGCACGGGGGGGGGTATATAATGTGGTGGGCCCCAATTCCTTGGCCTCCACAACCCAGAACAATGGCGCTGCCGGAGATGCCGATCTCGCCGCTCTGATCAGCGACACCACCTCCGACCTTCACGACGCCACGATCGTGGAATTTGATTTTGTGCCCACCTTTCCGACCATCGCATTCCGTTATGTGTTCGCATCCGAGGAATACCCGGAATACGCCAACAGCCAGTACAATGATGTCTTTGGTTTTTTTGTGAACGGCCATTCCGCGTCAAACAACTGCGCCCTCAGTCCCGGCACGAGCACTCCGGTGTCCATCAACAACGTCAATGGCGGAAACCCGATTGGAACCAACCCCCAGCATGCCCAGTATTACGTGGACAACTCCCAGGGGGTGCTGAACACGGAAATGGATGGGCTGACGACGGTGTTCAGCGCCCAGGCATCGGTGACACCGGGTGTCGTGAACCACATCAAGATCGCCATTTCTGACGTTGGTGATGGGTTGTACGATTCCAATGTCTTCATCCAGCAGAGCAGCTTTGTTTCGGGAAATGCTCCTGTCGCTGTAAACGACAGCTACCCTGTGGTTGCCAACACCGCCCTGACGGAGGGGGCCAATCTTGGCGTTCTCGCCAATGACTTTGACCTCGACAACAACCTTCAGAGCGCACAGCTCATTGCCTCTCCCTCTCACGGCACGGTGACCCTCAATGCCAATGGCAGTTTTACCTACACCCCCACAAATGGCTACACAGGCACGGACAGCTTTACCTACCAGGCCGTGGACACCACGTTCATCCAGTCCAACGTGGGCATTGTCACGCTGACGATCAGTGCCGGTCCTGCGAGCCCCACGGTCACCTCCAATCCCACGAACACCACAGTCTCAATCGGCGCTGCCGCCACCTTCAGCGCCGCTGCCACCGGGAATCCCTCGCCGACCGTGCAGTGGCAGATAAGCACTGACAACGGAAGCACATTTAGCAACATTGGCGGTGCCACTTCCACCTCTTATGTTACCCCTGCCACCGTGGCCGGAGACAGTGGGAAGCAATTCCGGGCCGTGTTCACCAACGCCAGTGGCAGTGCGACGACGGCTGCCGCCACTCTTGCAGTAACCACCCCACCCGCCGTCACCAGCATCAGCCCCACCAGCGGCGGTACCGCAGGCGGCACCACTGTCACCATCACCGGCACCAATTTCACCGGAGCCACCGGCGTGACCATCGGCGGCACAGCGGCCACGGGTGTGAGCGTGGTCAACGCCACCACCATCACCTGCACCACTCCTGCAGGTTCGGCAGGCACTGCCAGCGTCCTGGTCACCACGCCTGGCGGCACCAATGCCGCGAACACGCTTTACACCTATGTGGTGCCTCCCACGGTCACTGCGATCTCGCCGAACAGCGGCCCGACTGCGGGCGGCACCAGCGTCACCCTCACCGGCAGCAACTTCACCGGAGCCACGGGCGTGACCATCGGCGGCACGGCGGCCACTGGTGTCACGGTTGTCAACGCCACCACCATCACCTGCACCACTCCTACAGGTTCGGCAGGCACTGCCAGCGTCCTGGTCACCACGCCCGGCGGCACCAATGCCGCGAACTCCCTTTACACCTATGTGGCAGTTCCCACGGTGACCTCGATCTCGCCCAGCAGCGGCCCGACGGCTGGCGGCACGGCGGTGACCATCACCGGCGCGAACCTGACTGGGGCCACCGCAGTGACCATCGGCGGCACAGCGGCCACGGGT
>CAINXC010000221.1 GCA_903854655.1 uncultured Verrucomicrobiota bacterium | reverse complement strand
TCGTAGGTCTTGCGGGTCATGCCGAGCGGCCGCGGCGGGAGGGCATCCACCACCGGGCGAGAGCCGTCCAGACGCTGCCGCAGCCTATACGCCCGCAGGTAGGCCCTCGCCTTGGCGCTTCGGCGTTGGCTCTCATAGATCGGGCTCCCACAGCAGATCCGGCAGCAATAGCCGCCATACCCCTTGAACAGTCGCGCCACCCGCCGATCGCAATGCGGGCAATGCAACCAGGGCCGGTCACCACCGAAGTGGCACCGGGTCCAGGACACCCTGATGCCCTGGGGCGTCGCCTGGTGACGGAGCTCGAGCAGAACCCGGTACCGAGCCGCACTCATCTTCACGATGCTGGGCCACCTTAGTGACGGTTGGAGCGTGATCCAGCCGCCCGCCAGAAGACCGGCACGGTGGATCTCGCGCACATCGATCACGTCGCTGGCGAGCTTCTCGACCGTCAGACAGTTTCGCGTCACGGCAGCGGGTCCAGTGTGCGCTCAAGGTAGTCGTAGAGTGCGTCGGCGATCGCGTTCTGATCGCTACGCGCCTCTGCCTTAAGCAGCCCCTTTCGTACCAGCGCGTCGATCTCCGTGTCGCGCAACTCCACCCGGAGGCAGCGCATCCCGTCACGACGGCGCTCACGGTGGCGGCGCATGCGTTCTGCGGCGGGAGATGGACTAGCGGTGGTCATGGGCCGTTATGGGTTACAGTGTGTATTTATACCATCCTGCATCGAAGTCGCGAAGCATTCCGTGCGATTTTTAGGGAAAGAAGAGATAGGCGCACTGTAAGATCAGCTGGCTGCGCATGCTACACTGGTAAAGCGCTAGAAAAATAGCTTGTTGCGATCAAACTTGGATTTTTGGATCGACTTCGCCAGACCGGCAGTGACAAGAACCCGCGCTTCTTCAAGTTTTCTGTGCCTGCTAACAACACCCGAAGTAATTTCCGCCGCGAGGTCGTGCACTTCCTTACTAAGCGCTTTGAGGCCACTCAGCGAAGCGCCGTCCGAGGAAAATACTTTCCTCATTCCATTAG
The DNA here is from genome assembly GCA_903854655.1 of uncultured Verrucomicrobiota bacterium. Taxonomy (GTDB): domain Bacteria; phylum Verrucomicrobiota; class Verrucomicrobiia; order Verrucomicrobiales; family Verrucomicrobiaceae; genus CAINXC01. The sequence goes on along the minus strand of CAINXC010000221.1, from coordinate 680 downwards.
GAACCTGCAGACTTTCACGTGCAGGCTCGCTGTTGCAAAGACGATCCAACCACACGCGGACTCTGTCGAGCAGCGCCAGCTCCATCCCAGTTCCTAGGTTAAGTTGGTCATCTGCCATGTTGTAAACAATTCCAACAACATCATAGCTTGAAACCGCGATGGCTCCCTGGCTGTTCGCAATAAGGGACTTTAAGAAGCGAACGACTTTCCGAAGGTTGCCTCCAACACGAATGTCCTTCTCATCAACCCGCAGATTGTGCACGAAAGGCAAGTTATGAATGTTTCGGCGCTCTGCGCTATCGAAGATGGAAACGCCCCGAAAAGCTGGATCCTTCGTTTGCATGTACTTCTGAGTGTCCCACCACGCAGCAATCACAACATCAACGCTCCGTGCGAGTGAGCCACTGACATTGGAGCCACCCTTCAGCTTGATGGCTTTTCCAGGTGCATCATTAATAATTACGGCTGGGAATTTGTCGGTTACAATCTCAGCGCAGTGCTCGCGTATCTCTGCAAATTCGTCTGTCGCATTGCCCTGATAAGGCTGCCGATTGTGAGGGGGCAGCGCACGCTTGGCTTTCGGGTGTTGGCTCTTCGGCAACTTGGCCAGCACATTTGCAGTCTTGTGGACCCAGCAGCGTTGCTCGCGGGTTTTCGGCCAGACCTCGCCGAGCGCCTTC
>CAINXC010000220.1 GCA_903854655.1 uncultured Verrucomicrobiota bacterium | reverse complement strand
GTGTGTATCCAGAGTTCGACGCCACCTGCCCGTTCTGCGGCACACGTGGTTTCAAGCAGACCGATGAATTCTACCAGTGCAAGGGTCCGGGCTGCAAGCTGCGCATCCGCAAGGTCATCGCCAGCCGCCCGCTCAGCGACGACGAACTGCGCACCTTGATTGAGAAGCGATTCATCGGCCCGCTGACCGGCTTCCGCAGCAAGAAAGGCGAGGACTTCGAGGCCTCCATCGAGATCAAGGACGACATGAAGAGCAGCTTCGTCTTCCCCAAAGGCGAGGCAGACCCCGATGCCGGCCCGCCCTTCGATTTCGCCACCGGCACCCCCATGTGCCCCTGCCCCGTGTGCGCCAAGAAGAACCGCAAAGGCCAGATCTACGACACGCCGGACAATTACATCTGCAACATCGCAGCGAAGGACCCCAAGCTTTGCAACGCGAAGCTGCCCAAGTCTTTGTGCAAAAAGGACATCTCGCCCGAGAACGCACTGCTCTTCTTCACCGTTGGCAAGACCGGCCTGATCGAAGGTATGATCTCCAAGCGCGGCCGCCCCTTCTCCACCTTCCTGAACTGCAAGCCCGGCGAAAAGCGACTGCTGGGCTGGGAGTTCCCGCCGAGGGAAAAGAAGCCGCCAGCGGCGAAGAAAGCAGCAAAGAAGGTCGCAGCACCAGCGGAATGAACCGTCAGGCCACTACTTCTTTCGTCTTGCTGATCAGCCGCACGCCCTCGATGCGCATGTTCTTGTCCACGGCCTTGCACATGTCGTAAACCGTCAGCGCCGCGATGCTCGCGGCGGTAAGCGCCTCCATTTCCACGCCCGTTTGCGAGATCGTGGTGGCGGAGGTGGTGATGGTGATGCCGTCGCTTTTCAAGGCGAACTCAACGCCCACCTTGCTCAATGGCAGGGTGTGGCACAGGGGAATGAGCAGGGCGGTCTGCTTCGCCGCCTGAATGCCAGCAATGCGGGCCACGGCCAGCACATCCCCTTTCTTGATCTGGTTGTCCTGGATCAGGATCAGCGTGGACGGATCCAGCACAATGCGGGCCTCGGCAATGGCAACGCGTTTGGACAGGGGCTTGTCAGAGACATCGACCATGCAGGCTTCGCCGCGGTCGTTGGTATGGGAGAGCATGAGACAGAAGACTTGGAGACAAAAGACGGAAGACCTGAGGATGACAGTCCAAAGACAGCTCTTCGTGCTTTTCTAGTATTCCGGTCTTTTGTCTTCTGTCTTCAAGTCTTTTGTCTTGTTCTCAATGCGCTTCCAGCCAGTTCGCGCCCACGCCGACATCCACCACGATGGGCACACGCAAAGGCAGCGCATTCTTCATGCCTTCGATGACCAGCTTGCGCACGGCGTCAACCTCGGCCAGCGGCACTTCGAACACCAGTTCATCATGCACCTGCAGCAGCATCTTGGTCTTGTAGCCGCCGGCCCGCAGGGCGGCATCCACGCGCACCATGGCCAGCTTGATCATGTCGGCGGAGGTACCCTGGATGGGCATGTTCATGGCGATCCGCTCGGCGGCGCCGCGCACCGTGGCGTTGGCGCTGTTGATGTCCCGCAGGTAACGGCGACGCCCCGTCAGCGTCTCCACATAACCTTTGCGTCTGGCATCCTCCACCGTGCGGTCCAGGTAGCCCTTGATGCCCGGGAACTGGGCGAAATAGCTCTCAATGATTTTTGCGCTCTCGCTGCGCGGAATGCCCAGGCGCTGGCTCAGACCAAAGGCGCTGATGCCGTAGATGATGCCGAAATTCACCATCTTCGCGGTGCGCCGCATGTCCGGAAGAACGCCCTCCAGCGGCACGCCATAGACCTTCGCGGCGGTGGCCTGATGGATGTCGTGCCCCTGGGCGAAGGCTTCAAGCATGGCGCTGTCCTCGCTGATCGCGGCCATCACGCGCAGCTCGATCTGCGAGTAGTCGGCGCTCATCAAAACCCAGCCCGGCTCGCCCGGAATGAAGGCCTTGCGGATCTCCTTCCCCTGGTCGCTGCGCACCGGAATGTTTTGCAGGTTCGGGTTGTTCGAGGCGATGCGGCCCGTGCTCGTCATGAGCTGATGCAGTGTCGTATGCACCCGGCCGGTGACGGGCGACACGGCGGCGGGCAGCGCGTCCACGTAGGTGCTCTTGAGCTTGGTCACCTCTCGGTAATTGAGGATGTCCTCGATGATCGGATGCGTGCCCTGCAGGGATTGCAGCACCTGTTCATTGGTCTGGTACTGGCCGGTAGCGGTTTTCTTCGGCTTGTCCAGCAGCTTCAGCTTTTCGAACAACACCTCGCCCAGTTGCTTCGGGCTGCCGATGTTGAACGGCGTTTCCACGTAGCCGTGGATCTTCTTTTGCAGCGCCTCCGCCTGCTTCTCAAGCTGCACGCCGAACTCACGCAGCGCCTGGACATCAATCTTCACCCCCCAGTGCTCCATGCGCACGAGCACCGGCAGCAACGGTGACTCAATGTCATAGAACACATCACTCTGTCCCTTCGGCTCAAGCTGGGGCTGGAAGATCTGCGCGAGCTGCCAGGTCACGTCCGCGTCTTCCGCAGCGTATTCCGCCAGCTTGGCCAGCGGGATGGCGGCAACATCAATCGCCATGGCCGGCTGTTGCGCCGCCGCAAACTCGAACAAATCGTCGCTCGCGGGTGGCGGCGGGTCCTGGCGCTTGGCCAGCGCCGCCACCTCG
>CAINXC010000219.1 GCA_903854655.1 uncultured Verrucomicrobiota bacterium | reverse complement strand
TCTGGTTCCGCAACACCTGGAGCTGGGGCGGCGAAGGAGCGGCGCACAAGCCCGGTCTCAAACTCCAGCAGCCCGGCGTGGTTCACGCAGCCAACGACTCGCTGGGCGATTTCGTGTTTGCCTGGGAAGGCGAGGCCACGCCGCTGTTCACTGATAATGAAACCAACGCGCAGCGATTGTGGAACGCCCCCAATGCCGCACCGCATGTGAAGGATGCCTTCCATGAGCGGGTGGTCAGCGGTCGTGGCGGAGCGGTGAACGCGGAGCTGACCGGCACCAAATGCGCGCCCTGGTACATCCTCACCCTTGCCCCTGGCGAATCGCGTGTCCTTAAATTGCGCCTGTCGCCTGCCAATGCCGCGCCGCCGAAGGGTGTCGGCGAAGATTTTGACGCCGTCTTCACCACCCGCATCGCCGAAGCGGACGCCTTCTACGCCACGGTCTCCCACCCCGCCTTGACTGGTGAGGCCCGCGAGGCAGGCAGGCAGGGCTATGCCGGGCTGCTGTGGAGCAAGCAGTTTTACAATTACGTGGTGAAGGACTGGCTGCACGGCGACCCGGGCCAGATCCCGCCGCCCGACGAACGGCTCGGAGGCCGCAACCACAACTGGCAGCACCTTTATTCGCATGACGTGATCTCCATGCCGGACAAATGGGAATACCCCTGGTTCGCCGCCTGGGACCTGGCCTTCCACATGATCCCCATGGCGGAGGTGGACCCTGATTTCGCCAAGGCGCAGCTCGCGCTCTTTTTGCGCGAGTGGTACATGCATCCCAACGGCCAGCTTGCCGCCTATGAATTCGCCTTTGGTGACGTGAACCCGCCCGTCCATGCCTGGGCCGCCTGGCGCGTGTACAAGATGACCGGTGCTCGCGGCGAGCGCGACCGCCCGTTTCTTGAGAATGTGTTCCAAAAGCTCCTGCTGAACTTCACCTGGTGGGTGAACCGCAAGGATGAGGAGGGCAACAACCTCTTCCAGGGCGGCTTCCTGGGGCTGGACAACATCGGGGTCTTCGACCGCTCGAAGCCACTGCCCACCGGCGGCTTCCTGCAGCAGGCGGATGGCACCGCCTGGATGGCCTTCTACTGCCTCACCATGCTTTCCATGGCCCTGGAGCTGGCCCAGGAGAATCCGGTGTACGAAGACATGGCTTCCAAGTTCTTCGAGCATTTCATCGCCATTGCCGATGCCATGAACAACATCGGCAGAGACGGCCTCTGGGACGAGACCGACGGGTTTTACTACGATGAATTGAAGCTCAACGGCAGCAGCACCCCGCTGCGCACACGCTCGCTGGTGGGGCTGCTGCCGCTCATCGCCGTGGAAGTGTTCGAGGAGGCCCAGATTCAAAAACTGCCGGGCTTCGCCAAACGCATGAACTGGTTCATCAAGCATCGGCCCGACCTGCCGGGCCAGATCACCTGGTGTCAGTCCTGCGCCCAACACGAGCACCGCATCCTCGCCATTCCTTCCAGGGAGCGGCTGGAGCGCACCCTCGGCTACCTGCTCAACGAGTCGGAATTCCTGTCCCCGTACGGCATCCGCTCGGTTTCATTGGTGCATCGCGACCACCCCTACATTTTCCGGCAGAACGGCGAGGAATACCGAGTGGACTACGCACCCGGGGAAGGCACCACCCACCTGTTCGGCGGCAACTCGAACTGGCGCGGCCCCATTTGGTTCCCCGCCAACTATCTCCTAATCGAGGCGTTGGAACGCTACCACCACTTCTATGGCGACGACTTGCAGGTCGAATGTCCCACCGGCTCGGGCAAGAAAATGACGCTCAACGATGCCGCCGCCGAAATCTCGCGCCGCCTTGGCAGCCTCTTCCTGCCCGATGCCCAGGGCAACCGTCCCTGCCACGGCGGAGCGGCCCGCTACGCCAGTGATGCTCATTGGAAGGATCTGGTCCTGTTCTACGAGTATTTTCATGCCGACACCGGGCGCGGCTGCGGGGCCAGCCATCAAACCGGCTGGACCGCGCTCGCCGTGCGCAACCTGGAAAAGGCCGTGGAGGACGAGGCCGCCCAATCGGAGGCCGAATGCGGGGTCACCAAATGAGTTCGTCCACATGCCCTATGGGATCCATAGGATATATAGGACATATGCCTTTGCTAACAGACTCCACGGACCGGTTTCCTAACAATGCGACAGCCGAGGCAACGCTGGCATCACTTGGCGATTGACAGCGCTGTCACAGTCCTTCAGGCTTGATGCATGGCTGTGCTCAGGCACCATGCTTGCCCGGCCAAGGCCCCTAAAACCTCCGCGTAGTTCCACCCACAACCATCTGTCATCATGGCCAAAAAGAGTTTCGCGAAGAAGCCAGCAGGAGCCAGCCGAGGAAATCCCCGGCAAGTCAAAGCAGTCGCCAAAAAAGCAAAGCCCGTGCCAAAAACCGCCGCCAAGCCCGCCAAGAAAAAGACCGTGAAGGTGGCCGCCAAATCGCCAAAAAAAGTGGCCCAAAAAGCCAAATCCACCATAGCAAAGACTAAGGTCGCCAAAAAAGTGCCGCCCAAGAAGGCCGTTGCCAGCAAAGCCGCGAAAAAGGTGGTGTCCCCGGTCAAGAAGGTCACCCAACCTGCCAAAGCGGCCCCGAAAGCGCCGCCTCCAGCCAAGAAAGCCCCTGCGGCACCTGCCGCCAAATCCGCCAAGAAAGCTCCGCTGGTGGTGGCCAGGAGCCCGGCTCCCGCACCACCTCCCATCCCGGCCCCCTCCCCGAAGCCCGCTCCCAAAGCAGAGGTCACACCACCACCCCCACCGACGGCTTCCACCACCGCAGCGAACCCGGTGGTGAAGCAGGCGGCCAGCGTACCGGCTCCAGTGGCAAAGCCCGCCGCCAACGTCGCCAGCCCTGCGGCCAAGAAAGAAGGGGCTGCGCCGACTCCGGTCACGCCCCCCAGGGTTTTTGTGCCTGACCGGCCCAGGTCAATTCTGGGCGTCGCCGCCCTGCCTCCTGGCGGCATGCCAGAATGGTGGCGCTGGCACCAGGATTATCCCGGCGAGGAAACCCTCCGCCGAGGCACGGTGCTCACCTCCTTCAACCTCTACTCCGGCATCTACACCGACACCCTGCGCATCCACATGGCGGCGGGTGTGAGCGGCATCCGCGCCGTTTCCTACTCTTCCAAGTTCACCGTCGACGGCGACGGCAGCGGCGGCAAGCAGCGCGGTGACGTCAACTTCAAGGACAGCACCAGCCTGCACTACAACGACGGCAACCCGCCCTCGAAAAAGAATTCGCTCGATTCGCTGACCTACCCCTTTGCCGTTCTTCCGCTGCCACCCAGGAATTCCAGCATTCCTGACTTCCGCGCACTCGGACTCGACGTGGGCGACATCGGCATTGCGTTCTTCGGCCGGGGACAAGCCGCCCCTTTCATCTACGGCAACGAGGGTCCGCCGCAACAGGTGGGCGAGGGCTCGGTGCAAATGGCGCGCGACCTGGGCCTGGAATGGGAGGAGAAAAAGATGACCGTCATGCCCCCCAAAGGCGGCTTCGGCGAGCTGGAGATGCGCCAGTACGCCCCCGGCGTGCTGCACATCGCCTTCCCTGGCTCACGCGACCGGCCTGACCGCACGACCGACATCCTGACCCGCGAAACCCTGCAAACCAAGGCCTGGGATCTGTTCAAGCGCTGGAAGCAGAGCCTGCGCGGCGGGGCGTTGTAGGGCCGTGCGCCTGATCAAAGGTTTTATCTGTTTTCCCGGGGGCTGTTGTTCTGCGGAGACGACCTTCTTTCTTCAAAGAACACGCCGCCCGGTGCGTTTCATCCACTCTGATGCCCCTTTTCTCTCATTCCATGAACCGCCTTTCTCTTGCTCTGTCCCTGGCCGCAGCCATGCCTCTTTTCAGCGCCGAGCCCCCGCCCGCTTCTCCGGAAAAGACGGAACCTGCCGCCGCCGCCGCAGATGCCCCTGCGCGCCCGAAGGACGAGGTGATGGCCTTGTTTGACAAGCAGGCGGCAACCCCAGCCGTCGCTCCAGTGGATGTAGGCGATTTCGGCACCGATGACCCCATTGAGCGCGAGGATCTGCCCACGCGCGGCGTGATCGCCTTCCCCCCACCACCTGAAGGGTACACCAACATGGACCACTGGCACCAGTACGACTGGAAGTTCAAGGCCAAGCGCTGGGGCCACTACCAGGTGAGGCTCACCTACAAGCTGGATCACGCCACGCTGGGCGTGCAGTTCAAGCACGGCGAAACACGCCTCAAGAAGACGCTCCTATCCTCACCCTCGCAACGTCGCGCCTACCTGGGCGAGATCTTCTTCCCGGAGGCGGGCGAGCAAGCCTTCGCCATCTACGCCCCGCCAAGTGACATCGGCGCCGGTTTTGAAGTCAAGGAACTGGCCCTGATCCCCACCAATGAAGGCGAGCCGACCGTGAAACAAGGCGCCGACGGCAGCATCACCCTCCTCGCCAAAGACGCCACCACTTGGTCTGAAAACATGCGCTACGAGCCCAAGCCCGAGAAAAACTGCCTCGGTTTCTGGACTGATCCCGCAGACTTCGCCGAGTGGGAGTTCGAGATCTCCAAGCCCGGCAAGTACCAGGTGCTTGTC
>CAINXC010000218.1 GCA_903854655.1 uncultured Verrucomicrobiota bacterium | reverse complement strand
GTTGGGCGGCGCGGCACTCCACTGCCTTCGTCACTTCAGCACGCTGTCGATAAAGTGGTAGGCCTCCAGGCGGGGCTCATCGGAGAAATCGTGCTCGGTGTCGGGATGCATGACGCGCACATGGCCCTCGGCGCCGAGCAGCTTGAACACCGGGGCGGCGGCATTGAGGATGCGGTCCACGCTTTGCCATTGGAAATTGGCGTCGCGCAGGGGTGCGTTGACGAAGAAGTGGCGGGGGGCGAGGGCGGCGACGAGTTCGTAGAAATCGAAAGGCACGTCCTGCGGGTGACCCAGGTAGTTGGCCATGCGCGGCATGTAGCGGTCCTGGGTCCAGCCCTTGATGTTGCCCTTGTAGTAATCGACGAAGGAATCAAAGCCGCAGCTTGAAACAATGACTTTGATACGGGGATCGAAGACGGCGGTGTAGATGGAGTTGTGGCCGCCCAGGGAGTGGCCGATGGCTCCATAACCGCCCTTTTTGACGTTGGGCAGGGAGTCGAGGTAGTCGAGCCCGCGAATGTTGTCCCAGATGGCCTTCATGGTGCCGCTGGCGTAGCCGAGCGATTTCCAGTCGGGGTTGTAGTCTGCGAGCTGCACGTAGCTCGGTGAAAGGGTGATGTAACCGCGCTCGGCGAGCTCGGCGGCATACTGGCGATGTTCTTTGCCGCCCAGGCCCACGACGACTTTGTGGCCGATTTTGTTGTCCGTGGGGTGCAGGCAGAGCACGGCGGGAGCGGGGTGGGCGGCCGTGGCGGTCTTGGGAATGCAGAGGTAGGCGGGCACGCGGCCTCCGGGCTCGGCTGCATAGGTGATGAGCTGGCGGGTATAGCTGCCGCAATCGGTTTCCTCCTCCACCTTCACATCAAGCGCGCAACGCTTTTCGTTGCCGGGCAGGGGGCCCATGACTTGCTGCATGCCCTGCAAAACTTCCGCACGGCGCAGTTCCCACTGGCCTGGCGTGGCGGCGTGGGCGGTGCTGCCGTCAGCTTTGTGGTAGAGCAGCAAATCGTCCCGAGGCAGGCGCTCGGCTGCGAAGGTCGGGACGGAGAGGAGAAAAGCGCAGAGGAGAGTCGGCTTCATGCGCGAATACTACGTGACCGGAGGCACCGATTTGTTCGCGGAGTTTCACGGTAAAGAAATGTGCGCTTTGCTGTCGTGTTCACCTCGCCTTGAAAGCCTCCGGCACCAGTTCATGCACCGCGCCGATGATCTTGTCTTCCAGGCCGGGGGCGAACTTGCCGGGGCGTGCGTAATAGAGCATGGCACCGCCGCCCTCGTAGCCGCCCTCCTTGAGCACGCGCTCGCTGGGAATGTAGCAGGGCACGTTGTTGGAGTAGCTGTTGACCCACATCCGCTCCTTGTCGTACTCGCGCTTCAACCGCAATCCGTAATCGACCACGACTTCGCCGTTGAGAAAGACCATGGCGAGGCCGTCCCCAAAGCGCCAGGCCTGCACCATGTACGGCAGTTCCGTGGGCACGGGCTCGTGGCGGGCGAGCATGGCAAGGTAGAGGCCGGCCAGATGCTTTTCATGGATGGTTTTGCCCTCCTTCGCCTGGGCCGCCCATTGCTCCGGCGTAGGCAGGGTGCCGTAGGGCAGGGCAATGTTGCGCACGCCGCAGGCCAGCGGACCCTGGAGAGGGCGCGTGGGACCATTGACCACCCTGGCGGCCTCCTGGGCGAGGCTTTCACCGTGCTGGTGGAGGAGGGCCTCCTGGCTGCGTGGATACGGATTTTGATCGGCGCCGCAACCGATGGCGGTGAGAGCCACGGCCTGGGGGTAAGCCTGCTCCAAGGCGGCCTGCGCCATCCCAGCCCAGTCGGGATGGATGAAGTTCCAGGCCATCGTTGTGCAGTGGCAGGCATAACTGGTGAACACGGCGCGCACGACGCCCTGCGCATCGGTGACTTTGAGCACAGGCAGGTCATGATCCGTGGGGCCGGCGGGGTTGGGGCTGTTTGCGAAGCCCGTGGGGGTGGGCAGGCGGCGGTTGCCGGCGAATTTGACCTCGCCATGCCCCATGGAGAGCGTGGCGGGCTGCATGGCGCTGATGGCTTCGTGCGCCGCTTTGATCAGGTCGGCGGTCAATTCCCTTGTGTAACGTTCCACCCGCTCCTGCTCTTCGGCGGGCAAATCCATGCCAAAGAGGTTGCTCAGGTTGCCGCTCAGCATCGGGGCGCAATGGGTGTGCGTGGAGCAGATGGCCAGGCGCTCGGTGGTGAGATGCTGGTCTTGGAGCGCCGCCAGCACGCTGTCGCGAACCGTGGAGGGCACACCGACGTTGTCCACGGTCATGACAATGGCCGGGGGCTCCTCATCCCATGACAACGCCAGGACCTTGGCCCAGATCGGGGCTTTGACCCCTTCGAACTCGGTCTTGCGGTTGCCGTAGCCGCTCAGCCGCACCGGGTAGGCCGGGGTGATGTTGATCCGCGCCGCTCCCGCCTTCCATCCGGCCATGGCGGGCTGCACGACGATCAAGAGGCCGGCAAGAACCAGAATGGCCGGGCTTTGCGATTTGATCACCCAGCTTTGGGATTGGCTGTTTTTCAGATGCATACGGCAAAATCATGGCGAGATTGTAACTCAATGCCAAGAGTGATCTCTGTGACCTCTAGCGGACGAAGAGGTCCTGATGGGCATCAGGTGGAACATTATCATCCAATTTCTCAATTGGAACTCGACCATAGGGCGAGGACAGGAAAAATTGCCGACTCAAACTCAACCAATTCAAGTATGAACACCTCGCCGGTCACCGGCCCCAGAAATGTTGTTGTGGAAGCTGGTCAACAAGGAACCTGGGGAGGGGAGGAGCAGGGCAGGAGACAGGCTCCCCGTGGGGCGGCACAGGAAGTATCTGCGTCGGACCATGCGCTGGGCAGGCTGCCTCTGGAAGAATATGACCGCACGCACCGGATTCAGCCTGCAGCAACGCTTTGGGGGCGCATTGGGGACAGGCTGCAGGACTGGGTCGAGCGGCTGATGATGCGGGCCTCCGTGCTTGGCGACCATCCGGTGTACGGCAACGAGCACTTCAGGTGGGTGGACGATGTGGAGGCCGGCTGGGCCGGAGTGCGTGCCGAGCTGGACCACGTGATGCAGTTCCGTGACCAGATGCCGAGCTTCCAGGACATCGTCAAGGAGGTGAGCCTGATTCAATCCGACGACCAGTGGAAGACTTTCTTCCTCAAGGGTGTGGGCATGGACTGCGAGGAAAACGCCAGGCGCTGCCCGAAGACCATGAAGCTGCTGAGCCGGGTTCCTGATGTTTCGACGGCGTTTTTCTCGATTCTCTCGCCCGGCAAGCACATCCCTTCCCACCGGGGAGCCTGGGCTGGCATCCTGCGGCTGCACCTTGGAATGATCGTGCCGGAGCCGCGGGAAAAGGTGCGCATTCGCGTGGCCAACCAGATCTGCCTGTGGCAGGAGGGCAAGTGCCTGATCTTTGATGACACCTGGAACCACGAGGTCTGGAATGACACCGATGGCTACCGGGTGGTGCTGTTTGTGGATTTTGCGCGCCCGCTCAGGCAGCCTTGGAGCTGGATCAATCACCTCGTCATGAACCTTGCCCCGCTGGCGCCCTTCCTGCGCGAAGCGAAGGGCCGGGAAAAGACCTGGGCGGAGAAGATGTGGGGCCGCAAGAGCTGAGCCTATAAACCGAAATGAAAGACAGGGGAATGGGGGACAGAGGAATGAAGGAGCAGGGATTGTTGTCGAAAGATGCCGTC
>CAINXC010000217.1 GCA_903854655.1 uncultured Verrucomicrobiota bacterium | reverse complement strand
GCCAAGCCAGAACGCATCACGGCCGCGACCTTCCCGATTTTGGGGATCGTTATTTACTGCGCGGTGCTCTGGCACTTTTCCCTGTTGGAAAAGACCGGGCTGACCTTCGCGTTCACTTTGGACGGCAAGCCAGTGCCAGCCGGCCAGCACCCCGAAGCGAAGGTGGACGGGGCGCTGTTCACCAGCGGGAGCGCTGCGAACAAAATTGCGCCGGGCAAGCATCGCATGGTTGTGAGCCTCAAAGATGCCGAGCCTTTCGAGCAGATTTTTTGGACTTTCTACGGGGTGAAAGATTTGGGCGGTTTCCCGCTTGAGACCAGCAAGGGATCGTTGTCCGTCTCGGTGAAGCCGTCGCCCGCAACGGTTGTGGTTTCCCGCGGCGGCACAAAGGTTCAGGAGGGCGCTGCGCCGTTGGCTTTGGATAAGCTGCCGGTCGGACGATATGATTTGCTCATCCGCCGGGGCGAATACGAGGAGCATCGGCTTGTCACCATTGAGCGTGCCGCGCAGACGAAGGCGGCGGTCGAGCTTGAGCTGGGCAGCGTGGATTTGTCCGCCGATCCGGCGGACGCGGAGTATGAGCTGACGGGCGCGGGCAAGCACTGGTCGGGCAAATTGCCCGCGCATCTGGACGACGTGCCGGCGGGAAAGTATGCGCTGCTGACCCGGCGCAAGGGATGGGAGCTTGCGGGCGAGGTCCAGGTCACGCGGCTCAACACCACCGGCCAGAAGACGGAATTCACTTACGGCTCGATTGCCGTGACGAGCGATCCGCCAGGACTGGCCGTGTCTCTCGACGGGATGCCGGCGGGCAAGACTCCGGCCACCCTCAATGAGATCAAACCGGAGTCGCACAAGCTCTCCGTTTCAGACGGGGAGAATGATCTGAGCGCCGAATTTGTCCTCTCGCCCAAGGAGCAGGCCAAACAGCCGTTTGTTTTCCGTTACGGCGCGGTGCAACTGACCAGCACGCCGCCGGGCGCGACCGTGCTGCTTAACGGCAAAGAGGTGGGGGTGACGCCATTGACGCTGAACCACCTTGTCGTAGGAACGCCCAGAACGGTTGACTTCCGGCTTTTGGGATATTCTTCGGATGGAGCGCATCCGCTGGGAATTTCAGAAGGCAAGACCGCCCAAATTGCGGAGACCCTTCTGAATGATGCGTTCACCAGCGCGATGGCTGACGCCAAAAAGTCTTTGGCCAGCGGCACGCTTGGAGCGGCCGAGGCCGCAATCAAAACGGCCCTCAATATCGAACCAAAAGATTCTGCGGCGCTTGCGCTGCAAGTGGAAATTCAGAAGGCGGGGGCGGCTGCTGCTGCCACGGAGAAGCAGCAAAGGCTGGAATCTTTGCTCAAGCGCAGCCTTGTCAGCCAGGTCGGCCCTGAGCAAGCCGGCACCGATCTGGCGCGCATTGTGCGAATCGTGCCGGTGACGATGCTTTTTAACAAAAGCTACCAGCAGGTGTTGGCTGCCATTGTTGAAGAATCCAAATGGGGCTTGTTTCGCAACGCGCCAGTTTTCGATGAAGGCCAAGGTTGGCTTTTCACCACTCCTCGCCCGGATGGTGGCGGTTACACCGATTCTACGCTGACCATCTCCATAGCGAAATACAACTATCACGTCGTGATGTTGACAAAGATTGGCGCTGCCGTGGAGGTGCAGACCGTGACCATATTCTTTAATCGGAGAGACCGGGCCGCGAACTATGAGGCGTCTGCCCCGTTGAGTCGCCAACTTTCTAACGACCCCCGGTCGGCGCAAGAAAGTCAGTCTTTTTTGGATGCCATCAAAAAGAGACTTGACGGAAACTAACCACGACGGGGCCGCCCGCAGTCAGTTGAAATGCCGCCCCGCCGTTCCGCCGAGCCTCCACTTGCGGGCCGGAATTCCAACTCACTGCTTCCTCCCTTCTTTTGGGAAAAGAACCAAAAAGCCGGAAGCGGCCAGTCGCAGCCTCCTGCGCAGGATGCTCGGAGACTGCTTTGTGGCCGCAAGGCCCACTTGTTCGAGGGAGCAGGTTGCAGTATTTCCGCGATCAGCATCACCCATTCACTTTTTCAGAATCCGCTTCTCGACCTCACTCACTCCGAGCGGAGAGATGCGAACACGCCCTTGGTCGGCTTCGTGTTCAATCAATCGCTTATTGTGAAAAGGTTTCAAAATGC
>CAINXC010000216.1 GCA_903854655.1 uncultured Verrucomicrobiota bacterium | reverse complement strand
TTTTCGACCATCGTGGCAGCGTCTCAACGGCCACTTCTCCACTACCAGGGCTGCCCAAACACAACCCTCGCTGCATCAAGCCTTCCAGAACCCCTTCCCCTCGAAAATAGTGCTTTTCCGCCCGAAACTGACGAACTTGGGTTAGTGCTGTCACGAAATATCATATGATCTCCTCGATAAGCCTGCCGCCGACATCGGTGAGGAGTTCGTTGCGGCCGTTGTGGAGGAAGGTCTGCTCGTTGTAGTCGATGCCCATTTGATGCAGGATGGTGGCGTGGATGGCGTGGATGTGGCAGCGGTTTTCCACGGCGCGCAGGCCGATTTCATCGGTGGCGCCCACCACGGTGCCGCCCTTGATGCCGCCGCCCGAGAGCCACATGGAGTAGCCGTTGGGATTGTGGTCGCGGCCTTTGCCTCCGCCCTTGCCTTCCGCCAGGGGGGTGCGGCCAAATTCGCCGCCCCAGACGACCAGCGTCTCGTCCAGCATTCCGCGTTGTTTCAAATCCTTGATGAGCGCGGCCGCCGGCTGGTCGGTGGCGGCGCACATGCGCCCATGGTTGTCCTCCAGGTCCGAATGCGCATCCCACTGCTGGGTCTGCGGATCGCCGCCGCCGCCAAAGACCAGCACGAAGCGGACGCCGCGCTCCACCATCCGCCTGGCTAACAAACAGCGGCGGCCAAAATCATCGGTGGCGGCCTTGCCGACGCCGTACATGTCGAGCGTGGCCTTCGATTCGCGCGAGATGTCAACGGCCTCCGGCGCGCTGGCCTGCATACGAAAAGCCATTTCATAGCTGGCGATGCGCGCGGCCAGCTCGGTGTCGGCGGGGCTTGCGGTCGCCTCGTTCATCTGGCGGATGGCGTCGATGGTCTTGCGATAGTGGCTGCCATCATGGCCTTTCGCCGGAAGCAGGTCGAGGATGGGCGACTGGCCGTTGCGCAGCACGGTGCCGGAATTGGCCACCGGCAGGAAGCCCGATCCGAACACCGGCTTGCCGCCTTCGGTCACCCCATCCTTGGAAGGCAGGACCACATAAGCAGGCAGGTCCCTGGCCTCGCTGCCCAGCCCATAGGTGACCCAGGAGCCCAGGCTTGGAAAGCCGGACACGACGCGGCCTGTGGAGAGCTGATACTGCGCCGATTCATGAATGAAGCTGTCGCAATAGCATGAGCGGATGACGGCGATGTCATCGGCAACCGTGCTGATGTGCGGGAGGAAATCGGAGATCTCGATGCCGGACTGGCCGTGCTTGCGGAACTCCCGGCGGCTGGCCAGCACGATGTCTGTCTCGCGAATGAACTGCGTTTCGAGCGAGCCGAAACTCTTGGGCAGACGCTGTCCCTGGAGCTTGGTCAGCAAGGGCTTGGGATCGAGCAGATCGACATGGCTGGGGCCCCCGGACATGAACAGGAAGATGCAGGACTTGGCGCGCGGCTGGAAATCCGGGAAGGCGGGGTGTGGCGGCTTGTGCCCGGCGTTCGAGGCCGCCCCGGCCTTGTCCTGCTGCAACATCCAGCTCAAGGCGAGACCGCCAAAGCCCGCCGCCGTGCGTTGCAGCATTTGCCGGCGGTTTGTCGCCATGTGCCAGTGCGGCTGTGGAGGGTCAGTCAACATAGAGGAAGCGGTTCAGGTTCAGGAGCACGTGGCAGTAGTCGGCCAGCGCATCGGCGTGCCCGGTGTCAGACACGTAGCTGCGGGCAATGGCAAGCTCCTTGGCGCTGGGATCGCGTCCGCAGATCAAGCGGTAGGCCAGGGGCAGCCGGGCTTCATCATCGGCGACTTCGTTGCGAAGCCGGTTCGCCATCGCCGCGGCCTGCTCGATCATCCATTCGTTGTTGAGCAGGCCCAGGGCCTGCAGCACATGCGTTGAGTGGCTGCGCTCGGGGCAGGCGGTCATCGTGTCCGGCTGATCAAAACTTTCGAGCAGAGGGAGGTGGAATTTGCGTTCGGCGAACAGGTAGATGCTGCGCTCAGAGTAGGTGGCGGGTTCTTTGGTCACACGCCAGCCGCCTTTCTTGATCTCCACCAGAGCTTCAGGCGGCTGCGGGACCACCACGCCCTCGCCCCCCATCTTGAGGTTGAGCGTGCCGGTACAAAAAAGGGCGCTGTCGCGAATCTCTTCGGCCGTGAGCCGATGCCGGATGAAACGCGAGAAAAGGGCGTTTGTCTCGTCCTTCGCCAGGGCTTCAGAGGGAGTTTCGCTGACCTGCTGATAGGCGTGCGAGAGCACCATCATGCGGTGGATGCGCTTCAAATTCCAGCCGCCGTCGATGAGGTCCTGCGCCAGCCAGTCGAGGAGCTCGGGGTGGGTGGGTGCCCGGCCAAGGCCCCCAAAATTGCTGGGTGTGGCGACAATGCCGCGCCCAAAATGATTTTGCCACACACGGTTGACGATGACTCTTGCGGTCTGCGCCCGACCCGGTCCCACCAGCCACTTCGCAAGGGCCAGGCGGCGCCCGGTGGATTTGGCGGTCACGGGCCCGATGTTCTCGCTAGCCTCCGCATTCGGCAGGATGCCGGGCGCTCGCGGCGCCACGCGCGCCTGTTTCAGTGAGACTTCACCACGCAGCAGGCTGTAGGTGGCGGGAGCGACACGGCCTGAATCACGAATGCCCCAGGCTGGCGGCAAGGGCTGCGGCAGCAGGGCTTGCGCGGCCTTTTGCTCGCGGAGCAAGGCGTTCAGCGCGCCGCGTTCAACTGCGGTCAGGGCGGCCTGCACCTGCTTGTCGGAAGGCATGGTGGCGAGCTGCTTTTGGGCTCGTTCGCGCGGCGGTTTGAGCAGGGCCTGGCGCCGGGCTTCGAGATCGGCCAGGGTTTTCTGAACCTTGGCGCTTTGTTCGCGCCAGTGCCTTTGCTCCGTAGACGAGGCCATGAGCAGCGTGGCGGGTTCCGTGGCCTCGAAGAAGGCCTGCAGGCGGTAGTAATCATCCTGCGGGATGGGGTCGATCTTGTGGTCGTGACAACGTGCGCAGCCCACGGTGAGGCCAAGGAAGGTGGTGCTCACAGCCCCCGTCACCTCGACCATGAATTCCTGGCGGTTGCGGTCCAGGTTTTGATTGCCGGAGTTCGCCCGGAACGGCCCCAGGCGGCAGAAACTCAGGGCGGGCAGTGATTCGAGGGGGGCGTCGTCCATTTCGTCGGCGGCAAGCTGCTCCATCACGAATTTGTTGTAGGGCTTGTCATTGTTAAACGCGGCGATGACATAATCACGGTAGCGCCAGGCGCCCTGGCGCACGCCGTTTAGCGCGTAGCCATCCGTGTCCGCATAGCGCACCAGATCGAGCCATTGCTGCGCCCAGTGCTCGCCGAAGCGCGGGCTGGCGAGCAGCCGGTCAACCACGGTTTCATAGGCACGGGGATCGTGGTCGGCGAGGAAGGCCTCGCGCTCCTGAAGCGTCGGTGGCAGGCCGGTGAGGTCGTAAGTGACCCGGCGCAGCAGCAGATCCTTCGCCACTTGGGGGGCGAAGCCCAGGCCTTTCGCCTCAAGCTTCGCCAGAATGAAGCGGTCGATGTTGTTGACCACCGCCGAAGCATCCCTGACCAGGGGAGGGGAAGGGGGGCTCAGTTCATTGTATGGAAACCTGCCCACGTACTTGGGGGCGGGCGGCTTTGGCCGGGCCATGGGCAGCGCGTTGGATTTCGCATCGCCCGGCGTGCGTGTGGCGGCCGTTTCATCGGCATTGAACACCGGCCACAGCTCATTGATTTGCGCGTTGTCAGGATCACCCTGGTTGGACAGCAGCTTGAACATGAAGCGGCGGACGGTCACCGGCGCTTCAAACAGGTGGGTTTGGGACTCGCCGCCACGCTTTTGGCTCCCGTGATAGATCACCTTGTCAAAGGTGTCCTGCCCTTCGGCTTGCAGGCGGATCTCAAACTCACGCGCCTGCCAGCCTTCGGCCGGACCGGCGGAGACGAGCCGCACGCCGGAGAGTTCATGTTCCGCGCCATCCAGGAACTCAAATTCAAACTCAAAAGGCGGTCCCAGCGTGGTTTTGGACAGACCGGTGGCAAGCCACTCCGTTGATGCATCGCCATCGCAAATCGCCGGAGCCGAATCCCGGTCGCCGTTGCCCGGGCCGCGGTAGTTGATCAGCCGCAGCGAGGGCAGGTCACCGGCATCATCTGACGCCAGCACCGCACCGGCCAGAAGGACGATGCTTGCGGCGAGGAGCCGTGAGGCGACGATGAAGCTGCAGCTCATGCGAGATTCATACGCAGCGGGGAGGCGGGTTTTGAAATGAAAATGGAGGGCTCGCGGACCGCTTGAAAGGGTGCGCTCCCTGCCGTTCACTCCGCTTTCCGCCATGACTTCGAATGTTTCTCGCATTGTCATCCTCACCGGGGCCGGCATTTCCGCCGAATCCGGGCTGCCCACATTTCGTGCATCAGACGGGCTGTGGGAGAATCATCGCATCGAGGACGTGGCCAGCCCGGAGGGCTTCGCGAGGGACCGTTCGCTGGTGCAGCGCTTCTACAACGCCCGGCGTGCCGCCCTGAAAACCGTGCAGCCGAACGCCGCCCACCTGGCCATCGCGAGGTTGCAGCGCGAATTCGAGGGCGATGTCACCCTCATCACCCAGAACGTGGACGACCTGCACGAACGCGGAGGCAGCCCGAGCGTGATCCACATGCATGGCGAACTGCTTCAGGCCCGCTGCCTGGCCTGCGACAGGGTGCAGTATTGGGACAAGGACCTCGGCCCCGAATCGGTCTGCCGTGCCTGCCGCCAGGACGGTGAGTTGCGCCCCCACATTGTCTGGTTTGGTGAGATGCCGCTGTTCCAGGACGAATGCTATGAGGCGCTGGCCGCCGCCGATCTGTTCGTCGCCATTGGCACCTCCGGGCGGGTCTATCCCGCTGCCGGCTTTGTCAATGCTGCCAGCCGTGCCGGGGCGCGCACCTTGGAGTTCAACCTGGAGCGCAGCGAGGTTGCCGGGGCCTTCGATCAGCACGTTCTTGGTCCCGCAGGAGTTGAGGTGCCCAAATGGGTGGACGGTTTGTTAGGCAACGAACCGCATGCGACTGACAAATGGTTCATCCGGGAAGTTGGTGCATTGGATCATTCGAGTCGTGAGGGTCATCTTGCGAACAGAAACTGCCCGCGCATGGATGGCGCGGCTGGAGTACAGACTTTAGTCTGCGGGGTGG
>CAINXC010000215.1 GCA_903854655.1 uncultured Verrucomicrobiota bacterium | reverse complement strand
TTTTCCCATTCCTGCGCGACCTCCGCCTTGCTGCCAGGGCGCAGCATGACCCAAACCACCGAAACATGCGGGCGCGACTGTGAGCGAACTTCATCCACCGTGTCCTGCTCGCCGATTTTCTGCTCCAGCTTCTTGGTGACGAGCTGCTCCATCTGCGAGGCGCTGGCCCCTGGGAACACCGTCACAATCAGCGCATCGTGGGTGGGAAAGGTCGGGTCTTCCTGCTGCGGCAGCGACTGATAGGACATCCAGCCCCACACCAGCACCGCCAGCATCGACAGCCAGCCCACCCCCCGGTGCTCGACAAAGTACTGCGCCACCCCGCCGGTCGGGGGGAGGCGGTGCCTGGGGGAAGAGTTGGATTTCATTCTCTAAAATAACGCTCTACACACCCCGCAAAGGCACGCGATCCGTCTTCGGGCTCATGAAGCTCACCCGCAGCCGGATCGCGCGTTGCAGCAGCCGCAGGTACTGGTCGCACGGGATCTCGTGCCCGCCGAAGGAGGCGAGGTGCTGGGTTGTCCACTGCGTGTCGTGCAGAATGAAGCCCCGCTCCTTCAACCGCCGCTGCAAGGACACCAGCGCCACTTTCGACGCCTGGGTCTCGCGGCTGAACATGGACTCCCCGAAGAACGCGCCGCCGATGGCCACGCCGTACACCCCGCCCACCAGCCGGCCTTCCCGCCACACCTCGGCGCTGTGCGCGTAGCCCAGTTCATGCAAGGTCTGGTAGCTGTCCAGGATGTCGTTGGTGATCCAGGTTTCCGGGCGGTCGGCGCAGCCGCGCATCACATCGCCGAAGGCCGTGTTCCAGCGCACTTCAAAGGGGTGGTGCTTCAAGTACTGCTCGAAGCGCGACGGCACATGAAAGTCCTGCACAGGAAGAATGCCGCGCGACTCCGGCAGGAACCAGCGGATCTCGCTGTTTTCCATGCCCATGGGGAAATAGCCCTGGCAGTAGGCGCTGATAAGGAGTTGGGGTTCAAGAATGGCCACGTGCCCCTATTCATAGCTGAGCCAAAACTTCTTTCCACTGCGCATGTGCGGGTTACCATGGCGGCCAGTCCATGACCGCCATGCGCAAGGCCATCTACCCCGGAAGCTTCGATCCCATCACCAATGGCCACCTCGACGTGCTCCAGCGCGCCGTGGGCCTGTTCGATGAGGTCCTCATCGCCGTCGCCCGCGACAGCACCAAGCACAGCCTCTTCAGCGTGGAGGAGCGCGTGGCCATGATCCAGGACGCCGCCGGCCATATCAAGGGCGTGCGTGTCGCCTCGTTCGAGGGGCTCCTGGTCGAGTTTGCCGCCAAGGAAAAGGCCGTTGCCCTCGTGCGCGGCCTCAGGGCCGTATCCGATTTTGAGTTCGAATTCCAGCTCGCCCTCATGAACCGCAAGCTTTCCCCCACCCTCGAAACCGTCTTCCTCATGCCGCGCGAGGAGCTCACCTACATCAGCTCGCGCCTCGTCAAGGAAATCGCCCGCCTCGGCGGCAACATTGATCTCTTCGTGCCGGCCAACGTCGCCACCGCCCTGCGCGAGCGCCTGCAAAAGCCGCACCGATGACTGCATCCATGTTCCCCGCCCCCGGCAAACTCAGCGTCAAGATTTGCGGCATCACCCGCGCCGACCAGGCACAGGCCATCATCCAGATGGGGGCCGACGCCCTGGGCCTCAATTTCTGGGACCGCTCCAAGCGCCACATCGCTCCCGCCAGCGCAGCCGAGTGGGCGCCGGCCCTGCGCTCGCTCACCACTCTTGTGGCCGTGCTGGTGAATCCCTCACCTTCCCTGCCCGTGGAATTGATCGAAAAGCAGGTCGTCGATGTGTTCCAGCTCCATGGCGACGAGTCGCCGGAGGACTGCGAACGTGTCATGAGCCTCGGCCTGCCGGTCATCAAAGCCTTGCAGGTGCGCGACCACGCCTCCCTCGCCATGATCGGCGACTACCCTTGCGAAACCATCCTGCTCGACGCCTACAACCCCGGTCTCTATGGCGGCGAAGGCAAATCCTTCCCCTGGGAACTCGCGTCCGAAGCGCAGCTTCGCTTCCCCGAAAAGCGTTTCCTCCTCGCCGGCGGCCTCACCCCCGACAACGTGGCGCAAGCCGTCGCCCAGGTCCACCCCTGCGGTGTCGATGTCGCCAGCGGCGTGGAAAGCGCCCCCGGCATCAAGGACCTGGACATGGTGCGCCGGTTCATCGCGGCGGCCAAGGGCCGATGATTTGCAAAAGTGGCAGGGGCATCCCTGCCCCTTTTCAGATAAGCTGCAAAGACCCAGGGGCAAGGATGCCCCTTCCACCTTTCTTCCCCATGAGCGCCGTCGTTCGTCTTGTTGCCCTTGCCGCCCTCGTCCTCGCCGTACCACTCACCCAGGCCCAGGACTTCGATCTCCAAGGCTTCATCGGCGACGCCATCAAGGCCGGCTCGAAGCGCATCGTGGTTCCACCAGGTCGTTACCGGGTCACACCGAAAAATGGCCGCCACCTGCTCTTCAAAGACCTCGCTGACACCGAGATCATCGCCGAGGGCGTGGAAATGGTCTGCACCCAGACCGTGCAGGCGATGGGCTTCGAGCACTGCCGCAACGTTCACCTGAAGGGCCTCACTGTGGACTATAATCCGCTGCCTTTCACCGAAGCCCGCATCACCGGCCTCGCTCCTGACAAGGCCTGGGTGGAATTCGAAATCATCGACGGCTATGCCGACACCTCGCTGGAGGAGCGCATCGAGATCTACGATCCCGCCACTCGCGAGCTCCGCCGCGAGACCACCGGCTGGGTGAAGGACTTCGAGCCGCTGGGCCATCACCGCTATCGCATCGCCAAGCGCCCCGGCTACCGCTTCAACGACAAGGCCGACACCGAGCAGGTGGGCGACATCCTCGTCACCAACAACGCCTCCCCGGCCAGGGCGGGCGGCCACGCCATCACCCTCTCGCAATGCACGGCGCTGACGCTGGAGGACGTGACGGTCTATGCCTCGCCCTGCTTCGGCTTCCTGGAGCATCAGTGCGACGCCACCACCTACCTGCGCTGCCGCATTGACCGCCGCGCCGCCAAGGATGACCCGGTGAAGCGCGGCTTTGACCGCATGCGCTCGCTGGATGCCGACGCCTTTCACAGCAACGAAGCCGCCAAAGGACCGGCCATCGTGAGCTGCACCGCCAAGTTCCAGGGCGACGACTGCGTGAACATCCATGGTGTGTATCACCTTGTCACCGCCAGCAACGGCAACACCCTGCGCATCGCCTCGCTTGGCCGCCTCACCATCGAGCCCGGAGATCCCGTGGAGTTCCTCCCCTTCTCAGGTTCGCGCCCGCCCGACGCGGTGGCCGTGAAGCTTGAGCCCGACACCGGCATCACCGATGAAGAGAAGGCCTTCGTCCGCAAAATCAGCCTCAACGAGAACAACCGCAAACGCCTCCTCGACGGCGAGGCCAGGTTCTACAGGCTCACGCTCGACCACCCCGTGGCGCTGCCCATGGGCTCCGCCGTCTGCTCAGGCCGCCGCGTCGGCAACGGCTTTGCCGTCAAGGGCTGCGATTTTGGCTACAACCGCTCGCGCGGCATCCTCATCAAGGCCAGCCATGGCGAGGTTAGCGGCAACACAATCACCCACGGCTGGATGGCCGCCATCCTGGTCGCTCCTGAATTTTGGTGGTTCGAAGCCGCCAGCTCCAGCGATCTAACGATCAAGGACAACGTCATCGACGGCTGCCGCCGCCCCGCCATCGAAATCATCGCCCAAGGCGGCAACAACAAACCCCTGCCCTGCGGCGCGCACCGCGACATCCGCATCACCGGCAACACCCTCACCCACTGCCCCTGGCCTAACATTCGCGTGACCTCCACTGCCGATCTTATCGTCAAAGATAATCACCTCACACCAAGCGATCCCGAGGCCCTTGTTCCTCCATTGGAATCGCGGTGGAACTGGGGCAAAGATCAGCCTTCCGCGATGTCGATTTTGGAATGCGAGATACAAGCGACAAAACCCTGAACGTCGCGAAGCGTCGTGGATTGCGCGCGATTCATCGCCGCTTTGGCTACACCCTCCGCAGTGTTTTCGCTCCCCCAAGCCTGGCCACGTCCGCCAGCATCGCTCCGCTGGTAATCATCGTTGGCAACCAACCGCAAGCCCTCCTGGTATCCCGGCTCCAGGATGTTGCTCTTGGCAGACAGTCCAGCTTCGCTAAAATCAAAAGCCATGCAGCATCTCGACTACCAGCGCACCATCGTTGCCTACCACGGGTGTGACGAGTCATTGGTGCATCGTGTGCTGATGACGGGTGAAACCCTGGAGTTGAGCGAAAACGACTACGACTGGCTCGGCACCGGCATCTACTTCTGGGAGTATGGGCCAGACCGGGCAATGGCATGGGCTCATGAGTTGCACAGGAGACACCCTGATCGGGTGAAGAAACCGCAGTGCTGGGCGCGGTCATTCAACTGGGCAATTGCTTCGATCTGCTGGACACCCGATGCACGGCAATGCTGCAAGCCGCCCATCGAAACTATGTCCAGGTCGCACCCAAGCCCCTTCCCGAGAATGACCGCCTCATGCACCGGTTGGATTGCGCCGCGATCAACTACGGCCTGCCCTGGCTCACCGGCCTGTTCGGCATCGAATTCCAAACCGTACGAAGCGTTTTCCAGGAAGGGAAGCCAGTGTTTGAGGGCTCGGACATCCGGGAGAAGTCGCACATCCAGATTGCGGTTCGCGATCCGTCATGCATTTTAGGGTACTTCAAACCACGTCAAACACACTAGCCATGCCCGCTTCGAAGCCCCAACGCAAACGTTCTGCGGCAGCGACGAAACCGCCGGTGCCAAAAAAGCCGTCCACCCCGTATCCGGGCTACATCACTGACGAGTGGTATCACTATGCGATGGAATGCATGAAGCGCGTGACACCTCAAGAAGTGCGCCGCGACTTGGTGAAATTCGGGATCGTTGACAAAAAGGGGAACTACACTGCCCCCTATCGGAACGAGTGAGGGGCATGCCCACCAGCTCTGAGCCCGAGGCCGTAAAGCGGCTCAAAGGGGGGGCTTGGACAAATAGCGAAGAGCGACTGCGAGCCACCATCTGCCTTTGATTCTCTGCTCTTCGGGCGCTTCTTGCCTTGGCCGCCCTGGCTTGACATGAGCATGACCGCCCAATTTCTCACCGATGCTCCTGCACGGGCTTGAATGCGCGGGACAGTTTTTGGGCTTCGGCAATTTGGTCGGGGGTCATTCGGGCTTCTAATAGAGCACGTTCCCGCTTAGCATTATCAATGCCCGTTGCCGCGCTCAAATTGCACCACTTGTAAGCCTCCACAGCATCCTTGGGTACACCGGAACCGGTGGCATAGGCGATCCCAAGATTGAACTGCGCCAGCGCATTTCCTTGCTCCGCTGCTTTGCGCCACCATTTCACGGCCCCTCGATCATCTTTGGGCACGCCACGACCTATGTGATAGGCATTCCCAAGATTGCACTGTGGTTCGGCATTTCCTTGCTCCGCTGCTTTGCGCCACCATTTCACTGCCTCCACAGCGTCTTTGGGCACGCCAGTCCCATCGCCATAGGCGCACCCGAGATTGCACTGCGCTGAGGCATATCCTTGGTCTGCTGATTTGCGAAACCATTTCACAGCCTCCACTTCATCTTTGGCCACGCCTGCACCTTTGGAATAGACGAACCCGAGATTGTACTGTGCTTCGGCATTTCCTTGCTCCGATGCTTTGCGCCACCATTTTACCGCCTCTGCCTCATCTTTGGTGACGCCATTGCCCATTTCATAAGCGAATCCGAGCTGATCCTGCGCTGAGGCATTCCCCTTCGCTGCTGCTTTGCAAAACCACTTCAACGCCTCCACTTCATCTTTGGCAACGCCCACCCCGAGGGTATAGGCAACACCACGATTGAACTGTGCTTGGGCCTCCTCACGTTGCGCCTCGTCCGCTACCGCCTCTGAATTGGCGGCAGAAGCCTCATCCTTTTTCTGGGCTAGGTCCTGGTACTCTCCGTTGCCGGTCTGCCGGAAATACTCGTCGCGCATCTTGCGCAGCTCTTCCAGGCGCGAGGCAAGGACATCGTTCTCGGTGGTCACGGCGTCGGAACGAGCGCGGACAAAGGGATTGTTGTTGCCAAAGGTGCGCCAAGGGCCATCCGGGATCTCATTGAAATCGACAAAGCGCCAATCAATTTCGGTGTTCGTACCCAGCCCAAGGTAGTCGCGCACGGCAGGCGAGACATCAATGCCTGCACCGTGATTCTGCGTGTTTTTCGGGCGTGCATTGCCAAACACATACTCCACATCGTCCGTCACAAACGGGCCGCAGTCCTCCCATTGCGCATAGCACACACGATTGCCATAGCGGATCGCCACCCACTGACCTTCCACTACCGATTTGCCGGCCCCAGTGTAGCGCTGACCGAACCAAGGGATGCGAGTGCCGGCTTCGGCCTTCGTGGTGCTGGAGTCGATCACGTCGTTGTAAGGCAGCGCAAGGTAGAACGGGTTCTGCTTAGGGATGAAGCTGGCTGGCGTGTAGTTCACCGTTCGCTTGGTCGCGTCGGGGGTGTCGAATCCGCCGTAGCTTTGCAACCAGTTCACATCCCATGAGCTTTTTGTCCTCGGCGTGGGATTGTTGGCCGAGGCTTCTTCACCGATCCAGAAGACCGTTGCCAAGATGTTCGTCTTCCATGGATACCTTGAATATTTGAAGGCAGGGGCGGGATTTTTATTGGGGGCCTGCCCCTCACAAAGAGGCCCTGGCAAGCGTGTTACAAGAAGACCCGCGGTAACCGCCGCGATACGGGCCAGGAACAGGAGCACTCGCTTCATGTGGAGAGGCTGCCAGGAATCCTGCGAATCGTCAAGCGGAGCGCAGGCTTCAGCGCTGCGAATTCAAAACCAGCCCCTTTTCCCGCTCAAATTCCGCCGAGGTAATCACGCCTTCATCCCGTAGTTTCTTGAGCTTTGTCAGACGCGAAACATCAGCGTCCGTCAGGCCGGCATTGGCAACGGGAACTGCGGCAAAAACAAGCTCGACGGCCGGAAAGTTGCCGGGCAGAGGAAAAGCGATCGTTCTCTTTTCGCCCAGGACCTGCATGGATCGGCCCTGGCGCTTGCAAAACTCTGTGGCGCGCTCTTCCGTTGCAGAGCGCAGCGCAGACAACGGTACAAATCCCGTCGCCCCTTGCTCATAAACCCGATAGATGTCGTGCTCGGGAATCTGGTGTGACATCAGCACTGGCGGATTCATAAAGTGGGACTTACTCTCCGAGTATCGCTCAATGGGTGAGGACACGCTGCAACTGCTCAAGGAGATGCTGATGACAAGGGCGGACAAGCAGGGAAGGTGCAGCTTCATCCCGCAAGTCTGGTTGGGGGTAATACGCCAGTCAACACTTTACTCCCCTTTATAGCCCTCAGGACAGTGAGCAGCAACGGCTGCGCGTTTGGAAGCTCACCGGACCGCTGCACGATTTAAAACTCGTTCTACACCGCCTCAAAACGACCTCAGCCACTGCAAAGCTTCGCGCAACTGTCCCACGCCGTCCTCGGCGGTGAGACGCGGGAACTTGCCGTGGATCAGCACGTAGTTGTCGCCCTTTTTGAGCATGAGCTTGCGGTCCTTGATCTCCACGGAGGAGACACGGGCGGCGGTGGCGGCGAGGCGGATGGCGGCGCACAGCAGCAGGTTTGACATGGCGGGGGGCAGGCGGCCAAACTGGTCTTTCCAGGCGCGCTCCAGGTCATCGAGTTCGCGGCGCATGGTCACCTCCGCCACGGTGCGATAGCCTTGAATGCGCAGCTTGGCGTCCTCAATGTAGTCACTGGGAATGAAGGCGGGCTCCAGGCCGGGCAGCGCGCCGTTGAAGGCGGACTCGCTGAGGCAGAGGAAGTCGGCGCGCAGCGGCACATCCACCGGGCGCTGGGTGCGCTTGCCCTGGCTGCGGTTCACCGCCTGCTTGAGCATCTGGCAGTACAGATCGAAGCCCACCGCCGCGATGTGGCCGCTCTGCTCCGTGCCTAACAAGTTGCCAGCACCACGAATCTCCAGGTCGCGCATGGCGATCTTGAAGCCGGAGCCCAGGGCGGTGTACTGCTTGATCGCGTTCACACGCTTGCGGGCGTCGCCGCCGGTGACGAAGTCGCGCGGCAGGAACAGGTAGGCATGGGCGCGCTGGTCGCTGCGGCCCACGCGGCCCCGGAGCTGATACAGGTCGGCGAGGCCAAAGCGGTCGGCGCGGTCGATGATGATGGTGTTGGCATTGGGCACGTCCACGCCGCTTTCGATGATGGTGGTGCAGACCAGCACATCCGCCTCGCCACGCACGAACTTGTGCATGGTGGCCTCAAGCAGGTCGCCATCCATCTGGCCGTGGCCCACGACCACGCGCGCGCCGGGCACGAGGCCCATGATCTTGGCCTTCACCGCCTCGATGTCGCCCACGCGGTTGTGCAGGAAAAACACCTGCCCGCCACGGTCGATCTCGGCGCGGATGGCGGACTTGATGACGCGCTCATCATAGGGGCAGATGCTGGTCTGCACGCTGAGACGGTTGGCGGGCGGGGTCTCGATGGTGCTCATGTCGCGCATGCCCATGAGCGCGAGGTCGAGAGTGCGCGGGATCGGCGTGGCGCTGAGGGTCAGCACGTCGATGAGGCGGAACAGCTCCTTGAACTTTTCCTTGTGCTTCACGCCGAAGCGCTGCTCCTCATCCACGACCGCAAGGCCCAGATCCTTGAACACCACGTCCTTCGAGATCACGCGATGCGTGCCGATGACGATGTCCACGCTGCCCTCCTTGAGGCCCTTGATGATCTCGCGCTCCTTGTCCGGCGGCGTGAGACGGCATAGCATTTCCACGGTGACCGGAAACTCGCTCATGCGCTCGCGCAAAGTCTGCCAGTGCTGGGCGGCGAGCACCGTGGTGGGCACCAGGATCGCAACCTGGCGGCCGCCCATCACGGCCTTGAAGGCGGCGCGAATCGCCACCTCGGTCTTGCCGAAGCCCACGTCGGCGCAAAGCAAGCGGTCCATGGGCCGCTCGCCCTCCATGTCGCGCTTGATCTCCTCCACGCAACGCAACTGGTCCGGTGTCTCCTGATACACAAAGCTGCCCTCGAACTCCGCCTGCCACTTGGTGTCTGGCGGATGCGCGATGCCCTTCACCGCCTGTCTGTCGGCGGCGATGGTGAGCATGCGCGCCGCGAAATCTTCCACGCTGCGCTCGGCGTTCTTGCGGGTGGAGGCCCAGCGCTTGTCGCCCAGCTTGTTGAGCGAGGGAGCGCTGCCGCCCACCCCCACGTAGCGCGACACCAGATGCGCCTGCGAGGTGGGCACGTAGAGCTTCGCCTGGTCGGCGTAGCGCAGCACCAGCACCTCCTCACGCTGGCCGCCCTCGCCGCGCACCTCGATGCCGCCGAAACGCGCCACCCCGTAGTCCGCATGCACCACCAGATCATGCTCGTTGAGCTCGCGGATGAGATCGCGGGCGTGGCGCAGGACCTGCGCCTCGTCGAGCTTCGAGCCCCTCAGCCGGCGAACCACCTGGTGGCGGCCAAAGATTTCCGCGCCGGTGATCACCGCCAGCTTCGCCGCAGGCACGGTGAACCCGCGATAAAGCAGGCCCAGCATCGTTTGAATGCCCAGCGCATCCGCCTTTTCCTTGGTGATGAGCTCGTAGAAGCGCTCGCGCTCCGATTCGTTGTGGAAAAACACCACGGTGCGCCAGCCCTCGCGCTTCCATTCGGCGACCTGGGAATCGAACTGCTTCCGCCGCGCCTCGTGCAGCACGAAGTCCGACGCATCAAAAATGCCCAGCGGATTGTCGTGAATCGCCGTGGCGAAGTCCTCCACCAGCTCGGCCTTGCTTCCGCCGGTGGTGATGGTGACGGTCGTGGGCGCATCCGGCTCGCATTCGACGGCCACCACGATGTCGTCCTTCGCCAGGTAGTCGCGCACCCTGCCCATGGCGGCCCCGGCGTCGCTCAATTGCAGGATGAAGCCCGCCCGCTCCAGTTTGCGCACGCTGCCCTGGTCGTTCAGGTCGAAAACGCGCAGAGACTCGATTTCGTCATCGAAAAGCTCCACCCGCAGGGGCTCGTCCGCCTGCCAGGCGTAGAGATCCAGAATGCCGCCCCGGCGCGCAAACTGGCCGCGTTCCGCCACCTGGGCGACGCGTTCGTAGCCCGCCGCCTGCAATTCCTCGGTGAAGGCGTCCACATCCAGCCGCATCCCGGTCTGGAAGAAACGGCGCTGGGTTTCCACCTCGCTCAGAGCCGGCACCACCTCCTCCAGCGACTCCGCGCACAGCACCACGGACCGCGCCTCGCCCTTGGGCTCGCGCAAGCGGGCGAGCACGGACACCCGCTCCGCCACCACATCCGGGTCCGGCAGGGCTTCCTTGGTGGCCAGGGCGGTCTGTTTGGGAAAATAGAGCGCCGGGGCCTGCCACGCCGCCAGCTCGGCATGAACCATGTCCTGGGTCTTGGGATCGGCGCACAGAAACCACAGCCGCGCCCGGGGCTTTGCCGCAAGCGACACCAGGGCGGCTGCAAAACCCAGGGCGTGGGACGACACATGGTCCAAAACGATGGGCCGCCCCTTGCCCAGGGCTGCCAGGCGGGCGCTGAAGGCCGGGGCCTTCGCCACCGCCTGCACCAGGGCCAGCGCCTCCCGCTTCACCGGCGGCTCCTTTTTCGGCGCGGCGGGTGCGGTTGCCGCCGGAGCGGGGAGCGGAGCAGGCTCACCCTTGCGCATCCGGAAGGGAATCGCCGCCACCTGCGTCTTGCCTGCCTTCAGGGCCCGCGCCGAAGGCGGAGCGTAGGCGTTGGGTTTGCGAGCAGGCTTGGACATGGCCAGAGAAACGAACAAGCAAAGTGCTGCGGTGCCCGTCTTGCGCAAGGCGTAAGGCAGGAGGCGACAGCGAGCAGAATGGAGAGAATGTGACAATCCCGACACACAGACTTCCCGGTTACCGAATTGACATGCCACCCGGACACTGCTCTAACTCGGCGGACCTTTTCCCTCCAGCACATGATCTCCCTCCAAAAGCTTTTCGGTAAATCCGATGTTTTCTATGACCTGCTGGAAGCCAGCGCCGAAGAAGCGAAACTCAGCGTCGAGGCTCTCAACACGCTCATGGCCCTGCCAGCGGGCGCGCAAAACATCGACGCCCTGATCCTGTCGCGCCGCAAGGACAAGAAGATCACCGAACAGATTGCCGAGCAGCTCTGTCTCACCTTTGTGACCGAACTGGAGCGCGAGGACATCGAGGCCCTCAGCACCGCCCTCTACAAGATTCCCAAGACGGTGGAAAAGATCGCCGAGCGCGTGATCATCACCAACGGTCGCCTGACGGCGGTGAACTTCTCCAAGCAGCTCGGGATGATGGCGGAGGCGGCCGAAATTCTGGCCACCATGGTGCGGCAGCTTCGCAAAAAGATGCACCTGGAGCGCATGAAGGACATGAACACCAAGCTCCAGTTTATCGAAGGCGAGGCGGACAAGCTGATGCTCGACCTGCTGCGCGACCTCTACTCCGGCAAGTACGAGCCGCTGCAGGTGATCATGGTGAAGGACCTGTACGAACTCATTGAAAAGGTGATCGACCGCTGCCGCGACGCCGGCAACGTGGTGTTCCAGGTTGTGCTGAAATACTCCTGAGCCAACGGAACGGGACGCATGTTCATCTTTTTGATCGTCCTCATCGTCGCGCTCGCCTTTGAATACATCAACGGCTTCCATGACGCGGCAAACGCCATCGCCACGGTGGTCTCGACGAAGGTCTTGACGCCACGCCAGGCGATCCTGCTCGCCGCGGTTTTCAATCTTCTCGGGGCGCTGATGGGCACGGCCGTTGCAACTACGGTCGGCAAGGGACTCGTCGATCCGCACATCGTCACAATGCTCACGGTGTTTTGCGCGTTGCTCGGAGCGATCATCTGGAACCTGTTCACCTGGTGGCTGGGCTTGCCGTCGTCTTCGTCGCATGCCCTGATCGGCGGTCTGGCCGGCGCCGGCATCGCCAAGGGGGGGCTGGCGGCGATCGTCACCGACGGCTTCGTCAAGACCAGCGCCGCCATCGTGCTGTCGCCGGCCGCCGGCTTCGTCCTGGCACTGGCCATCGTCCTCGGCACCTCATGGCTGCTGCGCCGCCGCGCACCTTTCGCCGTCGACCGCCTGTTCCGCCG
>CAINXC010000214.1 GCA_903854655.1 uncultured Verrucomicrobiota bacterium | reverse complement strand
GTTTTCACCATCGGTTTTCCCGATACGGGCGTGCAAGGCGTGGAGCCCAAATTCACCGATGGCCGCATTAGCAGCTTGAGCGGCCTGCGCGATGACCGGGATCATTACCAGATCACCGTTCCAGCGCAGCCGGGGAACTCCGGCGGACCGTTGGTCGATGCCAAAACCGGTGCCGTCGTCGGCATCGTGGCCGCCATTTTGCGAGGCCGGGAAAATGTGACCTACGCCATCAAAGCCAAAGTGGCCACACAGTTGATCAGCAGCGTCCCAAGCTTCAATGCTCCAACCACACCGCCCATGTCCGCCGGTGCCGACATGGAAACCCTGGCCTCCGAAGTGCGTGCCGCCACGGTGTTGGTGATGGTCAGGAGGTGAGGTTGTGGGATGAGAGGTAGGGAGGGCTGTCCCCAGCCCTCCGCCGAGAGCGGGATGAGTGAGCGAATGAGGATTGGTGGCAGCGGAGCCTGTCGTGTCCTACCCGTGTGCAAACCCGCGATAGACCACGGCGGCTTGGGGACAAGCCGCCCTACCTGCGTTGGGTATGCGTCCCGCCTTCGTTTCCATTTTTAAGCCTCTAGGATGGAAACGGGAAACGAAGCTCCAGCCTGGTCATTCATTCTGCATTCGACATTCGTCATTCCGCCCCTCCCCACTCTTACCAGTCAAACCAGTTGCGATTTGGGGGTTATGGGGTTTGAATTGGGTCGACCCAATCTGCGCTCCCACCCCCTGGTACTTTTTGTCATGAAACGCTCCCTGTTTATTCGTCCCGCTCTGTCGGCAGCCTTGCTGCTGGTCGGTAGCCTGCCTCTCGCCGCCGCTCCTCAGGGCACCAAGGGGGTTCAAGAGTTCGACCCACTCGCTTTCCCAGGCAAGGTCGTGGATGACGTGATCGTTCCGGTGCCGAGCGAAGTGTTTTCCGTGCTCGACAAACTGGGCGAGCCGAACTGGAATGCCGAGTTGCGCAAGCAGTCCATCCCCAGCACCAGCGACCGCACCAAGCTCTCCCTCCTCTTTGGCTACACCGTGGCTGAGGGTTTTGTGGCGGTGCAGGCCCAGGACAAGGAAGCGGTGAAGGACATCGGCCATGACGTCATCTCCCTGGCCAAGAGCCTCGGACTCAGCAAATCCGTGCTGCCCCACGCCCAGGCCATCCTGGATGCGGCGGACAAGGGCAACTGGAGTTCCATCCGCAAGGAGTTTGACCAGACGCAGAAGACCGTGCGCGATACCATGGAGAACATGAAAGACATGGACCTCTCACAGTGCGTCAGCCTCGGCGGCTGGCTGCGTGGCACGGCCTCCGTGACCTCGGTGGTGAAGAAGAGCTTTTCCGCTGATCGCGCGGAGTTGCTCAATCAGCCGATGCTGGTGGAGCACTTTGTCACCAGCATTTCCAAAATGCCCGGCAGCACCCGCGACCACGATGTGGTGAAGGCGATCCAGAAGGGCCTCGCCTCCGTACTGGATGAGATGGAAGGCGCAGTGGACGGCTTCTCCAAAGATGCGGTCACCAGCATCGGCAAGACCTGCGACAGCCTGCTGTCTGAAATTCTCGCGAAAAAGTAATCGGTGTCCCTCTCCCGCAACTTCTCTTCCATGGAAAGCTACCCCCCAATGAACCGACCTTGGTCCCGTTTGCACGCGCTTGCCGCGGCCGCTGTGCTGCTGCTGGGAGCCACGCTGGTTCACGCCACTGTGGACGAGTCCCATGATTTTGCGATGGAGGCGGCCACTCCCTTCGTGGAGCAGGGCTTCATCGTGCGTGAAGACTACTGGAACGGCGAGGTGAAAAGCGGGCAGAAGCTCATGATCACCCACCAGCTTTTCAAGGGCAATGAGTACGCCTTCTGGCTCGGCACGAGTCAGGAAGGAGTCACGCTGGACATGAAGATCTATGACGAGAAGAAC
>CAINXC010000213.1 GCA_903854655.1 uncultured Verrucomicrobiota bacterium | reverse complement strand
CGACGGATGATCGCCACCAGCTCCTTCGCTGGCAGTTGCAGAAGATCTTCATCCGTGAATGACATGACTCCAAAAACGCCGCCTTCCACCTGATATTTCAGAAACGCTAATCAATTACCTTTGCAAAAGGCGAGAGAATTCAGTTCATACTTCTATTAGAAGATGTCCCAGAACATGCCGGAAAGCGCGTAACACGGACAGGCATAGGCTTGGCAACCCAACTAGATGAAGCTGGCCGGGCCTATACAGCTGACCCTTTCTCAGGAGCCATTTATGTTGAGAAATTTTATGACGACATAAAGCGTCTGCTTAATATCAAGGCAGAGGAGAAACCCTCAAAATAACACTCGATTTAATTGCTCGAACGGCCAATTTTTCGCGAGGCTGTTCCTTCTTCACATAAAAGGGTAAAAGGGGTCATAAAAGGGGTCAGGTGTTTTTTATTGCATAGCACCATCGAATTAATGCTGCGGTAGGGCGAGGTGGGACGCACCCAGAAGCGCCACCAGATCGACATCGCCAGCCGGAGGGCCTCGTCCTTCACCAGCACATCGGGCTTCCACTCCACCCTCCAATGTCTTGGGTTCGCGCCCCGCCGTGGCCCAACAACCCAGGCCTCGCTCGCTGAAAGCTCGCAACGACCTGGGCTATGTTGTCCCGCCCTCTTTGGGGCTCATGAAGAGAGGCCTCCGAATCAAGCGGGTATAAAAATGGGTTCAGGTGATTCTTGCGGCCTAAACCCGTTTTGGCTTTTCCTTGAGGGGCTGGCTCGCGCCAAGTCCTCACGAACGATGCATTTGCTTTCCACCGCCGGTCAACCTGCTAGAATCGGGGCACACCATGGATGCCCAGCCGTCGCCTTCCACCACCGCTCATGATCCGCAGATCACGGCCCTCGTGCGCCGCCACGCTCATGATGTGCGCAATTACATCAACAGCCTGGACCTGGAGGCCTCGCTCCTCGCAGAACTGGTGACCGATGCGGAGGCGGTGGCCACGGTGCGGCGGATGAGATCGCAGTTGAGCCAGCTTGAGGCCACTGTCAGGGCGCTGTCGGTGAAGTTCACGGAGCCGCGTCCGGTGGCCTTGACCGCCGCCGATCTGCTGCAGATGTGGAGGCACCAGGTGGATGCGATGCAGGATGCCTCCCAGCCGGTCGAATGGTCGGCCCCGGTGGAGCCGAAGGCGCTGATGATTGACCCCGGCATCATCGTGACCGTGCTGCGCGAGCTCGTCACCGGGGCCCGCAAAAGGTCCTCCAGCAGGGGCTTGAGCGCCGGCGTGAGCACCAGCGCCGGTACGGTGACCGCTGAGGTGACGGAGCCCGCTCAGGCGGTGTTCGCAGCCGATGAAATGGAAGAACTCCGGCGCGTGGTGGCAAACAACGGAGGGAGCCTCGAACAAGACCGCGACCAGATCACAGGCGCCTGGAGCACGAGGCTGGTGTTCCCTGTCATCGAAAACGAAGCCTCCCTGTTTTCGTAACGGCGAACACCTCTGTTTACATTCGACGGATTGAGGAATAAAAGTCCGGCGGCAGCCTCTCACTGGCGGCTGCAAAAGGGTCAACCGCTTACCTCTTTCTCTCATGCCTGATCCCGTCCCCGCGTATCCGCCGGTGCACATGCCGGATGTGCCCCATCGCCGCCTGCTGGAAGGCCAGACTGCCATCGTCACTGGCGCCAGCTCCGGCATCGGCCGGGCGGTGGCGATTTCGCTCGGCGGCGCCGGCGCCAATGTGTGCGTGAACTACGTCAGCGGGCCGGATGCGGCACAGGCCGTGGTCGCTGAAATCCAGGGCCTGGGCGGCAAGGCCTTCGCCCAGGCGGCGGATGTGTCCAAGGAGGCCGATGTCATCGCCATGTTCGATGCGGTGCGCAGGGAGTATGGCACTGTGGACATTCTGATCAACAACGCCGGCCTGCAGCAGGACTCGAAGATTGAAGACATGACGCTGGCGCAGTGGCAGAAGGTCATTGATGTGAACCTCACCGGCCAGTTCCTCTGCGCGCGGGAGGCGGTGCGCGAATTCAAGAAACGCGGGGTGCGCCCGGAGATCTCCTGCGCGGCGGGCAAGATCATCTGCATGAGCAGCGTGCACGAGGTCATCCCCTGGGGCGGCCACGTGAATTATGCCGCCTCCAAAGGCGGAGTGATGCTCATGATGAAGAGCATCGCCCAGGAGGTGGCCCCCTGGCGCATCCGGGTCAATTCCATCTGTCCCGGTGCCATCCGCACACCCATCAACACCGCCGCCTGGGACACCCCGGAACATTACGCGGCGCTGATGAAATTGATCCCCTACAAGCGCATTGGCGAGGCCCCCGAGATCGGCCGCGTGGCAGTCTGGCTGGCCAGCGATGACTCGGACTACATCCACGGTGTTTCCTTGTTCGTGGATGGCGGCATGACGCTGTATCCCGGCTTTGAGACGGGGGGTTAGGAGTCGCCTTATCGACCGGCCACGCAGGATTCCAGGTTTCCACCATGAAGCGAAGCGCCACCCCTCCGCGTAAACGCGGTACATCAGCCGCCAGGCGCAGCCACGGACGCTCTCCATCCGAGGGAGAAGCAGGGCTTCGAAGCACCAGGCACCCGAGTCACCTCACACCTGAATGTCGCGGTTGGTGTACCGCGTTCACGCGGAGGGAGGGTGCTTGATTCTCCCCCTAACGCCCATGCCCTTCCCTTCCTCCTCCAGCCCGATCCTGCCTGCGGCAGATGCTGAATGGCTGATGGCGGACGGCCTGGGCGGGTTTGCCTCAGGCACGGTTTCGGGCATCCGCACACGCCGCTACCACGCGCTTCTGCTCACGGCGACGCAGCCGCCAGCGGGGCGCATGGTGCTGGTCAATGGCTTCGAGGCCTGGCTGGAAACGCCCGCCGGCACCCACGCCCTTTCCTCGCAGCGCTACACCCCGGATGTGGTTGACCCCGACGGGGCGACGCACATCACCGCCTTCACCCCGCAGCCATGGCCCCGCTGGACCTACCGGTTCGCGGATGGCACCGAAGTGGTCCAGGAATTCCTGGTTCCGCACGGCTCCTCCGCCGCCTTGGTGCGCTGGACGATGCCGCCCTCTCCCGGAGTGCGGCTGGTGGTGCGCCCCCTGCTCTCCGGGCGTGATTTCCACGGCCTGCATCAAGAGAACGGGGCGTTTCGCTTTGATCCGCAGGTGAAGGACAACACCCTGGTCTGGCATCCTTACGACGGGGTGCCCGGTATCGTGGTGAAAAGCTGCGGCGAGTACACCCACCAGCCCTGCTGGTATCGCCATTTTCTGTACTCCGAGGAGCGAGCGCGCGGTTTGGATGACACCGAGGACCTGGCTTCGCCGGGTGAGTTTGTTTTCGATCTAGCGAGCGGGTGCGCCGAGCTGTCCTTCGCGGCCGAAGGCCATGAGCAGGCCTTGCAGCAAAGCTTCACGGAGGCGAGCAAGCACGAACAAGCGCGGGCGGACAGCTTTGCCTCGCCGCTGCATCTGGCGGCGGGCAGCTACCTGGTGCGGCGCGGTCAGGGCCACACGATCATCGCCGGCTACCCCTGGTTTGGCGACTGGGGACGCGACACCTTCATCGCACTGCGCGGGCTTTGCCTGGCCACCAAGCGGTTCGACTGCGCCGGGGACATTCTGGTCGAATGGGCGGGTGTCGTCTCCGAAGGCATGCTGCCCAACCGCTTTCCCGACCACGGCGAAGCGCCGGAGTTCAACTCCGTGGATGCCTCGCTCTGGTACATCATCGCCGTGCACGATTATCTGGAGGCGGCCATCGTTGATGCTCCCACCCGAGAGATTCTTGCCACTGCGGTGGAGGCCATTCTCCGGGGCTACAGCCAGGGCACCCGCTTTGGCATTCGCCTGGATGAGGACGGCCTGCTGGCATGTGGCGTTCCCGGCGTCCAGCTCACCTGGATGGATGCAAAAGTGGGGGACTGGGTGGTGACGCCGCGAATCGGCAAGCCTGTGGAAATTCAGGCCCTGTGGATCAATGCGCTGCTCGTTGGAGCGGCGTTCAACCCTCGCTGGGAGGCCGCTCTGTCGAAGGCCCGCGCGTCTTTTGTCTCGCGCTTCTGGCGGGAGGAAGAGGGCATGCTGCATGATGTGGTGGATGCGAATCATGAGGCGGGCATGAACGACAGTTCGATCCGCCCGAACCAGATTTTGGCAGTTGGAGGACTGCCCTTTCCGCTGCTGGAGGGAGATCGGGCGCAACGTGTGGTGGACGCCGTGGAGCGCCTCTTGCACACCCCTCTGGGACTGCGCTCGCTGGCCCCCGGCTCACCGGGTTATTCAGCCCGCTATGAGGGCGGGGTGATGCAACGCGACGGTGCCTATCACCAGGGCACGGCCTGGCCCTGGCTTGCGGGTCCCTTCATCGAAGCCTGGCTGCGCGTCCGGGGAGAAACGGAAGCCGGCAAAGAAGAAGCCCGCAGCCGCTTCCTTCCCGCCCTGCATGAACATCTGGGCCAGGCCGGCCTGGGCCACGTTTCGGAAATCACCGACGCCGAATCTCCCTTCACACCGCGCGGTTGTCCTTTCCAAGCCTGGTCCCTGGGCGAATGGTTGCGCATCGAAACCCTGCTGCATCCCCTTCCATGAACGAAAAACTCCAGCTACTCCGTCAACGCATCGAGCATGAGGACAACCTGATCAACCAGCGGCTCTCGTGGCTGGTGGCCTCCCAGTCCTTCCTCATCACCGCCTTCGCCATCAGCCTGAACGCGCCGAAGGAGTTCTTTTCGCCCCGCTATGAGGTGGTGCATCAGCGACTGCTGCACCTGCTTCCCATCGTTGCCATTGCCAGCATCCTGGTGCTCATGCTCACGCTGTTTGGGGCGGTTTCGGCCTTGTCTGCCCTGCGCCGCAGCTCGGACCTCATCACCACGGCCGAGGACATACCCATCCACAGCTCCACTCTCATCCGCTGGCTGGGGTTGTCGGCGGCCTTTGGCATTCCTCTGATCTTCCTTGCCTTCTGGAAGGTGCTCATGACCGCGCTTGGCTGAACTCCGCCACACCAGCTTTCCAGCCATGAGCACCGCCGAACATGACCGCCTCGCTCAAGACCGCGAGCGCACCCACAACTGGAAACGCTGGGGTCCCTATCTGAGCGAACGGCAATGGGCCACGGTGCGCGAGGACTACTCGGCCGGAGGCAACTGCTGGGACTACTTCCCGCATGACCATGCGCGCAGCCGCGCCTATCGCTGGGGCGAGGACGGGCTGATGGGCTTCAGCGACCGGCGGTGCCGCCTGTGCTTCTCGCTGGCGTTGTGGAATGGCAGGGATGCGATTCTCAAGGAGCGGCTGTTTGGGCTCACCGGGCCGGAGGGCAACCACGGCGAGGACGTGAAGGAGTGCTACTACTACCTGGACTCCACGCCCACTCACAGCTACGCCAAGG
>CAINXC010000212.1 GCA_903854655.1 uncultured Verrucomicrobiota bacterium | reverse complement strand
GGCTTCATCAAGCATGCCGCCGCCAATGGCATGGACATCTTCCGCATCTTCGACAGTCTCAACTACCTGCCCAACCTGAAGGCGGCGATGGACGCGGTGCGCGAGGACACGCAGTCGATTTGCGAAGGCACGGTGTGCTACACCGGCGACATCCTTGACCCAAAGCGCGACAAATACGGCCTCAAGTACTACATCAAGCTGGCCAAGGAGCTGGAGCAGATGGGCGCGCACATGCTGTGCATCAAGGACATGGCCGGCCTCGTGCGCCCGTATGCCGCAAAGAAGCTGATCAAGGCGCTGAAGGACGAGATTGGCATCCCGATCCACTTCCACACCCACGACACCAGCGGTCTCAACGCCAGCAGCATTCTCAATGCCGCCGACGCCGGGGTCGATGTCGCTGACGCGGCCATCGCCTCCATGAGCGGCGGCACTTCACAGCCGAACCTCAACAGCATCGTCGCCAGCCTCCAGCACACTCCGCGCGACACGGGGCTGGACACGGAGGCCCTGCAGGAGTTCAGCGACTACTGGGCCGCCGTGCGCGCCTTTTACAAGCCGTTCGACACCAGCGAGCCCTACGGCACCGCCGAGGTCTATCTGCACGAGATGCCTGGCGGCCAGTACACCAACCTCAAGGAGCAGGCCACCGGCATGGGCATGGCCGCCCGCTGGCCGGAGATTGCGCACGCCTATGCCGAGGTGAACCAGCTTTGCGGCGACATCATCAAGGTGACCCCAAGCAGCAAAGTGGTGGGCGATCTGGCCATCGAATGCGTCGCCCGTGGTGTGAAGCCCAACGACATCATCAACCTCCAGGGGACCAAGTGGAGCAAGGACGTGACCAGCATGTTTGAAGGCTGGCTGGGCGAGCCTTTCTACGGCTTGGAGCCCGAAGAAGCGAAGGACTCCTGGAAGAAATGGAACGCGCTGGCCGATGCCATCGTGGGCAAGGGCGGCAAGCGCATCAAGGGCCGCCCCGGCCTGCACGCCGCAAAGATCAAGCTGGAGGACGTTCGCGCCGAGCTGGAAGCCAAGACCAAGCGCAAGCCCAGCGAGGACGATGTGTGGAGCTACCTCATGTACCCGGATGTGTTCATGAAGTTCGCCGAGTTCCGCAAGGAGTATGGCGACGTGAGCGTGATACCCACTCCCACCTATTACTACGGCCTGCCGCAGAAGGAAGAAGTCAGCGTGCACCTGGAAGAAGGCAAGACCCTGTTCGTCCGCATGGTCAACCTGACCGAACCCGATCAGAACGGCCAGCAGACCGCGATCTTCGAGCTCAACGGCTACCCACGTCACACGACGGTCACCAACAAGATCCTGGCCAAGGAAGTCGTCACTCGTGCCAAGGCCGATCCCGCCGACCCCACGCAGGTGGGAGCCCCCATGCCCGGCATGGTCGCCAGCATCGCCGTCAGTGTCGGCCAGAAGGTCAAGGAAGGCGACACCTTGCTCACCCTTGAAGCCATGAAGATGTTTGCCGCCATCTCTGCTCCCGCCGCAGGCACAGTGCAGGAGATCTGCGCAAAGGTCGGCGAGAGCGTGGAGAGCAAGGATCTGTTGATCAGGATGGTGAAGTGAGGTGTGACCGGAACCTCGTCCGATGAGGAGGGCGTCGCCAAGGGGATAAGTTGCGCCCGCTGAATTCTGCTCGGGACTCCCCACGGCGTGGGGCTTTGGTGCCCGTATCCGATCTTGGTTTTCCAGAGAGCTTTTGTAGTATTTTTCTACCACCAATAATTCCCACAGTTTCCCTGCTAGTCACGAGAACTCTTGCTTGCGTACCGTTCGCAAGCCGTGTTGCATGGATGCTGAGAGACATGTGGTGACCACGTCGGCAACAGGCGCGTGGTCTCTCCCCGGACCCTGAACCCGCCTTCGCCATGACCTCCCTAGCCAGCACCTCGTCATCTCCTCCCCGATGGACAGAAGCACAGCTCAGTGCCGCCCGACAGGACGGTGACCCCGAGGCTGATGCCCTTGCAAAGCTCATCTTTGCCTCGCCACAGGGGCAGGCAGGGCCGGAAAGCAGGCTGGGGTACAACCACCTTGTCGATCTGGCGGACGTGCTGGACTCCTCCCCCGAACTGCTGCTTGTCGAGGGCTCCAACTTTAACAAGGATATGAGCCGCTTTCCTGAGGAACTGCGGCATTACTACAATCCAATGCCCGCACCCGCCTGGGTGGACAGTGAGAAGTTGCGCATCGCCTCGGACCTGTGGAAGGAAAACTCGCTGGCGATGCTCGGAATCCTTTATGCCGCCAGCCTGCCGGCGTGCTACCTGATGAAGAACGGCGTCTCGGCGCTGTACAAGACGGAGAAGCTGCGCGACCACAAATACATCTTTCAGCGCATCTACGAAACCGGGCTGATGCTGGAGGCGGTAATGAATGAAGGGGGCCTGATGGTGGTGCATGATGTGCTGCCAGATCCAGGGGAGATGGTCGCGCGCAGCCTTAATGCCGTGGACTCCGGCGGGGAATGGAAGAAGGTGGGCCAGCAGATCGTCCGCGCAGGGCGGGGGAGCCCGGTTCCGGTGGATCCAAAGCAGGCGCAGTCCTTGTTCACCAAGGTCAAGGCCGATGCCGGAGTTGCCTCCTTCCTCTGGGGCCGGGGTTACATCTCGGCCAAAAAGGTGCGTCTGCTGCATGCTTCGATGCGCTTCCTGCTGACCAATCCGGGGGCCATGGCGCCCCGGCCTGACACGGGAGCGCCGCCCACGACACTCGCCGAGCGACTGGGCAGGGAGAGCCAGTCCAGGCAGTGGCCTTCAGCGGAGCTCGGCGTGCCGGTGAACCAGGAGGACCTGGCTTATACGCTGCTGACATTCTCCTACCTGCTGCCCAAGGGCATGGAAAGCTGGGGCGACGATGTCACCCTTGAACAAAAGG
Organism: uncultured Verrucomicrobiota bacterium; assembly: GCA_903854655.1. Classification (GTDB taxonomy): domain Bacteria; phylum Verrucomicrobiota; class Verrucomicrobiia; order Verrucomicrobiales; family Verrucomicrobiaceae; genus CAINXC01. Next base: position 2,225 of record CAINXC010000212.1, on the reverse strand, counting down.
AAGCCTTCCTCCATCTCTGGCGCGTGGTCGGCCACATCATGGGCCTGCGTGACGACCTGATGACGGACAACTGGGAGGAGGCGGAAAGCCTTTACCAGGCGATCCACAAACGACAGGCGGGCAAGTCGGAATCGGGCATGGCGCTCACCGATGCGGTGATGTGGTTCCTCAGAACGTATTTGCCGACCACCTTCGGGCTGCGCGACCTGCTGCCCGTCATCTTGATCGCCGATCAGCTCGGTGACGATGTGAAGGATCTCGTCAGCGATGACGAAATGAAGAAGCTTGGCAGCCTCCAGGCCAGGTGCCTGCATGGCCTGATGCGCGCGAGCGTGGTTTTCTACTACCGTTATTACCAGCGCGTGCTCGCGGCGTTTCCCATTTCACGCCGCGTGTTCGGCGATCTGTTCCTGAGAGCCTCGGACGAACTGGTGAACAGCTGGCGTGACGAATACAACCGCCAGCCGTTCTACGTGCCGAAGGACGCCAGCACATGGGAGCTTCGCCGCGGCGTGGACGACCAGTTCAGCGCGCAGTTGAGCGAATGGCGCGGGAAGCTCTTCTTCGGGGTTCTCTATCCCATGGTGCTCATGGGCATCTCGGCCTTTGCTCTGTGCCTCGCGATCGTTCTGCTGCCGGTCCAGGTGTGGCCCGCTTTCTGGACGGTGCTGGCAATCAACGTGGTCACATTTGTCGCGGGTGTCTGGAGAATCGACATGACGCTGCCAAAGATTTTCAGCCAGCGGCCACAATTGCAGGGCATCAATGTGCGCGGCCCGCAGCCTCACCGCTAAATGCGGGACAAACCATGGCCCGCCCCCTGCTTTAAGTCATTTTCAGGTTTCCGACTCCCCTTCCTTCTTATCGTCCCTCGTTGGCGCAGGGGGATGATCTGCCCTTGTTGCGCCGTGTCCAAGTCTTTCATTTTTTCACCAATTGCATGGCAGCCAGCCCCTCCTTGACGTGGTCGCGCATTCCCCGCGCAGTGGCGGCATCCGCCGCGCTGGACGTGGCGCCTTTCGGCGTCGTGTGGGTGGATCACGACGGCCACATCGGTTACGCCAACAAACATGTGGAAACGCTGCTCGGCTGGCCGGCCGCCGAGTTGACCGGGCAAGGAATCTCGCAGTTCGCCCGCTTCTGGAGCACTTCGGAATGGCAGAACACCGTCTGGCAAAAGCTTGCGAATGGTACGCTGGCGGGCATCCTGGGTTCCTGGGAGGTCAAGGCTGGCGGCAGCCGCGTTCTCAGTGCCACGCTTGCTCGAATGCAGATTGCGGGACAGGAAATGGTCTCGATTTACCTCGAGCCGGCGGAAAGGGCGGAGCCAATGCCAGACACCGCCGGCGACGGGCATCCAGGCTTCATTGACGCGCTGCCGACAGGCATTTGCTTCGTGGACCACGACCTGGGGATAGTATGGATCAATCCAGCGCTGTGCGCCATCGTCGGGGCCGAGCCCTCCGCGCTTGCAGGACAGTCCATCAAGACATTGCTCGCGCCGTCCAACGATCGCGAATCGCTCTGGCATCAACTGCCCAGCCTGGGACTGGCGCACTGGGCCTTCCCGTACCGCAACTCGCACGGGCGGTCGTTCGACCTTGTCGTTTCCTCGATGCCAGAAGCCTCTGCCAGCGGCGGGGCGCGCTATGTGGTCGTCGTGGAGGACGTGACGGAGCGCGTGCAATTGAAGCGCGTGCTGGAGCAGCAGGTGCATAGCTTTGAGCATCTCGCGGCAAACACCCCGGGGATGATTTACAAGTTCGTCATCTCGCCTGAGGGCAAGGCATCCTTCCCGTATGCGAGCCCGGGCAGCTATGACATTTGGGAGATCGATCCCGCCTCGGTGCGCGACGACGCCACGCCGATCATCAACCTCGTCCACCCCGATGACTTGGCGGGCTTCCAGTCCAGCGTGATGAAATCCGCCACGGAACTCTCGCCCTGGGAGTTTGAAGGCCGCATGATCACGCCCTCGGGAAAACTCAAATGGTGGCACGCCGCTTCGCGCCCGGAGCTGGCCGACAATGGGGACATCGTCTGGCAGGGCCTTCTAATGGACGTCACGCACCAGAAGCTGATTGAGGGGGAGCTGAAGGTCGCCAAGGTCAAGGCCGAGTCCGCCGCGCGATCGAAAGCGGATTTCCTGGCCAATATGAGCCACGAAATCCGCACCCCCATGAACGGCGTCATAGGCATGGCGGAGCTGCTCTTCAGCACCGAGC
>CAINXC010000211.1 GCA_903854655.1 uncultured Verrucomicrobiota bacterium | reverse complement strand
TGCCTTCGCACCTGCAATCCCCCGCGAAGATGCCAGACCTGCTGCTGCTGGTGGTCGTGGGAGCGGATGACCATGTGGCAGGCGACACCACCGGCAGGCAGATTTTCACGGGAAGCACCGGCGTGAAGCCCGCCCACAAGAACCTCATCACCGTGCAGTCCGACCGCACCGGCTCGCCCAAGCTGATCGCCAACCACTTCGCCCCGCTGTCCGCGCTCAAATCCTACACCACCGGGGCGAGGCTGAGCATCGGGCTGGAGGAAAACGCACTCCCCGGCCCTCTGCGCAGCCGCCTGACGGAGAAGATCAACACCGCCATGTTCCTGCCCAACCAGGGCGGGATCGACGCCCTGGATTTCTACGGCTACTGGAAGTGGTTCGACGCGCTGACAGACGCCGCCTTCTACGGCACGCCTGTGGAGGAGGCGCTGGGCGACACGCCGGAGCAGAAGTACATGGGCACCTGGAGTGACGGCAGGCCAATAAAGGAGCCGGTGGTGGAGCTGGGGAAGTAAGCCCGCTGTTCGGGTTTCACCCCAATGGCGGGCCGCCGGATCAAGACGAGGAATGGGCGCTTGCTTCCCCCTCAACCCCCGCCCGCCGTGCAGGATGACCACGACTCTACCCCTCCACCTCCAGCATCGACATTGCGCGGTCTGGACTGGCTGAACTTCTTTCTCGCGGACGTGCAGACGGGCGTGGGCCCATTCCTCGCCATTTATCTCGCGGGATATGGCTGGAATGAACAGAGCGTGGGCATTGCCCTCACGGTGGGCGGCATCGCTGGCATTGTGACCCAGACACCGGCGGGAGGACTTGTGGACCGCCTCCGGTCCAAGCGCGCCTTGATCGCGGCGGGGGTGGTTGCGCTGGCGGTGGGGGCGCTGCTCATCGCGCTGTATCCCACCCTTTGGCCGGTAATGACCGCCCAGGTGTTGATCGGCGGCATGTCGAGCATCTTCATTCCGGCCATCTGCGCCATTTCGCTCGGGGTCGTCGGGCGCTCGCTGTTTGATGCCCGGCAGGGCCGCAATCAGGCGTACAACTCGGCGGGCAACGTTGCGGCTGCCGTAATGATGGGTCTCATCGGCTATTTTATTTCCGACCGGGGCATCTTTTTCTTCGTCCTGATTCTCACCGTTCCGACGATGCTTTCACTTCTTCTGATCCAGCCGGATGACATCGACTACAGGCTTGCACGAGGCGAGAAAGAAGGGGACGAAAAGGCCATACCGGTCAAGGTGCGCGAACTGCTCAAGGACCGGCCGCTGGTCATCTTTCTGGTCTGCGCGGTGATGTTTCATTTTGCCAATGCCGCGATGCTGCCGCTCCTGGGTGAAATGCTCGCCAAGGGCCAGGGCCGGAGCTCGATGATGTTCATGGCTGCATGCGTGGTGACAACGCAGTTTGTCATCATGCTGCTCGCTTCCTGGAGCGGCCGCAAAGCCGGGTCCTGGGGCCGGAAGCCGCTGTTGCTCATCGCGTTTGCAGTGCTGCCGGTGCGCGGCCTTCTCTACACGCTCACGGCATGCAAGCCGCTGCTGGTGGCCGTGCAGATCCTGGATGGAGTCGGCGCGGGGATTTTTGGAGTCGTCTCAGTGCTGGTCATTGCCGACCTGACCCGAGGGACCGGGAGGTTCAATCTGACGCTTGGCGCCATCACCACCGCCGTCGGCATCGGGGCGTCCTTGAGCCAGTTTATTTCCGGCTGCCTGGTCCAACATTTTGGCTACAATGCCGGGTTCCTGTTTCTGGCGGGAGTGGCCCTCGCAGCCTTCGCCCTGCTCTATTTCTTCATGCCCGAAACGCGCGACGGCCCACCCTGCGCCCCCTCTCCATGATCACCCCCCTGCTTCTCATCTGTTCCAACGTCTTTATGACCTTTGCCTGGTATGGGCACCTCAAATACGGACATGCCTGGCCGCTGTGGAAGGCCATCCTGGTTTCGTGGCTGATCGCCCTGGTCGAGTACTGTTTCGCCGTGCCGGCCAACCGCTTCGGCTTCAGCCTGTTCAGCGGCTTCCAGCTCAAGATCATGCAGGAGGCCATCACCCTGGTCGTGTTCATGGTCTTTGCCATGACCTTCCTGAAAGAGAAAATGGCCTGGAACTACATCGTGTCCTTCCTCTTTCTGGTCGGGGCCGTGATCTTTGCCTTCGCCTTCAAATCCGGCGAGGGGACCGGCGGCTGATCAAGTCCGGCTGGCCGGAAGCCGCTGCATTCCCCAATCATCCCGCTTGGCATTCTCCGCCGTCCCGCCCATGATGCGCCTTCATGTCCGACGCGGCAAGCACCCCCATGATGAAGCAGTACCTGGCGATTCGTCGGGAGCTGCCGGGGGATGTGCTGCTGTTCTACCGGCTGGGCGATTTTTATGAGATGTTCTTCGAGGATGCGAAGACCGCCGCGCCGATTCTGAACGTGGCGCTTACGAAGCGCGGCGGCGTGCCCATGTGCGGGGTGCCCTACCACGCGGCGCAGGGGTACATCGCCAAACTGATCAAGGGCGGCAAGCGCGTGGCCATCGCCGAGCAGACGGCGGAGGCGGTGCCCGGCAAGCTGGTGCCGCGCGAGGTGGCACAGATCCTGAGCGCGGGCACAATCGACGATCTGAATCTGCTGGACAGCGGGCGGCCCAACTACCTGGCGGCGGTGTACCGCGAGGGCCGGCGCCTGGGGCTGGCCTTTGTCGATCATACCACCGGGGAATTCCAGGTGGCGGAATTCACCGATGCAGGCGAGCTGGCGGACGAGCTGGAGCGCGTGCAGCCTTCGGAACTGCTGTTCCACGAGGACCAGAAGGACCTGATCACCCTGCTGGGAGAGCCCGCGAGCGCGCAGTCCTGCGAAGGCTACCTGTTCCTGTTCGACCAGGCGGTGCACAGTCTCACCGGTCATTTCAAGGTGCAGTCGCTGGATGGTTTCGGCTGCGCGGCCCTTCAGCCGGCGGTGTGCGCGGCGGGGGCGATCCTGCAGTACTTGCAGTTTCAGATGCGCCGCAGCGTGGATCACATCAAGCGGCTGCGCGTGGCGGCTGCGGGTGATTGCGTGCTGATCGATGCGGCCAGCCAGAGCCACTTGGAGCTGGTCACGGCGCGCGGCGGCAGCCAGCACACCCTGCTTTCAGCCCTGGACCGCACCTGCACCCCCATGGGAGCACGCAAGCTGCGCCAGTGGGTGCTGCATCCGCTGCGCGACGTGGCGAAGCTGGTGGAACGGCAGGACATGCTCGCGGCCTTGCTTCAGGAGCCGGTGCTGCTGGGGCAGTTGCGCACGCTGCTCAAGGAGGTGCGCGATCTGGAGCGCACCAGCGGCCGCCTCAGTCAGGGCAGCGGCAACGGACGTGATTTGCAAATGCTGGCCACCTCGCTGGAGGTGGTGCCGGCAGTGAAGCTGGCCCTGCAGGAGCTGGTGGCGGGCAAGGAGGGCCGCCTGGCCGGGGCGAACACGGCGGGCACCATGCCGCCCATGCTGGTGCAATTGCTGGACGGCCTGCGCGATCTCAGCGGCATTGCTGACACCATCAGCAAAGCCATTGTCGATGAACCGCCGCCGCACATCAAGGAAGGCGGCATCTTCCGCGAAGGCTGGCACGGGGCGCTCGACGAGCTGCGCAACGCCTCCACGCTGGGCCGCCAGTGGATCGCCGAGCTGCAAAACCGCGAGATCGAGCGCACCGGAATCAAGAGCCTCAAGATCAAATACAACGCGGTGTTCGGCTACTTCATCGAGATCACCAATGCGAACAAAGGCGCGGTGCCCGCCGACTACCATCGCAAGCAGACCACGGTCAACGGCGAGCGCTACATCACCGACGAGCTGAAGCGCATGGAGGACAAGATCCTGGGCGCGGAAGAGCGCAGCAAGGCGCTGGAATACGAGGAGTTCGTCGCCCTGCGCGGCCGGGTTCTGGAGCATCTGGAGGCGATCCAGCAGACCGCCGAAGCCCTGGCCACGATCGACGTCCTGGCCTCCCTGGCGGAGACGGCGCGGCTGTACAACTACACCCGCCCGCTGCTCAACGACACGCGCAACCTGTTCATCCGCGACGGGCGGCACCCGGTGCTGGACCAGAATCTCCCCGGCAGCGACCGCTTCGTGCCCAACGATGTGACCCTGGAGCCCAGGGAAAACCGCCTGCTTTTGATCACCGGCCCGAACATGGCGGGCAAGAGCACCTACCTGCGCCAGGTGGCGCTGCTCACGCTCATGGCGCAGATCGGCAGCTACCTGCCCGCCAGCTCCGCCGAAGTGGGCGTGGTGGACCGCATTTTCACTCGTATCGGCGCCAGCGATGACATCGCGCGCGGCCAGTCCACCTTCATGGTGGAGATGAACGAGACCGCGCTGATCCTCAACAACGCCACGGACCGCAGCCTTGTGATCCTGGATGAAATTGGTCGTGGCACCAGCACCTTTGACGGCCTGAGCATCGCCTGGAGCGTGGCCGAGCACTTGCACGACAAGATCGTGGCGCGCACGCTCTTCGCAACGCACTACCATGAGATAACGAGCATGGCGCAGAGCCGCGCCGGGGTGAAGAATTATAACGTGGCGGTGAAGGAGTGGAACCACCAAATCATCTTCCTGCGCAAGATCATCGCCGGCAGCGCGGAGAAGAGCTACGGCATCCAGGTGGCCAGGCTCGCCGGGCTGCCGGACAGTGTGATCCAGCGCGCTCGCGAAGTCCTCGCCACTCTGGAAGGCGGCAACGGTCCTGGCAGCAATTCTGGCGTGCAGGAGCAGCAGCCGGTCCTGCCCAAGTCCAGGCGCAAGAGCGCGGCGGAACCTTTGCCCGCGCAGTTGAGCCTGTTTAGCTGAGCGGAGGGCAGCAATAGTTGGAGTCAAGGCTTCAGCCGATCACGCCCGAACGGCTGCCGATATAGCCGGGCATAAGGCATCGCACGGCCACGCTCAGCGGTGATCGCGTGAACGCTTG
>CAINXC010000210.1 GCA_903854655.1 uncultured Verrucomicrobiota bacterium | reverse complement strand
TCATTCCCGCCGCCGAAAAATAGTCGCAGGAGGATTCCATTCCCATGTCTTCAGCACCCCAGTCCCTTTTCCGTCCCCAACCGCCTGCCGCTGGGACGGCATCCCATGGCGCAGCAAGGCCGTGCGGCTTCACCCTGGTCGAAATGCTCGTGGTGATCGCCGTGATCGTTCTGGTGTCGTCCGCCATCGCTCCGATGGTGTTTGGTACGTTGATGGCAACGCGGATCACCTCCGCAGGCGAGACCCTGGCTTCGCAGATCGCGCTTGGGCATCAGCTGGCGGTTTCCGGCAATCAGGAGGTGGAAGTGAGGTTTTACCAATACGTGGACAACTCCTCTCCCGGAACAGGCCAGGCGTTTCGCGCCCTTGCGCTGGTGAAATCTGCCAGCGACACGGGTGGGACCCTGGGGCGTCAGTTGACGGACACCTACTACCTGCCGGCCGGCATCATCATCTCGAATGCTGCAATGCTCTCGCCTCCGTTGTTCGTTCTGCCGTTTGCGCCGGACAAGGAGGGCATCATCAGAAAGGTGCAGAACGCCACCTTCCGCGCCTTTCACTTCTATCCTGACGGTTCCACCGACATGCCCGAGTACAAGTTGCTGGCCAAGAACTCCTATTTCACGCTGGGCGAGGAGCGCATCATTGTGGATGGCAACGTGCCCAAGAACTTCTACGCCGTGCAGGTTGATCCGAACACCGGGCGCGTGGTTTCCTACCGCCCGTAACGGCCTTTTTCAGGGCGGTGCCTTCAGCACCCGCCCTTCCGAGCAGGCCCAGGTGGCCAGCCGTTCATTCCGGCTGTGATAAACGGCCCCGCCCGCCCATGGCGAGAACGCCGGCAGGATCCAGTGTTCGACGTTGGCGGAGATGATCCGGTCCTGGACAAGGGCCGGAAGCTTCAGCCTCAGCCCCGCCCCGTCGCCGAACTGGAGAGCCGGGTGTTCATGGCCGGTGATGTGCACGGCAGGTGCGCCGCCCCCCGTGGCGTTCAGCACCGCCGCAAACCGATGGCCGTGCTGAAACACAAAACCATCGCCGCAGTGCCACGGCACGAACTGCTCGTTGCGCTTCAACACGGCCCGGTCATGATTGCCCTCCACACACACAAGCCGGGCCACATGCTTGCGCAGCCGGCCCAGCAGGCGCATCGTTTCGCGAACTGAGCCGCCACCGTCCATGATGTCACCCACCATCACCAAGGTCTGCGGCTGGTAATGGCAAAGCAAGTCCACCAGACGCTGCTCAGTCGCCTCCATGCCCCACTGGGGCAGGAGTGCTCCGTGCTCGCGGGCGCGGTTAAGTTCGTAGCCGAAGTGCATGTCCGCCACCGCCAGCCAGCCCTGCCCTTCATGGTAGAGCGCCCGGCGGCTGTCCAGCAGGCAGCCGTTGCCCACGGCTGCGGTGGCAAAGCGTGCCGGCGGGATGGAGAATTCAGCCACGCTTTCACCGTAGCGCGAATCATGGAAACTCAAGCACCTTCGATGGTCGGGGCATCGGCAGGCCCCTCGACGGCCTGCGCCAGGGCATCACGAATGGCGGCTGCGTCGTCCTCGCCCACCGGCAGGCTTTGAATCACCGCGAGGCTGACCACGCCATAGCGTGTACGCACTGGCAGCACGGTGAGTGAGCGGCCAGGCCCCAGCGCCTTGTCGATGCGTTGGGAGTCCGTGCAGGTGGCGCTGGCGCTGGCCCGCTGGGTGGAATGCCAGGCCATCATGGCGGAGAGCACCAGCGCCGTCTGCCCCTGGGCTCCCCAGAGCACATCGCCGTAGTCGTCCACGAGCAGGATTTCCCGCGTGCCCAGACGTTCGCTTGCCCAGCCCGCCACGGCATTGAGGCGCTCGCTCAGCCCCAGGTTGGACACCACAAACGGCATGCCTGCCGCGCCAGCCTGAGGTTCCTCTGCAACCTGCGTGGCATTGGGCGGCTCTTCCTCGCAGGGCATTGCCTCTGGCGGGGTCGGGGGCTCGTCTGAGACGCGGGCCGGCGTGGCGAACAGGGGCTCGTACGCAGGTGCGGGATCTGATCGGTTGAACGGGCTTTCCTGCGGCACCAGCGCCTCCTCCTGCGGTTGCGTCGGCAGAACCGCCTCAACGGGTCCGATTGCTTCCATCGGCGCGGGCGCCGGGACTTCCGTTGCAGCCTCGTGGGCGGCAGGTGCAGGTGGTGCTTCCGCTGGCGCGATCGGGGCCTGGGTTTCCGCGCCTCCTTCCTGTGGGGAGGGGGAGGTGTCGCCGGAGGGTGACCGGGTGAGAATCCCCGCTGTTTGCGCCTTGTCGCGCAGAGCGCGCAACCGCTCGCGGATGCGCCACAGCTCGGCATTGGCCGGACCGGGGCGCGTCTCGTTCAGCGGCGCCTCGGGGAGCGGGAAGTCTGGAGGGCGGGCATCCGCCAGCAGAGGCTCCTCAGCCTGCTTTGCCGCTGGTGCGGCGGGCAGCGTGTGCACTTCCCAGGCGGAGATATTGGTGCCCGTCCGGGGGCCTTCGATCTGGCGCAGCAGCTCGCGCACCTCGTCGGGATCAATCCAGGAGACTTGCATGGCGGTATCCTTGTTCTTTGTCGCGAATCAGGCCCACGCGCTCCTCCAGTTCGGCCGCGATCTGGTCGAACAGAACGGCCTCCGGCGGCGGGTTCTTCTTGAGCAGTGCCACGGGCAGGCCCTGGGCGCTGGCTTCCAAAAACGATTGCAGGCGGGGAATGCTTTGGGTGAAAACCAGTTCGGGAGGCAGCACCTGGCGCAGCTCGCGCGCCACCTGCAGGCTCACGGGCGAATCATTCATCACCATGCTCAGCAGCACGCCCGCCACCTTCGTGCCCGCCCCTTCGGAGCGGAAGCGCGCCAGGGTTTCCAGCATGTGCGGCACGCTGCGCACCGCCAGCGGCTCGGACTGCTGCGGGATCAGCGCATAATCCGCTGCCTTCACCACCATTTCGGTGATGCCCGTGAGGCCGGCCGCCGTGTCCAGCAGCACGCAGTCCACCCCGTGCAGCTCAGCGCCCCGCAGCAGGTCGCGGATGCGTCTGGGCACATCCTCCAGGTGCAGACCATGGCGGGAAACTGTGTCGTAGTGGCCGGCCGGCAGGATGCTGAACTCCGGCAGGCGCGTGGTCAGGATGAAATCCTTCACCTCTGCGCCCCCGGCAATGAAATCATAGAAGCCCGCCTTCAGCCGCGTGCTCTTCGCCAGCGACAGCCCCACCGCCCCTTGTGGATCGGTGTCCACCAGCAGCGTGTTCCAGCCCCGGCGCGCCAGCGAATACGCGAGGTTCACGCAGACCGTGGTCTTGCCCACTCCCCCTTTTTGACTTGCCGTTGCGATGGTGATCACACGGTGAGTACTACGGGCCGGGGGCATAGATTCAAGCACGGAGTGAGGTGCCTCCCGGATCATGCGTCTTTCAGGGCATCCGCCACCGCCGCTTCAAAAGGGCGCGAACCGTCGTGCCAGCCCAGGGCTTCATCCAGCGCCTCCATGCGGTGGATCAGGTCCGCCACGTGCTGGCGGGGGTAGGGGCCGCCGGCTGCGGCGCAAAAGTGAGTGCGACAGCCAAAGGGCCGGTGCGCATAAATTCCGCACCTGCCCTCCCTGCCCAGCATCGGGCACGCACCGTCCGCGCGCGGCACCAGCTTCTTTCTGCCGCTGGCCCGGACCCCTTTTGCCGCCAGCAGGGCCTCGACCCGGGTCAGCAGCGGTGTCTTGCCCGTCAGGCGGAAATGGCAGCAGCCCGTGCGCAGCTCGCACTGCCGGGGCAGGGCGCGGGCCTCCACCTCCGCGTAAATGTTGCGCAGTTCGGCCAGCGGCGCCTTGGGATCGTTCTTCATGGGTGTCTTCGCGCGCATTCTACGCCGGTTTCATTCGTTCGGCAGCTCCGATTTTGTCCGGATGAGATCTCCGGCAAAGTGTAATCATACATCCTCGCAAATGATAAAAATAGGGACAATTGGTGGTGAAAAATGCCACGGCAGGCGGCAATGTTTAACATGTGCGGTCGTTTATGTCAGGGCCGCCTGATTGTGAAGGTTAGATAATGTGCTTGCCATTTCCTGGCGGCGGTGTAGCATCCCGGCCCGCAAATTTGCGCGAGGCTCTGTGAGCCCTGTGCAAACCGGGAAAATGACGCGGCCGCAGTTGGTCGCGCCATGTGAAATCATGACATTCCTGCAACTCCCCCTGCTGGCCGCCCTCTGTGCGGGCTCCGTCGCCTGTCAATCCATCCCCGCGCAGGGCCTCGCAACAGGCGCCCCGCAGCGTGTGATCCATGACGTCAAGACCACCGCCTACACCCACAGCGAGAAAGATCATCTCGAGCATGGGGCAAAAAGCGCCGCAGGCGGCAGCCTGAAGTATGGCAGCGTGCGCAGCGCCGCCGCCGACTGGTCCGTGTACCCGGTGGGCACCGCTTTCAAGATTCAGGGCGAGCCTTATGTTTACGTGGTTGATGACTATGGGTCCGCCCTCGTGGGCACCGGCACCATCGATTTGTACAAGCCTTCCCAGGCCGCCATGGCAAGCTGGGGCTCCCGCCACGTGAATATTGATGTGATTCGCTGGGGTTCCTACACTCGCAGCCTCGCCATCCTCAAGCCGCGTGAAAGGAAGCGCGGCCACATTCATGCCATGGTCAGCAGCATCGAGCGTCACGCCGAGCCCTCCTCTTAGCCTGGCGTGCCAGGCATGGCGGTGCGGCAAACAAATGCGGCACAATTCTGCCGGGAACGGGTCTTGACAGTTTTCCTAGGCACGTGAAATTTCACGAGTGCAGCGAATTGACATCCCCCGCAAGTCTATCTACCGACTTTCCATCTACCAGCGATGCCTCGCCCGGTTGAAGGAAAATGGGGTGGAGACGGTGTCTTCAGAGGCGCTCGCGAAGGCGGCGGGGGTCAAGAGCACGCAGTTGCGCAAGGACCTGACTTACTTTGGCCAGTTCGGCACCCGCGGGCTGGGCTACAATGTGGAGCAGCTCAGCAAGACCATCGGCTCGGTGCTGGGGCACAACCGGCTGCAGCCGGTGATCCTGGTGGGTCTGGGCAACCTGGGGTCCGCCCTCCTGCGGTACGGAGGCTTCCGCAAGGAGGGCTTCGAGATTGTTTCCGCCTTCGATTTGAGCCCCAACCAGGCACGTGTCGGCGAGACGAACATCCTGCTTCAGCCCATGGACAAGCTTGCTCCCTTCGTGAAGCAGAACCAGGTGAAGATGGCCATCCTCACCGTGCCGGTGACCGCTGCGCAATCCGTCACCAACCAGCTCGTGCTCGCGGGCATCCAGGCGATCCTGAACTTCTCGCCCACGGTGCTGGAAGTGCCCGAGCATGTGGTGGTGAACAGCGTGGACCTGGCCGTGGAGCTGGAAAACCTGAGCTACTTCATCAAGTAGCCGTCCGGGGCCGGCGGACCGTTTTCGGCCTTGCGAAAGGGCGTTTCAGCCCCCACTAATCCGCCCCGCGCGCGCATTGCGCGCCGCCGCCTCATCCCCCTCTCGCAATGAACAAAGACATCCTCGCCAAAGCCGCCAACCAAGCCCGTGGTCTCGCCATGGACGCCGTCCACAAGTGCAACTCCGGCCACCTGGGCCTGCCGCTGGGCATGGCGGAGATTGGCGCGGTGCTGTTCGGCCACGCCTTGCATTGCGATCCCGCCGCCCCGAAATGGCTCAACCGCGACCGCTTGATCCTGAGCGCCGGCCATGGCTCGATGTTCTTGTATGCCTGGCTTCACCTGAGCGGCTACGACCTGCCTTTGGAGGAGGTCAAAAACTTCCGCCAGTTTCACAGCCTGACCCCCGGCCACCCCGAGTCGTTTGAGACTGTGGGCGTGGAATGCACCACCGGCCCGCTGGGCCAGGGCGTGGGCAACGCCGTGGGCTTCGCGCTCAGCGGCAAGATGGCGGCGGCGAAGTACAACACCGCCGAGCATCGCATCTTCGACAATCACATTGTGGTCATCGCCGGCGACGGCTGCTTGCAGGAAGGCGTGGCGCGCGAGTCCGTGGCCTTCGCCGCCCACAACCGCCTCGACAACCTGATCCTGATTTATGACAGCAACGATGTGACCCTCGACGCGATGGCCAAGGTCACGCAGGACGAGGACACGCAGGCTCTCTACCAAGCCCTGGGCTGGGATGCGGTGACCATCGATGGTCATGACATGGACGCCTTCCTCACCGCGTTCAACGCGGCCAAGAAGAACCACAACGGCAAGCCCAAGATCATCATCGCCAAGACCCTCATCGGCAGAGGCATTCCTGAAGTCTCCGGCACCGCCAAGGCCCACGGCGAAGGCGGCGCCAAGTTCATCGATGCCGCGCGCCTTGGCCTCGGCCTGCCCTCCGATCAGCACTTCTATGTGAGCGAGGATGTGCGCGCCCATTTCGACCATTTGAAACTGGCCCGCGCCCAGGCCCACGCGCATTGGGAAGAGAAGTTCGCCGCCTGGGCTGCCGCCAACCCGGCTCTCAAGGCCGCCTTTGATTCCTCCCAGAAGGAAGTTTCCGCCGAAGACCTGCTCAAAGCCCTGCCCGAGTATCCGGCGGACAGCAAGGCCGCCACCCGCAACAGCGGCGGCGAGATCTTCAATCATATCGCCAAGGTCCTGCCTCACGTCATCACCGGCAGCGCGGACCTCTACGGCTCGACCAAGAACTACATCAAGGACGGTGGCGACTGGAGCCCGACGAACTACACCGGCCGCAACATCTGGTACGGCATTCGCGAGCACGCCATGTGCGCGATCTCCAATGGCATCGCCTATGACGGATTGTTCCGCACCAGCGGCGCCACCTTCCTGGTGTTCGCCGATTACTGCCGCCCCAGCATCCGCCTCGCCTCCCTGGCCAAACTGCCGGTGACCTACATCTTCACTCACGATTCCGTGGGTGTGGGTGAAGATGGTCCCACCCACCAGCCGGTGGAAACGGTGAGCGGCCTGCGCGTGATCCCGAACCTGGACGTGATTCGTCCCGGTGACTCCGAAGAAGCTTCCGCCGCCTTCGCCGCCGCCTTCAGCCGCACCGACGGCCCCACGCTTCTAGCCCTCACCCGCCAGGACATCCCGAATCAAGGCCAGATCCCTGCCAGCGTCCGCCGCGAAGGCACGCTCAAGGGCGGCTATGTGCTGATCAAGGAAACCGCCGCGCTGGACACCATCCTTCTCGCCTCAGGCTCGGAGCTGCAGCACGCCGTCGTCGCCGCCAAGGAGCTTGGTGCCGGCACCCGCGTGGTGTCCATGCCCTGCTTCGAGCGTTTCGACAGCCAGTCCGAAGCCTACCGCAACGAGGTCCTGCCGCCGAACGTGACCAAGCGCATCGCCATCGAAGCCGGTGTCTCCGGCCTCTGGTGGAAGTACGTCGGCCTCGCAGGCAAGGTCGTCGGCATCGACCGCTTCGGCATCAGCGCCCCTGGCAACATCGTGATGAAGGAACTGGGCATGACCGCCGAGAACCTCGTTGCGGTGGTGAAGGCGTAACGGGCAACGATATCTCGCTTATCCGCACCCTCCGGCACCGCAACCATTCTGAACGGCATCGTTCTTTGTCGTAGTGGTGTCCCGGGGGAGTGCTATCATGCAAAAATGTTGCTGTCCAACATGCGCAGAGCTGGCGACTCGAGGCCCATGATTTTGGCGACTCCGGTTGTTCTGTTTTTTGCAGTCATCGTCATCAGCGATGTGCTCGCCGCCACCCCGTGGTCTTGGAGCCAGCAAATTCCCTCACAGCTCGCCACCCGGTCAGGACGCGCCAACCGAACGCCGGACGCCGTGGACAAGTTTTTTCGTGGTCCACCTCTTCCGCCAAGCCTTCAGCAAATTCTTGATTTCCTGGGGCCGCCAGATGGTTTCAGCCCGCAGTTGATGTATTCCAAGACCGAGGGCAGCACCAAGCCCTCCATAACAGGCGGCACGCTTCGCTTCCTGCTCAACGACGGCGGCGAGGTTCATGTCTGGACGCCAGATTATCATGGGGTAGGTTTCGCTATTCGGCATCGCAAGAAAGGTTACTCCGAACTCCTTTACAAGTGAGCCTGATCCGCCACGGCGCCCATCATCGTCACAAGCAATTTGAAGGATGTTCTGCCCGCCCGCTCTTTGGGGATTGCGGTGCTTGAACCCAGGGATTTCGTGCGTATGCTTCCGCCGTCATGAGTTCCATCACCATCCAGGTTCCCGACTTCCTGCGCCGTCAGGTCGAGCGATTGAGCGCGCAGGATGGTTTGACCGTGGACCAGTTTTTTGCCACGGCTGCATCTGAGAAGATTGCCGTCATGGAAGCTGTCGATTACATCGGCCAGAGGGCCGCTAGAGCTGACGACAAAGCCTTCTTGGAGGCGATTTCGCATATCCCGGCAGCTCCCATCTCAGAGGTCTGGGACAAGATGCCTTAACGCCGCGAGGGATTCCCTCTTCGAGGGGCTTTCAGCAGCGCAGGCTACATCAACTGCATCGGATCCACGTCCCAGGTGACGATGACCTCGCTTGGGAAGGTCATGGCGGTGATGACCTCGTGGATGCGACGGGCGAGGGCGCGGATCTTCTCGGAACGCAGCAGAAGCTGGAAGCGGAACTGGCCGTGGGCCTTGGCCAGGGGTGATGGCACGGGCTCTCCCATGCGGGTGTGCTCGGGAAGGTCCTGCAGCAGCTTGGTGGAGAGGCTCTTCAGCGTGAACTCGGCCATGGACTCGTTTTTGCTGCGGGCGGTGATGAGCACCACGTGGTCATAGGGCGGGTAGTGGAGGGCCTTGCGCTGCTCCAGCTCCTGCTCCGCGAAGCCCTCGAAGTCGCACTTCCTGGCGAACTGAACCGCAGGTGTGTGCGGCACGAATGTCTGCACGAAAACCTCGCCTTTGACCTCGCCGCGACCGGCCCGGCCTGCCACTTGCGTGAGCAGTTGGAAGGTGCGCTCGGCGGCGCGGAAGTCCGGCAGGTTCAGCGCGAGGTCGGCATTGAGCACGCCCACGAGCGTGACGTTTGGGAAGTCGAGCCCCTTGGCGATCATCTGGGTGCCGATGAGCAGGTCGAGTTTCTGGCCCCGGAAGTCCTTGAGGGTGTCGCGGAGCTGGTTCTTGCGCTTCATCGTATCCGTATCCACACGGGCGATGCGCGCCTGCGGAAAGGCTTGGCGCATGACCTGTTCCACGCGTTCGGTGCCGTAGCCGGCGAACTTGATGCCAGGGTCCTTGCACTCCGGGCACTTGCTGGGCGGCACGCGGCGGGCACCGCAGATGTGGCAGACGAGGCGGTCGTCTGTCTTATGCAAGGTCATCGGCACGGCGCAGTCCTGGCACTGGCAGACGTAGCCGCAGGACATGCAGCTCAGCGAAGTGTTGTAGCCGCGGCGGTTGAGGAAAAGGATGGTCTGCTCGTTCTTCTCCAGCCGGTCCGTGATCGCCTGGCGCAAGCGTTCCGAGAGCACGCGTGAGTCCGGGCTGTTGCCGCCTTTGCGGCGCTCCAGCCGCAGGTCGATGATGCGGATGAGCGGCAGCGACTTGCCATCCGTGCGCCGGGTCATGCGCAGCAGCTCGTACTTGCCGCTGGCGCAATTGTAGAAGGATTCCAGGCTGGGGGTGGCGCTGCCCAGCAGGACCACGCACTGCTCGATTTTGCCGCGCACGATGGCGAGGTCGCGGGCGTGATAGCGGGGGGCCTCCTCCTGCTTGTAGCTGGGCTCGTGCTCCTCATCGACGATGATGATGCCGAGCTTTTCCAGGGGAGCGAAGATGGCGCTGCGCGCGCCGATGACGATGTCCGCACGGCGTTCGTGAATCTTGAACCACTCGTCATGGCGCTCGCCGTCGCTGAGGTGGCTGTGCAACACGGCGATGCGCTCCTTGCGCTCCGAGAAGCGTGCCTTGAAGCGCTCGATGGTCTGGGGTGTGAGGCTGATCTCCGGCACCAGCACCAGGGCGGTCTGGCCGCGCTCCAGCACCTGGGCGATGGCCTGCAGGTACACCTCGGTCTTGCCGCTGCCGGTGATGCCGTGCAACAGCAGGGGCTTTGCTTCTGCGGGTTTGGCAAGGGCGGCGATCACGGCATCGTAGCAGGTGCGCTGCTCCTCCGTGAGGTCGAGCGGCAGGGTGGGCAGGAACTCTTCGCGCTCGAAGGGATCGCGCTCCACGCGCACTTCGGCGCGGGTGATCCAGCCCTTCTTCAAGAGAGGGCCGAGCAAGGTGGTGGCGCGCGGCAGCTCCCGGCGCAACTGGCTGAGCGTGGACTCACCTTTGGAGGCGGCGAGGAGATCGAGGATGCGGGCCTGCATAGGCGCCTTGGCACGCAGCTTCGCCATTTCCTCCGCGCTGACTGGATGTGCCAGCTTCAGATGGCTGTCCATGATGAAGCTCTCCGGCTTGGCGCGCACGGCCTGGGGCAGCATCGCGCGCAGAACCTGATGCACGGGGGTGACGTAATAGTCCGCCACCCAGTGCGCGAGCTTGATCAGGCCGGGGGTGAACACGGGATCGCCCCGGCCCTTCAAATCGAGGATCTCCTTCAGCTTGTGCTCGTGCGGGGAATGATCGAGCAATTCCAGGACCACGGCCGGGATGCGCTGCCGCTGCAACGGAACGATGACTCGCGAGCCGATGCACAGCCGGTCCATCAGCCGCTCCGGAATTGCATAGTCCAGCTCCAGCGCTGCGGCATCTTCGAGCTGCACTCGTGCGATGCGCGGGCCCGACGGAACGCCCTCCCCAGGGCGCTCGTGCGCCGGCTGCGGCACATCGAACAACAGCCCCTGTTCCGGGGTTCGAGGCAGTGAAGGGGGCAGGGGCACGGGACAGGAGGGGGATAAACAGGGACAAAAAAACCTCCCGGCTTGCGCCGGGAGGTTTTACAGGTGTTGCCGGTTGACTGCGAAGTCGATTAGAACTTCACAGCAAGGCTGACGCCGCCGAAGAGGCGGTTGTCTTCAACTGCGCTCAGCGCATGCAGAGGGAAGTTGAAGGCAAGGTAAGGCGAGAGCGTGGCACGGCTGCTCAGCTTGATTGGCAGAGCCAGGCTGAGGTCGATGTCGGTCCAGGTGTTGGACTGGGGCTTGAAGCCGCCCACATCAAGCTGGTAGTTGTACTTGCTGCCATAACCGATGTTTGCACCAGGAACGAGGCTGACGCGGTCGCACAGCTTGATTTCGGTGTTCACAGCGGCTTCAAAATACCAGCCCTGGCCATCATTGGCGAAGTCACGGTAAACGCCGACGCCGACGTTGACCGGGCCCAGCTTGCTGGCGACGTTGACACCGACTTCTTCGCCGTTGTCAAGGATCTTCTTGAGGTCGCCCATGTTGTCGTACCAGCGGAAGCCAGCACCCACTTCGACGGGACCAAGGGTCGCGACGAGGTTGGCATTGAGCTGAAGACGCTCGAAGGAGGTGTGGTCGAAGGTGCTGCCGGCACCCGTGCCGACGCGGGACACATCACCAGCGGCATCGCCATAGTTGGCACCGATGTCAAGGCGCAGGTCCTTGTTCAACGGAATCGCCCAGTCGAGGCTGGAGCTGACCCAGTTGTTGGCAAGGTTGAGGCCGCGGAAGTAGTAGCGGCTGTCATAGGCGACGCCCAGCGTGAGGCCGAGGTCTTCTTCAGGAGCAGCCACCTGGGGGGCGACTTCCTTGGCGGACTTGTCCGAAGGTGCGCCTGCGAACGCCGAAGCGGCCAGAGCAGCGCTGCCAACGAGGGAGTAGACGAGCTTGTTCATTGTCATGGTTTGGTTTGTTCGTTTGATGTTGTGTTGAGACGGGCCCGGGAGAACCCCTTAGCAGGTCGTTCCCAGGGAAGAGAACGTTGCATCGGGGGGCCGTTACCGGTCCCTCCTTAACTTTCTAGCAGCTTCAACGGACTTGCGAAAGGAATTTCTCGCAATTTCTACAACGTGTTGGGCCAATTTTAGCTTTGACAAACCAGTTTGGCCCTGTTCAAAACGCCTGAATTAGGGCGGAAGAATGCTTGAAGTCCGGGAGGAAGGGCGGCCCGGATGTCCTGTGGTGGCCGCCTGCGATTAGTCTTGCCGGGCTCTAGGAAAGGTCTGAGGCCAGCACCGAGCTGGGGTTCCGCATCGCCAGAGCCTGGGCTTGGGAAACGATGCGCGCTTTGGTGGCGTCGAACCGGTAGCCATGGCAGCTCGGGCAGGAGACGGCACGGGCCACTACGATGGAGCCGCAGCCTTCGCACACCTTGTACTGCTCGGGATGATGCACAATTTTCTCCGCCTGGCGAAGGCGGGAGTCTTTGGATTCATCGGGAACACTCATTATTTTGTCAATTGTAGCGTGCCAGGGGCAACCATGCAACGTCGCTCATGCGAAGTGATGTGCTTCATTTGAGCGTGGGGTCTTTTTCGGCGTCGGCTTGTCGGTACAGCGTCGTCGGAATCAGCATTTGCGGTGCCAGATCAGCCCCTTTCGAATGGCTCACGATGGCGTGCGCTATTTCCACGCCCATCTTGTCCGGGAACTGAACCGGGTCCGCATAGATCTTGCCTTCCTTGATCGCCTGCCTGCCTTCCGGCTGGCCGTCGAAGCCGACGATCTTCACCCGGTCCGCCTTGCCTGCCTTCTCGAGCGCTGCGCGCGCCCCGAGTGCGGAAGGGTCGTTGATGGCAAAGATGCCGCGCATCTCCGGCTGCGCCTGGAGCATGTCTTCCGCCGCCTTGTAGCCCTTGTCCTTGGCCCCGCCGCCATCAAGCTCGCCGACGATTTCGATCTTTGCTCCGCCCTTGGCGTTGTGAGCTTCGATCATCGCCTTGAAGCCTTTAACACGCAGGATGCAGGACTCCACCTGTTTCAGGTCGAGAATGCCCACCTTGCCGCCCTGGGGGCCCAGCGCCTCAATCATCGCCGTGCCCGCCTCCTTGCCTCCCCCATAGTTGTCCGTGGCAATTTGGGTGGCGATTTTTACTCCCGGCTCATTGCAGGGAATGTCCACCGTGAAGACCGGGATGCCGGCGGCGTTGGCCTCCTGGATCACCGGCACGATCGACTTGGAATCCGCCGGGCTCAGCACGATGGCGGCGCACTTCTTTACGATGAAGTCCTTCACCTGGTTGCTTTGGCGGGCGACATCATTGTCCGCGCTGACCACCAGCGTTTCGTAGCCGCTTTTCGCGGCCTCCACTGTGAGCTGGTCGCCGATGACCTTGAAGAAGGGGTTTTGCAGAGTCAGCAGGGAGGCACCCACCAGCCCGTGCTTTGAAGAGCCGGCGGCAGTTTCGGGAGCCTTGCCGCACTGGCACAGCAGGGCGGCAAAGCAGAGACAGAAGGGGGCGGAGCACCTTCTCATAATCAGGCTTCAGCGTCCTTCTTCTTCGCAGGCTTCTGGCGGGGGTCCTTCTGCAGGTGCTGCTGCGAAGTGCCTTCCGGGTCTTCCAGAATGTTGTCGTTAGGCAGCGCCTCGGTCTTGCCCTCGGCTTTGGCCGGCTCGTCTGCATAGGGCTTTTGTGCCATGTAGAGCTTCAGCCGGGCGTCGAATTCCTTGGCCAGCTTGGCGGTTTCTTCGGGCGACAGCTCCTTGTCCTCCTTCAGCAGTGACAGGCAGCGGCGCTGCCACAGAGCCGCTTCGGCGAACTGGCCGTTGCGCGCCAGCGCGGCGGCCATGGTGTCAAGGATCTCGTGGCGTTGCTTGCCGGTGCTGTCCTCGACGATGTGGATCGCCTTCTTGGCGATGCCGATGGCCTCCTGTCCGTTGTGGAAGCTTTTGTCGGGGCAGGTGGAGAGAAACCATGCCAGGTCATTGTTAGCCCAGGGGTCCTGGTCGTCACGGGCGGCGCGCCGGTACCATGCCTCGCAACGCTTGTAGTCCATCGGCACCCCGCTGCCGGTGTAGTACAGGTAGGCGAGCTGTCGCTGGGCGGAGCCGTCGTCCTGCTGCGCTGCTTTCAGAAACCACAGCGCCGCCTTGGCCGGGTTCTTCGGCACGCCGTCGCCACGGTTGAGCTTGGCCGCGTAGTAGGCCTGCGCGGGGGCGAGCCCCTGGTCGGCCGCCTTGATCGCCCATTCGGCGCCAAGGGAGGCGTCCTTTTCCACGCCTTCACCCAGGTCGTAAACCTGCGCCATGCCCAGTTGCGCTTCCGGCAGCCCCTTGTCCGCCGCTTTCTGCTCCCACTGGATGAACTTGGGCGTGCTCTTTTCCACGCCCTCCCCTGCTTCGTAAAGGGCGGCGAGCACATGCATCGCCTTGTCGTGGCCCTGCTTCGCCGCCTTCTGAAGCCACACCGCAGCCCCGGTGGCGTCAGGTTTGGGGGAGCCCACGCCGCGGAGCAGTCGCAGGCCCATTTGGAACTGGGCCTCGGCATCGCCGCTCTCCGCCAGTTTGCGCAGGCCCAGATCATCCACCGGCACATCGCCAAACTGGGCACGCACAGGTGACAGGCCGCAGCCAGCCACCACCATCATCAAAACAAGATACCGAAGCATGGCGTTCACTGTAACCGCGCATCGCCCTGTATGACAACGCAAAAGGCCGGGTGAAAACACCCGGCCTTCAGAAAAGGGAATATCAGGAAACGGCCTTTACGCCGTCGGAGCCGATGCGCCTTCAGCCGCCTGCGGCTTGTTCGGCACGAAGCGGAAACGGATCTTGCCACGCTTGGCGGCCGCACGGGCCTTGCGGCGGGAGCGCTCCTTGGGAGTCTCATGGGCGCGCAGACGGCGAACTTCCTCAAGAATGCCCTCCATCTCGAGTTTGGTCTTCAGACGCTTCAGAGCGCGATCGACGGGCTCACCTTTGCGGACTTGGATTTCGGGCATAGACAGTTCCTGGACGGGGTTAAAAGAAAAGGGTCGCCAAAATAGGAGAGGAGTTGCCGTCGTCAACTGGAATTCAGGCTATTGTATCAGCCTTGCCGGCACGGCGCCTTTGTCACGGGTATTTCTGCAGAAGGACCGCACCGGACAGGATCGGCGATGTGGCGGAGGCGCTGGAGGGAAGGGTGAACGAGCCGTGCCCCACGCTCTTGGCAGCGTTGGCCGGGTCGGGCACAATGACCCCATAGTAGGTCGCGGAGAGGCCCGTCGCGACAACCTTGATGGTGCCGGTGAACACACCGGAGGCGGGAGTGATCGTGCCGGTCGGCGTCGCCAGGGTTGAAAATTGGAACACCGGGACATTCTGATTGGAGATCCCGCACAGCAGCCCAAGAGGTGATGCCAGGCCGCCGCTGGAGAACGTGAACTGTGCATTGTTTACCCCTGCGGTGTAGGTGAGGCCCATCACCGGGGTCCCAGCCGTTGGCGGCGTGTAGGTGCCGCCGGAAAGAAGCACCAAGTTCAGCGGACCGAAGCCGGTCTTGTAACTGCGGTCAGTGGCGGTGGCGGGCAGGGCGTTTTTGAGCCAGGTCATTCCGCTCGCACCAGTCGCAATCCTCGGGGTCTTGGCGAAGGTGACGGTGCCGAGAGCCGATCCCTGCCCGGCGTAGAGCGGCTGGTACAACAGCACCTGGCCTGCCGAGCCCATCACACTGCTGCCCGCCACCGCCGAGCCGTCGGCCAGCCGGCCCGCCTCCGTGACTGTTCCCAGGGTGGCGACGGAAGCCGTGAAGTAACTCTCACCCAGCGGCAGCAAAGTTGGGTCGGTGCTGCCTGCCGGGGCGTCATAAACCATGGTGAAGTAACCATCCACGCCCATCGAGGTCGTCGTCTGGACTCCACCCGCAATGGCGCTGGCCACGTTGCGCCAGCCATTGATCGCCGCCACATTGCTGGCAGTGGTGGCACCTGCGGCCAGCTCGCCGATGCTGCCGGTCAGCAGGTAGCTTCCGACCGAGGAGACATCGACCGAGATCGACATCAGCAACGAGGTCTTGCCGGTCCGGGGGATCAAAACCGAACTGGTCACCGTGGTCGCCGCGCTGGGGCTGGCGGTGCTTGGATTGAGCACGCTGCCGCCCAGGTTGCCGGTGATCGGATACACCGTGCCACCCAGCGTCACCTTGCCAGTGTAGGCACCGATGCCAGTAGTGGTGAGATCCAGCCGCCCGCCCAGATTGTTGTTGTTCGTGGGGCTGGACTGCCGGGCGATGGCAGCCACGAAGGTGCCGATCGCGGCGGGCTGCATCCCCAGGATTTGCAGGGTGGTGGTGACCGTCGAGGAGGAGCCTGCCCCATTGGTCGCTGTGATTTTGATGACGGCGGAGGTGATGAGCGGGTTCGACGGGTGGCCCGTGATGACGCCGGTCTTGGCGTTGTAACTCAGGCCGGCGGGCAGACCGACAATGCTGAAACTGGCGGGCACCTTGTTGGTGCTGGTGTCAAACAGGCCGCTGTAGGCGTTCAAGGTGTAGGCGCCGCCGATGATCGCAGCGGGCAGGGTCACCGTGGCGGTCGTCAGCGCTGAAGGCGGCTCCAGCACAATCAGGGCGGAGGAGACGCTTAGCGGCACCATTTTGGGGTTGCCGGTCACCGGGCTGCCTCCGCTCGTCGGGGTGATCACGCACTGGTAGGTTCCGGCGTCGCTGTCGCCCACGGTGCTGAAGACAAGTTTGGAAGCGGTCGTCCCAGTCCTCACCCCAGTATTTGAAAGCGTTGTCTGGCTGGCCCCGTCGAGCTGATACCATTGGTAGCTGAACGTCTGCCCCGGCGCCGCCGCCAGGGTGATTGGAATCGAGGTGGGCTTGTTGGGCAGGACGGTGGAGCTGGCCATGACCGCCGGCACATTCAGAACGGAAAGGCCTGCCACGGTGCTTGTCACCGATCCCGCCCCGTTGGTGGTGATCTTCACCGTGTAGCCGCCCGCGCTTGTGATGGCTGCGGCCGGGATTGAAAGGCTGGCCGAGGTCTGGCCGGCCAGCGCCACATTGTTCTTCATCCATTGATAGGACAGGGGCGGCGCACCGGCGGCGACCACGCTGAGCGTCACTGCGTCGCCCACATTGACGAACTGGCTCGCCGGCTGGGTGGTGATGCGGGGGGTGGCGTCTTCCGTGAGGATGAGCCGGACACCCACCTCCGGGCTCAGGTTGATCCGGGGGTACTCCTGGTCGGAAGCGCACTTCAAGATCGACGGTAGCGAGGCGTAGCTGCCGCCGCGGGCATAGCTCTTGGTTGCGTCCGCAGGATCGGGATCCCACGTCCACTCGGCCACGTTGCCGGCCATGTCGTACAGACCAAGGACACTGGCGGGATAGCCGCCCACCGCCTTGGGGCCGGGGGTGGTGCCGGTGTTGCCATAGTTGGCCAGCGTGGCGCTGACGCTGGCGCCCGTCGGGTACAGCAGGCCTGTTGGGCCGCCCAAGGTCCCGCCCTGCGCCGCCCATTGCCAGGAGGTGAAGGTGGGAATGCGGTAGCCGTTCGCCGTGAGGTTGTACGCCCAGGTGGCCGGCTGGCACTTCGTCGGGTATGCGTACAGGTCGTTCAGCGCCAGGGTGGCGAGGTAGGCCCCGTACCAACTGATGGACCTCACCGGGTTCTTGGCCAGCGCCCGTGACACGTAGAAGGTGATGCCGCCGTTATCGGAGCCAATGTCGCACGAGGGCGGGCTCGCTGCCGCCGCTGGCGGGCTGTCCGGTGCTGGCAGCGGTGCCGCCAAGTAGCACAGGTTCTGCCCGGTGCCCTTGGGGTAGCGGACAAAACGGCGGCCCGTAGGCGTGCCGCTGACCACTTCGTTGACGATCTCGATGATCCCCATTTTGCGCAGCGCGTAGTCCAGGATGCTCGCGTACTGGTCGTTCCGCAGCTCCTGCGTGGCCACCCATTGCTGCGGCACGGTGTCCGTATGGGCGGGGGTGAACAAGCTGTTGGGCTCCGTGCCGCCCTTCACTAGTTTCATCGAAATCGAGGCCAGGGCGGCCGCGCCGTCGTGCTGCGCCACAAACCAGAGCGCCCCGGGGTTGCTCGCCGGCACGCGTGGATCCGTTTGCAGGCTTTCCTCCACGCCGTCGCCGTAGCCGTCCCCATCGGTGTCCCAGTTGTTCGGCAGCGTGCCGGTGGCCAGCTCCACATCGTCTGTGACGCCGTCCCCGTCGCTGTCGATGGGGGTCACAGTCAGGACGGCGGCGCTGGCGCTGGAACTGGCGCTGCCGATGTTGTTCGTGACGATGACGTAGTACGAGCCCGCGTCCGTCATCAGAAGATGGGGGATCGTGTAGCTCGATCCGGTCGCCCCGGTGATGGCGGTGCTGCCTTTGTACCACTGGTAGGTCAGCGTCGGGTCACCCGTGGCCGTCACCGAAAACGTCACCGGCGAATTGTAATTCACCGTCTGGGTCGCAGGCGGCGTGGTGATGGTCGGCGGAAGCTGCACGGTGAGGTGGGCGGCAGCGCTCACCACCAGATCGGCGGCGTTGCTCACCGCCACCTGATAGTATGCGATGTCCGTGGCGGAGACGTTGTTCAGCGTCAGCGAGCTGCCGGTGGCACCGGGAATGGCCACGTTGTTCTTGCGCCACTGGTACTGCAGGCTGTCCCCCGTGGCGATGACCTGGAAGGTGACATTTGATCCATTCTGCACCGTCGTGCCCTGTGGCTGGCCGGTGATCACCGCATAGTTGTAGGTGGAGTTGACCGTGACCGTGAAGGTCTGGGTGGTGATGTTGCCGTCCACGTCCGTTGCCGAAATCACAATCGGGCTGCTCGTGCTTCCGTCCGGGGTTCCTGACACCCCTTGCAAGAGCAGGTTGTTGTTCGAGTCAATCGTCGCCGTCACAAAACCGTTGCTGTCCGGGGTGGTGACCTGGTACTTGAGCACGGCCAGCGTGGTGATGGAGTTGATCGTCACGCACTCCGAGCTGTTCATGGTCGTCGGGGCCGGGTTTGCATTCATCGGCCAGATGGTGCCCTGGCCCAGGCTGGCATCCGGGTTGGAGCCCAGAGGATTGACGCCGGGGGAGGGAGTGGTGCTGCCTGAAGGCGTGAGATTGATGGTGTAGGCATTGCTGCCCTGCAGGTTGGTGATCGCATCCACCGCCGGGGCAACAAGGGCGCCGCTGCCGATGGGGTTGACCACCCGGCCAAACGCCGTGAAGCCGCCCACCGCGTTGTCGAGCTGGCTGCTGTTGTTGGCGAGGCTGATGAAGAAATCATGCGTGCCGGAGTTCGGTGTGGCGCCTTTGGCCAGGGCGACCGTGCCCATCACGTTGGAAATGCCCGGCTCATTGGCTGGCGAGGGCAGCTCCGTCACTTCCTGGAAATTGTCCGGCAGTCCGTCAGTGCCCGTGATCGGTTTGTAACCGCCGCCTTGCAGCACAAATCCGGGCGACAAGCGATGGAACACGCTGCCCGCGTAGTTGCCGGCGGCATTGGTGTTGTTCACGTAGGCCATGAAATTGGCGTAGGTGTCCGGGGTCAGCGTCGGCTGCAGCACGATGATGATGTCACCCAGCGAGGTGTTCATGTCCACGGCCGCCTCAGTGTCCGGATCAGCAAAAAATTCACCCAGCGGCAGGGTTGCCGCCGCCGCCGTGCCCACGATCGGGGCGGTGATCGTCAGCGGTGTGATCGGCGGTGCAGGCGGGGTCAGCACCCGCAGCGTCAGGTTCAGGGTGGAGGTGATGCCGCTGGCGAAGGTCGCCGTCATCGGGCAGACAAACACGCCTGCCTGCGTGGGGGTGCCGCCGATGCTCCCGCCGCTGTAGGTAAGGCCCGGCGGCAGGCCCGTCACGTTCGAGCTCTGCAGTGCCGAGGTCTGGGTGGTGGTCAGGGAATAGCTGAAACCCACGCCCAGCGTGATGGGTGCATAGGGCAGGCTGGTGATGCCCTCCAGGCTCGTGGCGGTCGTGGTGGTCCCGTTGGACTGGACCGTGGAGCCGTTGTTCGTGTAGTAGGCGACCACCTGGAAATCGTAGCTGGTGCCGGGCACAAACGCGTCCCCGATCGAGGCGGAGGTGATGCTGGCGGTATTGGCCGTGATCGAGGGCAGCACCTGGGCCTGGGCGAAGTTGGCCCCCGTGTTGCTCTGGCGGTACAGCACCTCGTAGCCGGTGGCCACCTGGGAGTTCGGCGTCCAGTTCAAGGTCGCCACCGGCGCCTGCGCCACCGGATCGACCGTGAACACCGCCGTCAGGTTCGTCACATCCAGGAAAGGCAGCGTCAGCGAGGCGCTATTTGAGTTTACCGATTGCCCGGTCGTGGTCACATTCCCTGTCGAGGGGTCCGTGATCTGCTGAATCGCCTGCACCTGCCACTCCGTGGCCACTCCCGGATACCAGGGGATGTCCACCGAGGAGGCGGAGCCCGTGCTGCCGAGCAAGGTGTAGCCGCTGCCGGATTCCGGCAGGGTCTGCCAGTAAATGTTGTAGCCGCTGGCCACGCCCGAGTTGTTGGTCCAGCTCAGCCTCAGCTTGTTCTCGCTCAGCTCGGTGGCCGTCAGGTTCGTCGGCGTCTCCAGGCCCGTGGGCATCTTCAGCGAGGTCTTGGCGTAGCCGCTGTAGTCAAAGGTGACCGGAGCGTTGTTTACATATTGCGCGTTTGCGCGCCGCGCTCGAATCCACATGTAGTAGGTTGTGCCGGCGGTCAGTGCTCCGCCGGTTCCTACGTTGGGCGGATGCGAGCCGAAACCAAAGACAAAGGCCGGAGTCGCCCCAGAGGCGGGAGCTGTTCCAGTGTCGGTGGCGCTGAAGTAGAACTCGTAACCTTCCTCAACAAGACAGTTGTCCTTCCAACTGAAGGTTAAGGTCCCATCGGTATTTGCCGCAATGCCGACGGTGAAATTGGTGGGTGCAGCAGCGGCCCCGGTGATGTCTGCCGAGTTTATTACGGTGGGTGAGGTGTACAGGACAAAAGCTTCGGGCTCTATGACCGATTTGGCACTCACCTTGACGGAGTTGTCGGCCGCGATGGTGCCGTAGCAGGCATAAACGCGAAATTCGACTTTCGTTCCTTGTTGCGCCCCACCAATCTGAATCGGCAAGACCGTGGAAGTGGAGTTGGCGGCAGCGTAGGTGTAGGGCTGCCAAGGAATATTGTAGCCGTTGTTCAAAATCTGAATGTCAATTTCGAAGAAGGTTTCGTCCGAAGAGTTGTCCGTCCAGGAGAGCGCAAAGAACGGGGTTCCGGCAGACAGTTTATTGTTGTACGCATTCGCATAGTAACTGCTTGGGATGGTCATGTCCGCCGTGAGGTTGGTCGGTGCAGTGGGGCCAGCCGCTTGCAAGGATGCCGGCGCCAGCACGGCCAGGAAAGACAGGCTCAACCACAGCCAGGCGCGGCAGCGGGTCGGCAAAGACGAAGGGGCGGCGAACATAAAAAGTGGGCAGAGGGGGTAAAATACCTGCGGGAAGCACATCGTAGCCAATTTGTGAGTACAAAGTCAATCAAAGATGCGCCGTTTCCCGGAAATCTGACCATGCTGCGAGGACCGGAGTTCAATCTCCGTCCAGGTCATCCAGGAGGGGATCCTTCCCCGCTGGTGCATCCGAACGGGAACTTGGCAATGGCCCGGTGGTTTATCGGCTTTTACAATGAATGGCCACAGGGCGAAACAGGCCTCAAGGCGGGTAGGGCGGGTTGTCCCCAACCCGCCGCCTTGGGCCGCCGACCTTGAAAAGATGACCGGGACCAACGGAGCCCTCCGGCCTGCACTGACGGCGCGGTGGGGATTGCCTCGCTATGCTCGCCCTTCGGGCAGCCTGCGGCTGGCTACCTGCGCTTCGCTACGGTTCAGCGCCCCACCTTGCGCGGGGCGCGAACCGGGAACGGGATTTTTCCGTGAACTTGTCTGACAGGACGTCAGGGCGCCCATCAGCGCCTCGTTCCCGAGGTTGCCGTTGCCGCGATCAACCGCGAAGGTGGTGGTTCTGCCGCCCCTCGCGTTTTTGCCATGCCCCTTCGCATCCTCCACGTTCCTGCCGCCGCCCCTCTGTCGCCGCCGCAAAAGCTCGGCCCTTATGAGATTGAGTCGCTGATTCCACTGGCGGATGAAGGGATGGGCACGGCCTACCGGGTGCGCATCGAGCCGCACAGCACGACCAGCATCAGCTATCACAAGCTGGCGGAGGAGCTGTACTACGTGCTGAGCGGCAGCGGCGTGGCCGTGCTCAACGGCGAGAGGCACGAGCTGCGCACCGGCGATTTCCTGCGCCTGCCGCCGGGCACGACCCATGGCTTCATCACCCAGGAGGAGCCTCTCATCATGCTCGACATCCACTCCCCCGGCTCGCGCCCGGATCGGGACGTGTATTTCGTGGGGGAGGCGCCCCCGGGGTTTGGCACCGGCGGGACCTGAGGCTGCTGCATCCGGTGCTCTTCCGGTCGCTTTCGACCTCCCGCGCCTCGGAAATCCGAAGGATTGGGCGACAAGGCGTGCCACCTCGCTTGCGCATGGCGGCGCAGCCTTTACATTTTCTCCACAAATCCCATGGTTATCTGTCTCGATTCCTCCGTCATCAGCGGCTATCTCTCCAACGAGGTGCCGGGTTTGGTGACGGGGATGCTACATTTGGCGGGTCAAGACCGCCCCTTGCGTCTGGAGCTGAACGGCAACTTCCTGCGCGACATCGCAGGCTGCCGGATGGAGCTTCAGAACCCGATCCCCGAATCCAACCTGAGGCAGACGGAGAAGCTGGGGGACTACCAGCATGGCTTTGTGGGCCAGATGACCGCCTCCTACCGGGTGCTGAAGGTGCCGCGCAGCCGCAAGCAGGCGGGGCCGTTCACGGAGCCCGTGGGGTTGAAGAACCTGCTGTTCCTGGAGTGGTTCAACCGTGAGAAGCAGCGGGTGCTGATCCAGAGCTGGCACCTGCACATGACCGTGACCGCCCCGCGCTGGCAGCTCTCGCGCCCGGCGGAGCTGGCGCAGATCCGCCAGAACCGCGCCCGGCGGAAGCAGTTCCTGCTGGGCGGCAACGTGGGCCCCGGCCTGGGCTCGAACGCAGGCGATCCCTTTGATGCCGACCAGGTGGTGCCCATGGACGGGCCGCCGGGCGGACTGGCCAATCTGATGGAGGCCGATCCGGCGAACGAGCACCTGGAGGTGCCGCCGGCCTTCGGCAATGCGTTTGCCCTGGTGAACCAGGCGAGCGGGGAGCTTTCGCTGGAGCTGCGCCGCTTCGAAATGCTGCTGGCCACCCCGGGCGAGATCAAGTCGCGCCCGGCGGTGCTGCGGCTGCTCTCCACCGCAGGCGACCTGGCGGCGCACCTGTCCCACACGCTGAAGAACTTCGCCTCGCTCAAGAGCTCCCAGTGGCAGTTTTTGCTCACGGATCTGGAGCAGTCGCTGCCCCTGTTCCACGCCGCGCTCACCGCCTGCGACAAGCTGGTGGAACACACGGCTCCCGGCACGGATCTGCGCTGGCTCATGAATGTGCAGCGCTGCCTGACCTCCATCACCGGCAATATTGAGCAGCTCATGCGCTGGCTGCGCGACTCCTGAGAGTGAAAACTCATCAATTCGGGGGAAATTCCTGCGCTTGCGGGAGAATGGGATTGACGGCGAGACGGGCGATCCGCTAAATAGGACCTCCTTATCTCTTTTTTCACGATTTGGAGTCACCTTCTTCTATGAGCGACGAAAACAACCCACCAACACCCAGGACTGCCGCCGTTCCGACCGGAACACCGAAAACTTCTGCGGTACCGTTGAAGAAGGAAACCGTCCGCATCACGTTGCGTGCACGTCCGGGTGCTGGCACCACGCAGCCCCGTGAATCCACCGCCCCGGTGTCCCCTGGGGGTGGCACGGCTCCTGTGCCGCCGCCAACGGCTTCCGCTCCCCCGCCACCGGCGCCGCCGCCTGCCGCCCGGCGGGTGACCGCTCCCATTCAGCTTCCGTCCGCGCCGCTGCCGCCGCCTTCGCCGAAGGCCTCCACCAATCCGGTGTCGCTGCCGCCCGCGCCCATTCCGCCTCCGGGCCGCAAGACGGTGAATGTCACGCCGCCGCCGCCCTCCGGAATGATTCCTGCGCCGACGATGCCGATGGCCCCCGCCCCGGCTCCTCCACGGCCCATGGCTCCGTCCGCACCCTCGGCTCCCCGCCCGGTGGCTCCTGGCGCCCCTTCGGCCCCGCGTCCAGCGGCGCCAAGTGCTCCGCGCATGGAAACAGGTGCCGCCACCCAGCCTTTGACCGCCGCTCCGCGGCCGCCGATGGGCGCTCCGCGTCCCGCACCTCCAGGTGGTGGCTCCGGCACGGGGCCGCTCGTGGGTGCCGCAGGCGCCACTGCCGCGCTGCCCAAGGCCACCCAGAAGCTTCAAGCCGCGCCGATGGCTGCCCGCCCCGCCGCCGCCCCCCAGAGCGCCCCCGTCAAGCGCTCCGCCGCGACTGATTCGCAGCAGTTCTACGAGGAGAAAGATCCTGAGGCCGGCCTTGTGCCCCTTTCAGTCGTCTGCTTCGTCCTTTCCGTGGTGCTGATGATGGCCCAGATTCTGGCCACCGACCGTGTCTCTGTTTTTGTCGCCAAACAGGGTGAGGATTCGCCCATCATGGTGCCTGAGCGGGTCGATCCCCCGTGGGAGAAGTACAACGACGAAGACCACACTTACACCAGCCAGTTCAAGGCTGCGCTGCCTGAGATTCCCCAGTAACCGCTCTTTCCCAAAGACTTCACCCTTCCTGATCCTATGTGGCTTTCCTGGCTCGTTTTTCTCCTCTCCGTCGGCATCCTGGTCTTGAATTTCATGACCAAGGGCGGCGTGGGCTGAGATTCCTTCACCTGTTTTGCGCCCCTTGGAAACCGTGCTTCGCCCGGTGATCAAGGGGCGTTTGTGTGTCATGCAGCAGCGATCAGACCATGAACTACCACATTGGCCGCGACGGACAGCAGTTGGGCTCCTTCACCAAGGAGCAGATCATCGAAGGGCTCGCCCAGGGGACCTTGCTTAGCACGGACCTCGCCTGGAGCGAAGGCATGGATGACTGGCTGCCGGTGTCCACGCTGATCGCTGAAGCGACCGCCGCGCCGCCGCTTCCACCCAAGGTGGCAAGCCTGCCGGCCAAGGCCCCCGTCTTCGGCGGGGAACCACAGAAGTGCGGCCTGGCGACCGCCAGCATGGTGCTGGGCATTTTGAGTTTCCTGCTGTCCTGCCTCACCGCCATTCCGGCGGTGATCTGCGGCCATCTGGCCTTGAGCAAGATCAGCCGCTCCGGCGGCAGCCTTTCAGGCGGTGGCATGGCCGTCGCCGGGCTGGTGATGGGCTACATTTGCATCGTTATGCTCCCTGTCGTGGCGATTTTGGCCGCCCTCGCCGTCCCCGCTTTCAGCGGCGTTCAGGAGAAGGCAAGCCAGATGCGGTCGATGAACAACGTCCGGCAGGTCATGATCAGCCTGAAGAGCTACGCTGGGGATAACGGTGGCAAGTACCCGCCCTCTCTGGATGAGTTGGTCAAAACCGGCGTGGTTGCCGACCAGAAGACTTTGGACACCCTCCTCGATTACCCTCAGTTCAAGGGCTGGACTGCCGAGAAAGGCTATGAGTACTCCGGCGGAACCGATGCCGACCCAGGGCAAAAGGTCATCCTCATGAGTCGCTCCCACGCCCAAAATGGACGGCGCATCCTCGGGCACAGCGACGGGTCGGTGGAAATCGCCATTCCCCCTCCGAATTGACACCTTGGTGCCTGCCGATAACTCCGCCTTTCCACCACGTTCTTCTTTCCCACCATGCGCACTCTGACTTCCCTGCTCGCCCTTTCCTTCGCCGTGGCCGCCCAGGCGGCTGAACCCATCACGCTGAAACTCTGGCCCAACGGCGCCGCCGAGAAACCCGGCTTCAAGATCGACGCGGAGCAGACGGTGAAGGGCAAGGACGAGATCGCCCGCACCAGCAACGTCAGCGATCCCAGCATCACCGTTTACAAGCCGGAAAAGCCCAACGGCACTGCCGTGCTGATCTGCCCCGGCGGCGGCTACGGCATCCTGGCCATCGAGCACGAAGGCACCCAGGTGAGCGACTACCTCAACACCCTCGGCGTCACCGGCATCGTGCTAAAATACCGTGTCCCACGCCGTGACAACGAGCATCCCGAGGCCGCCCCGTTGCAGGACGCCCAGCGCGCCATCGGCCTGATCCGCCACCATGCCGCCGAGTGGGGCCTGAAGCCCGACCGCATCGGCATCCTCGGCTTCAGCGCCGGCGGCAATCTCTGCGTCGTCACCTCGCTGCATCCCAACGAGCGCACCTACACTGAAGACCCCGCGCTGGATGGCGATGCGAAACCCAACTTCATGATCCCGGTGTATCCCGCGTACCTGGTGAAGAACGACAAGTCCGACCTCACCCTCAAGCCTGACATGGTGGTGACCAAGGACGCCCCGCCCGCCTGCTTCGTCCACGCTGACAACGACAAGATCAGCGCCGCCGGCGACGCCCTGCTCTACCTCGAATACAAGAAGCTGGGCATCCCTGCCGAACTCCACATCTACGCCAAGGGCGGCCACGGCTTCGGCATGAAGAAAGGCGACAACCCGGCGAACACTTGGTTCGTGCGCGTGGGCGAGTGGCTCAAGAGCATGGGGTATCTCGATTAGCGTCGAAACGGGCGGGGCCTGATCCGCAGCCAGCTTCCCGCCACCGCAAGGCCGAACAGGGTGTAGCACAGCGTGAACACCCACCACGGAGCGGTGTAGTACAGTAGCCTTTGAAGCCAGTGGGCGACGAAGGTTCCCCCGTACGCTTCATCGTCGGCCTGTCCGCGCAGGTACATCTCCAGCGTGGTCAGCGGGCAGACAATCCCCAGCCAGGCCTGCGCCACCACCAGCCCGATTCCCGCCAGATGCAAAGCCCGGAACCAGGGATTTCGCACCCACTTCCAGCCGCAAAATCCCCCGACAATGATCAAGAGCAGCCCGATGACCACAAAGCCGACGAAGGCCACATGCGTGATCAGCACGAGGTCGGCAAGGGTTCGATAGAGTTCGGTGTCCGTCATTTGGCGGCTCGTCGTCAGGCGCTTTTCTCGCAGTTGATCATCCACGGAATGCCGAACCGGTCGGTCACCATGCCAAAGCGCAGGGCCCAGAACGTCTCTTGCAGCGGCATGCGCACGGTGCCGCTCTCCGCCAGCGCGGCAAAGACCCGCTCTCCTTCCGCCGGGTCGTCGATGCCCAGCGTCACGTTGAAGCCCCTGGGTGCCTCATAATCCTCCGGCAGCTCGTCGCCGCCCATCAGCAGAACGTCGCCCACCTGCATGCGGGCGTGCAGGATCTTGCCGCGCCATTCCGGCGGCACTTCCGTCTCCATCGGCGTGCCTATGAAAGGCGACATGGCGATGATCCTGCCACCGAAGCACTGCTCATAAAAGTGGAACGCCGTCTCGCACTGGCCGTTGAAATTGAGGTAGGGGTTCAGGTGCATCGGGGTAGGGCGGTGCTCGTATTCCGAATAAATGCCACGCCCGCTCCTGCGAGTTTGAAGAATGTCTGTGCAGCACGAGTCCGAACGAAGCGTGAGCGGTTACATCGCATGGACCGTCCATTGCCATTATTTGGGCAACTATGAGTGCGAATGATCTTTTTGGAAGGTTTTGCGCACATCATTTGAAACTTCGTAAACGCGGCTAAAACCGTTACGGGGCAATTCTCGAATCAGATCTTGCTGCACAAGCAGATCAATCTGACCTTTTGTGACCTTTTCGGCGATAGCAGCGGGTAGGCGTCGAGAAGGCAAGAACAGAAGCATTGAAAAAACGCGGATGTAGAGTTCGAGAATTCTCCTGGAGAAATTGTCGCCCCTCCAATCGATTGAATGGCGACGCGCGGTATCGTGTTCGTGGAGTGCAATCAGCTCGCGCGAAGTGAATGTTGATCGGTGGAGTTCTCCGGACGGAGAGTAGCGTAAGAGTCGAGTCAGGGACTCTTCAACGCCCTCCTCCGTCATTAACCACTCTACACGTGTTTCTTGTGCTCTTTCTGAAATCCAAGTCACCACAAAAAACAACGCGGAATAGAGGAGAGCCGCGAGTAGTATCATTTGGCCTTGAGATGTCGAAATCCAGGGGCCTAAGACAGGGTGGTCTTTTACTTTGTCCGAGAAGGTGAAGAGGAATGCGCAGATAGCGGCAAAGACACCGGAACCAATACGAGGAAGTAATACACGACCTCGAATGTCTTCACGGGTCGAAGTGCGGACACGTTCCGCCGGAGATACGTCGGACCTTTGAACAGCACTATTCAGAGCCTGAATAAGCGCAGGTATCTGTGAAACGGGTATTAGGGCTCTGGAATCATCTTGGAAATCATCGAGAAAATCCTTGGCCGACATGAGTTGATCCCAGACATCGTCGTCCGTCTCGCCGCCATTTGAATCCGGATGCAGATCGGCCATCCGGAATTTGAGCGCCTTCCGTATCGCATCGAGACTGTCGTCTTCCGCGTTGAGCTGAAAGTGAGCAACAATGTGTTTGGGAGTTTGCCAGTGCATGGGTCAAGAAATTCTTCGAATAACGGTCAAGATGTGTAAATCATGTACGAGAATCGTTGAGTTGGCAACTTTTGTCAATTGTGCCAGAGCTTTCCCTGCCAAAACGTGGCGGGTTGGAGAAATCCGAGATTGGGGGCGACCACCCCCGAATGGCCATTCATTTGAACTGGCCGGAGATCGGTGTTAAGTGCCCACCCGCCTTCCCCTCCAATCTTCCGATTTCACTCTTCCCCATGCGCATCCTCTCCGGACTTCAACCCAGCGGTCGTCTCCACATCGGCAACTACTTCGGCATGATGCAGGGGGCGCTGAAGCTGCAGTACGAAGGGGAGGCCTACTACTTCATCGCGGACTACCATTCGCTCACCTCCATCCAGGACCGCAAGAAGCTGCGCGAGCATGTGCGCGACCTGGCCATCGACTTCCTGGCCTGCGGGCTGGACCCGGAAAAGTGCGTGCTGTTCCGCCAGAGCGACATTCCGGAGCATTGCGAGCTGATGTGGATTTTGAGCACCGTCACGCCCATGGGGCTGCTGGAGCGCTGCCACAGCTACAAGGACAAGGTGGCGAACGGCATCCCCGCTTCGCACGGCCTCTTCGCCTACCCGGTGCTGATGGCGGCT
>CAINXC010000209.1 GCA_903854655.1 uncultured Verrucomicrobiota bacterium | reverse complement strand
TTGACCAGACCGTTGGTGGCCGGCCACACATAGCCAGGCCCCCGGTTGGTGAGCCAGAGCCAGTCCACGCCGATCGCCAGGGCGTGCCTGATGCCATGGGTGCTTTCCTCCGCGCCTATCACGCCCGCCAGCGCGGAGCTTCCAGACTCGCCGGAACCGATGGTAAAGCCGCTGCCGCGCAGGTCGGTCTCGCTGGCCATGGCTGCCTGGATGACTTGCGGCTGGTCGAACTTGAGGTAGCGCAGTTCCACCACGACACCGGTTTTGTGGGTGAACAGTGCGAGGGGCTGGTCATTGGCGGCGAGGTCTTTAGGGAGGTCGAGATGGAAGATGCCCAGGTCTCTGCCCCCTGCGAGAAGGCGGTACGGCTGCCCGCTGGTATTCTCGCGTAGCGCGGGCCGCCAGCGCAGGCCGATGCGCGCTGGATCAATCGACTGGCGCAGCATGTAGCGTGGAGGCGAATAGACGGCGCTTGCGCCGATGGGTTGATTCCAAGGGCTGTGTGTGGCGAAGGGCCAGGCCTCCGGATCGCGCCCGACAGGGGCGGCGGCAACGACTGGACGGGTGGGCGGGACCGGGCGGATGGGTGGAGGCGGAGTAGTTGCCGGCACTGGCTTCTCCGCGCTCGGAGGCTTTGAACCGGCCACGCTCCCGCTCGGCGGAGGAGTGGGTGGTGTGGCAACTATTTTTGGCACCGGCACTGGGACCAGCTCAGGAGAAGGCTGGATAGGCCTGACGGCTTCCTTGACCAGCGGGGCAGGGGAGGGCTCCCGCCCTGCAACGTCTGGCAGCATTGACTGCGGCGAGACAAAGAAGAAGCGCAGGCACAGCACGATGCAGGTGGCGAGGGCCAGTGCGCCAACAGCGATCCAGCGGTCCTGCCTTTGGGCTCGGCGCCGCACCTGCCAAGCGGTGTTCGCGGCAAGCACGCGCTTTTTCGCCGCGATGATGGTGGCGGCATCCAGATCGGCCAGGATGCCGCGCTTGACCTGCTCATGCCTGCCGTGTCTCAAAATGGCGCGCAAGGCAGCGTCAATTCGCTGCTGGGCGACCACTTGGCGCAGCGCTTCCCCATCCTCGATGAGGGCCTCCTCCACCGCTGCGGCGATTTCCTCCGGCAAGGCTCCGTCCAGGTAGCCGGCCAGGGACGCGTCAGCTTCCATGGCCTGCCCTTTCCATCTTGCCTTCGATGCAGTCGCGAAGCTGGTTGCGCGCCCTGAACAGGGTCACGCGGACCCATTCAAGCGAGCGCGAGATGGCTGTCGCAATCTCCTCGGTGCTGCGGCCTTCCGCGTATTTGAGGGACAGCAACCGCTGCATGGCGGGCGGCGCGCGCTGGAGGCATTCCTCCAGGTACTCCGCCTCCGGGGTGTCCGATTCCATGGGCGACTGATGAAGCCACTCGGCGTGACGCGCCTCAGCATAGCGGCTCTGGTTGGCCTGCTGGCGATGGAAGCGCTGGAACTCGGCCCTGATGAGCTGGGTGGCAATGGCGCGCAGCCAGCCTCGGAACGACGTGCCCACCGTGAATTCCGCCAAATGCCGGAAGGCGTGCACAAACGTTTCATGCGCGATTTCATCCACCAAATGCGGCACAGGCAGCCGCATCGCCACCAACGCCCGGACGCAGGGCAAATACAGGTCGATCAAAGGGCCGAAGGACTGGACATCGCCCGCCTGCGCACGGACGATCCAGTGGCTGTCATTCGGCGGCTCCTGCCCAGGGGTGCTCATCGACCGCTTATAGCAGGCGGCAGGGCAGCCGTTACAGAAGATTCTTCAAGTCAGGCGCGCTGCCGCTCGCGAATGTCCAGGAGCTGCTTCATGACAGGATGCAGGGAGCCGATCCATGAGCGGGTGCCAAAGGCGTCATGCAACGTGCGGTAGATCTCGTACAGCTCGGCATAGACGGCGTGATTTTCGGCGATGGGGTGGAAGACCTTCTCACGCGTGGCGGTCATTGCGGCCTGCAGGGTTGCCAGGTCGCCGGCGCCTGCTGCGGCAGCGCCAAAGATGGCGGCGCCGAGAGCGCAGGTCTGCTCGCTGCGGCTCACTTTCATGGGCCGGCCCAGCACGTCGGCATAAATCTGCATGAGGGTCTCGTTCTTGATGGAGAGGCCGCCGGTGTTGATCACTTCAAGCACAGGCACGCCGTACTCTTCGATGCGGTTGATGATCGTGAGCGCTCCGAAGGCGGTGGCTTCGATGTAGGCGCGATAGATCTCATGCGCCTCGGTGTGCAGGGTTTGGCCGACCAGCAGGCCGGTGAGCCGGTGATCCACCAGGATGGTGCGGTTGC
>CAINXC010000208.1 GCA_903854655.1 uncultured Verrucomicrobiota bacterium | reverse complement strand
TCCATTCCGCACAGAGGACTGTGCGGACCACTCGCGGGCGCCATCACGTCCGCGATGTCAACGGGCTGGAGCCGCTGATTCTGGCGAAACCTACTTCACCGCCTTCAGCAGCGCCTCGTTCACGTTCACGTCATCGGCCCAGATCGTGACCAGGAAACGGGTGGGTGGATTGGGGGACTTGTCCTTGCTGGTCTTGATGATCAGCTTGTGGCCTTCCAGCAGGTTGCCCAGAGCCTCGCGCCACTTGATCGCCTCCTCCTTTTGAGCGCCCTTCAAATCCGGCACCGCGATGTCTTTCAGGCGCAGCGTTTCATCGTGCAGCCACACGTGAAAGCCCAGGTCGATGTTCATCACCAGCGTGCCTCCATCCACGACCCGCACTGCCTCGGCGTGGTACACGTACTGCGGTTCCGGCGCCTTGGAGGGCTCGGCACCATGGGAAATACTCAGCGCAAGCGCTGCTAGGGTGATGAGGAGGGTCTTCATTCGGGTGTCAGGATGGGAGTGCGTGTTGTCTAACAACGCAACCGGAAGTGGGATTCTGCCGGGCAATTCCACTCTTGCAGGCGAACCGGACGGGAGCCGCGGGAGGAGTTCTACTGCTTTGCCGACCACGGGGCCAGGGCCATCACGGCCAGGGCGGTGGAGAAGACAGGCCCGGTGCTTTTCTCATTGCCTGCGAAAGGCAACCATGCGCCTTCGACCGATTGCAGAGGGACAAGCAGCGTACGAACCTTGGCGGCAAACGCACCTGAAGCATCCGCGCCTGCGCCAGCCATCGCATGACTGCAATGGCACAAGCCATAGTAGAGCCAGGGTTCCGCCTTGGTGAACTCGTGGTGCTCGATGTACCCCAGGCCGCCTTTGGTTTCAATCGCATCAGGCAGCCCGCAGCACTGCATCGCCATCACGCCCGCCCCCGTGGTGCTGGGGTTCTTCCGCCCTCCGTATGACTCATAAGAAAACATTCCCACCCCTTCCGCCTCCATGGATGGGCTTGCCGTTCTGCCACATCGTTTCACGAATTCGGCCGCCGCCTTCACGGTCCGCTCTGGCACCTCGATACCTGCCAGCGTGGCGGCACGGATCGCCATCAGTTGCCAGACAGTGATCGACAGGTCAGAATCCGGAGCCTCAGGCTCGTAGCGCCAGCCGCCCGCATTGAGATCGGACTTGATAACCTTTTGACTCGACACCGACAGTGCCACCGCACGCCTCACGATCTCAAGCGCCTCCAGGCGCAGAGTCTGGTCTGGAAGGTCACCCGCCACCGTGGCCAGCATCCAGGTCATGATGCCGTGACCATACATTCGCGAGCGATCATTCTGCCCCAGGTAACCGACCTTGCCGGCGCGCTGCGAAGGCATCTCGCGGCATACAAACGTCACTGCCTTCAGCATGGCCCGCCCTTCAGGTGTGCGGTCGTTCACCCGGTGGCCGGATTCATGAAGGGCCATCACGGCCAGGGCAGTGATGGCCCCGGCGAAGGACGGAATGTCGTTCGCGCCCAACCCTTTCGGCAGGGGGGCACCCACACGCTCGTTAAAAAAACCAGCCTCCGCCTGATGCTTGAGCAGCCAGCCAATGCCCCGTTCCACGGCGATGTGTGCTGCCGTTGGTGTCACCGGCTCCTCGGCGTGGCCGACAGGCTGCCAAACGAGAAGAAGGAAGAAAAGCACCTGGCAGATTCTCATGGGAGGAAACAACTTGAGGGTTTGCGTCAGAGCAAGTCCAGACATGTCAGGCCAAATGGTTACACAGGGCCGCAAAGCCCAACCCCATGAGCCTCCGCCAGCATCGGGCCCTCGATCTTTTCGAGCAGGCGACGGATCACGCTCTCGAGAACAGAGGATGAGAGCCCCCCTATTCTGGCGAGAAATGGTCGAGATCTCAGGCTTGAAGTACACGATTTCGATGCGCGCTCCGTAGTAGGCAAACAGATCAATCCAGCGCTTGCGCAAGCCGGGCGCTGATGTCGGTCACGTTGAAGGCGAAGTTACATGCCACGCCCAGCATTGCGCCCCGAGGGAGTGAAGCTGAAAAAAGCGGCTGGGTTGCCCCAGCCGCTTTGAAGGAAGCCGATCCGGTCACGGCGCGACCGGGCTACTTTTTAGCCGATGACTTCAGGCCACTCCGTGTGGAACATCTGGCCTTCGGGCTTGTCTATGCGCTCGTAGGTGTGGGCGCCGAAGAAGTCGCGCTGGGCCTGGAGCAGGTTCGCGGGCAGGCGTGCCGCACGGTAGCTGTCGTAGTAGCCGAGCGAGGCGGAGAACGCGGGCACCGGGATGCCGTTGAGGGTGGCGATGGACACCACTTCGCGCCAGTTCTGCTGGGTCTTGGCGAGCACGTCCTTGAAGAACGGGTCGAGCATCAGATTGGCCAGGCTGGCGTTGGTACGATAGGCATCCGTGATACGGTTGAGGAAGCGGGCGCGGATGATGCAACCGCCGCGCCAGATGGAGGCGATGCGGCCGATGTCGAGGCCCCAGTTCTTCTTCTCGCCCATGGTCTTGATCAGGTCGAGGCCCTGTGCGTAGCTGATGATCTTGGAAGCGTAGAGGGCGTCGTGCACCTTCTTGACAAGCTCGGCCTTTTCGGTCGTGATGTTGACCGCAGGACCGGCGAGCTGGGTGCTGGCGGCGACGCGCTGCTTCTTCTGGGAAGACAGGATGCGAGCCTCCACGGCGGCGTTGATGGTGCTGATCACCACCGCGTTTTCGGCGGCGTTGAGCAGGGTCCACTGGCCGGTGCCCTTCTGGCCGGCCTTGTCGACGATGAGCTCGACGATGGGCTTGCCGGTTTCCGGGTCCTTCTGCTCCAGGGCCTTGCCGGAGATCTGGATGAGGTAGCTCTGCATGTCGCCCTCGTTCCACTCGTTGAAGATGGCGGCCATCTCGTCGGTGGTGAAGCCGGCGTTCTTGAAGATGTTGTAGGCTTCGCAGATGAGCTGCATGTCGCCATACTCGATGCCGTTGTGGATCATCTTCACGTAGTGGCCGGCGCCGCCGGGGCCGATGTGAATGACGCAAGGCTCGCCGTCCACCTTGGCGGCGATGCTTTCAAAGATGGGCTTCATCACCTCCCAGGTGCTGGCGGGGCCGCCAGGCATGATCGAGGGGCCTTTGCGGGCGCCTTCTTCGCCGCCGGAGACACCTGCACCGATGAAGCGCAGGCCCTTGCCGGCGAGATAGGCGTCGCGGCGCTCGGTGGTCTGGTAGTAGCTGTTGCCGCCGTCGATGATGATGTCGTCCTTCTCCAGGAGGGGGATCAACTGCTCGATCACCGCATCCACGGCGTCACGATCAGTGTCCTTCACCGCGCTGGACTTGACCATGATCTGGATCTTGCGCGGGGTGGAGAGGCTCTGCACGAACTCTTCGAGGGTGTGGGTGCCCACAAGCTTCTTGCCCGGATGCTTGGCGATGAACTCGTCGGTGGTGGCGGTGGTGCGGTTGAACACGGAAACCTGGAAGCCACGGCTTTCAACGTTCAACACCAGGTTCTGCCCCATCACGGCGAGGCCAATCAATCCGAAGTCACTTTTGCTCATTATCTTGTCTTTTGGGGTGGGGTTTTGCCCGCCCGACGAACGGATAGCGTGATCGCAAAGCGGGGTGCAGAGATACCCACCGCCGGGCATTTGGCAAAGGGGAAATTCCGTCACACCATGAAGAACATTCCATGAATGCGTGAATGGAATTCACAGTCGGGGGAATGGGGAGGCCGTGAAATTTCACACCGCAGCCAGTTTGCCCGTGCGGGTGAACAGCAGCATGGCGTCGATTTTTTCCGCTTTCAGCCCTGTTAGCTGGGCCACGGCCCGGCGGTACAGGGCGATCTGGGGACGGTAGCCGTCGAGCTTTTCCTTCAGCTTCTCGTCGTCGGCCACATCGTCGGTCTTAAAATCAATGATGGTGGCGCTGACCGGTTGTCCGCTGGCATCGCAGGCCACGTTCACCCGGTCCACGGTGCCGGAGATCCATTCGCCATCCTCCAGCACAAGGTCAAAGGGCCGTTCACGCCAGAGCTTGGCGTGCTTGCCTGGCCGGGTGAAGGCCGCCCGGCAGGCCTGTGAGCGAATCGCATTCCATGCCTGCTCCCGGGCTTTGTCGAAGGCTGGCTGTGCTGTCAATCCCCTCGTCTGCCAAACGGCAGTGATTACTGCTTCATCAAAGGAGTCATCAATCCATTCCACCTGCTCCATCAGGGCATGAACCAGGGTGCCCAGGTTGCGGCCGATTTCACGCCCCGGACCAAAAAGTACGCTTCCCTTCACCGCAAAACTTTCCTCGCCCGAAGGCGTTCGCCGTTTCGGCATGGGTTGAAGCTCGCGCAGCAAGGCTCCAAGCGGTGCCGTTGGGGCCTTGACCACAGGAACAACCTCCAGGGGTGCCACCGGAGCGATGCCTGCGAACCAATGGGTCTGCCCGAAAACACGCAGCCATTCCACCGCCAGCCCGTCGATCTCACCCGCCGTTGGCTCCGCCTGTTGAAGGGTGTCGCGCATCAGCTTCGCGGCATTGACGGTCGCGGTTTTTTTGGGTGGTCGCGGTGCCACCACGTACAGGGCCCGCTTGGCACGGGTCATCGCCACGTAGTAGCGGCACAGTGCCTCGAAGCCCTCGTCCTCCTCCATGCGCTGGCGCTTGTCGGCCAGCACCTCATCGAGCTGATCGTAGGGCTGCGGAGGGAATTGCAGCACCCACTCCGCTTCCTCCAGGCCCTCACGTTTCAGCACCATGCCCGGCTCCACGTTTTTCAGGCCGCCGTTGTCCAGCAGGGGCACGATCACCACATCGAACTCCAGGCCCTTGCTTTTGTGAATGGTCATCACCTGCACCGCCAGATGGGCTCCACCGGTGCGTACACCGTAGCTGCGCGCAAATTCGAGAAACTCATCCACGGCGCGGGAGCCCTTCTCATCAAATTCCGAGGCGATCTCGACCAGCCGTTCAAGCCGCCTGCGGCTGAATTCATCCACCTGCGCGATGATGCGCTGCGCCCACGCCTCAATAACAACCGCGAAGCCGTCCTCGTGCAGGTCGCGCAAGGTCTCATTCATGAGTTTCCGCCCGGCATCCTCCCCGGCAAACAAGGGTGCCAGGGGAGTCATGCGCAGGTGCTCAAGCGCCAGCATGTCGCCGGGATGTGAGGCAAATTGCAGCACGGCCAGCACGGCGGCGCACGCGGGATTGTCGGCTGCGGGGAGCTCTTCAGACTGGCTCAGGATGTCCTGCCCCGTCTGCTCGCGCAGGTGTTCGGTCATCTGCGTGGCGTGTCCGTTGGAGCGAACCAGCACAGCACAGGTGAGCCCTCGCTTTGCTGGTTGAATTTCGCGCAGCAAGGCGGCGGTGACATCCCATGCGTCAGCCTGTTCTTCGCCTTCACCTG
This sequence comes from uncultured Verrucomicrobiota bacterium, assembly GCA_903854655.1. Taxonomy (GTDB): domain Bacteria; phylum Verrucomicrobiota; class Verrucomicrobiia; order Verrucomicrobiales; family Verrucomicrobiaceae; genus CAINXC01. The sequence goes on along the minus strand of CAINXC010000208.1, from coordinate 134 downwards.
CCTGCGTCGGCTGCACGAACGCTCCAACGCCGTGTGGATCCGGACAGGCTGAGCTGTGCGGTGAGAACTCCCAGTATTTCAGGCAGCCATCGCCCAGCAGTTCGCTTAGTTTGGCGGTGTTGCGATAAACGCCG
>CAINXC010000207.1 GCA_903854655.1 uncultured Verrucomicrobiota bacterium | reverse complement strand
TCGGTGGTGATGAAGCCCGGGGCAACGGCATTGCAGGTGACGGCGCGGCCGGCGAGTTCGCGGGCGACGGATTTGGTGAAGCCGATGAGGCCGGCCTTGCTGGCGGCGTAGTTGGCCTGGCCGGCGTTGCCCATGACGCCGATGACGCTGGCGATGTTGATGATGCGCGCGCCCTTCTGCTTGAGGATGGAGCGCTGGAAGGCCTTCACGAGGTTGAAGGCGCCCTTCAGATTGGTGTTCAGGACGATGTCCCACTCCTCGTCGCTCATGCGCAGGAGAAGGTTGTCGCGGGTCACGCCGGCGTTGTTCACGAGGATGTCCACCTTGCCGAAATCGGCGAGGATGGTCTTGCCGACTTCAGCGACGGCGGCGGAGTCCGCGACATCGACGGCGTAGGGCCGGGCGGAGTCGGGGTGGGCGGCGTTCAAGGCATCGGCGACGGCCTTGGAATTGGCCTCGGTGCGGCTGACGACGGCCACTTTGGCGCCCTCAGCGACGAAGCGCTCTGCGATGGCTTTCCCGATGCCCCGGCCTGCGCCGGTGACGACTGCGATTTTGTCTTGAAGCTTGCCCATGCGGCACAGTGGGCAGAGGGGCGGGGTTGGCAAGGGGGTTTTGGGCGGGCGGGCGGCCCCCGCCGCTCAGCCTATGCCCAGCAGGGCATCAACGATCTTCTCGGCAGCGTGGCCGTCGCCAAAGGGATTGGGCCGGGCGGTCATGTCAGCGTAGGCTGCGGCATCCGTGAGGAGGGTGCGGGCGTGGGAGAGGATGGCCTCCTGGGTGGTGCCGATGAGGCGGGCGCAGCCGGCCTCGACGACCTCGGGGCGCTCCGTGGTGTCGCGCAGGATGAGCAGGGGCTTGCCGAAGCTGGGGGCCTCCTCCTGGATGCCGCCGCTGTCGCTGAGGATGAGGGTGGCGCGCTCCATCAGCCAGAGCAGGGTGGCGTAGGCCACGGGGGGCAGCAGGGCGATGCGGGGGTGATCGGAAAGGATGGCGCGGACGGGCTGCTGAACATTGGGGTTCAGATGCACGGGATAGACGATGAAGGTGTCCGGGAACTCCTCGGCAAGCTGCCGCAGGGCGGTGCAGATGCTGGCGATGCCGTCGCCGAAGGACTCGCGCCGGTGGCCGGTGACAAGCAGCAGGCGGTGGCCGCGAATGGCCTCTGCGACGGCCTGTGGCAGCTCCGCAGGGGCTTCCTGGGGCAGGCGGCTGCGCATCCAGTGCAGGGCATCGACGACGGTGTTGCCGGTGACGTGCACGCTCGCGGCGGGCACGCCTTCGCGCAGCAGATTGTCCGCAGAGCGCCGGGTGGGGGCGAAGTGCAGGCTGGCGACCTTGCCGACGATGCAGCGGTTCACCTCCTCCGGGAAGGGCGAAAGCACATCGCCCGTGCGCAGCCCCGCCTCCACGTGGCCCACGGCGATGCGGCGGTAGAAGCCGCACATGGCGCCGACCATGGCGCTGGTGGTGTCGCCCTGCACCACGAGCACGGTGGGCTGGGTTTGCTCAATGACCTTGTCCACGGCCGCAAAGGCCTGGCTGGTGATGCCTGCGAGGGTCTGCCCCGGCGTCATGAGGCCCAGGTCAATATCCGCCTTCAGCCCGAAGCCGTCCATCGCCTGCGCGAACATTTCGCGGTGCTGGCCGGTGGAGCAGACGATGGTTTCAACGGCATCGGCGCGCGCGCGCAGGGCCATGATGACGGGGGCGAGCTTGATGACTTCGGGGCGGGTGCCCAGCAGGACGAGAACGCGGTGTTTTTTCATGCGGCGAAGGAGCTGCTCAACTGAGTCATCAGGTCGTGGAGTTTGTCGTTCACCCGGTCAATGCGGTAGTCGAGCGCCCGTTCGCGGGCGAGGGCGGAGACGCCCCAGGTGCCGGCCTGCCACTGCTTGAGCAGCGCTTCAAAGGCATCGGCGATGGCTTCCGGGCTGTTTTGATCGGCAAAGGTGAGATCGCAGTGCTGGAGGACGCGTTGCACGGCGCTGTCCTGCTCCGCCAGGCCCAGCACCGGCTTTGCATAGGGCAGGTACTCGATGAGCTTGGTGGGAAGGTAGATGCCGCCGCTGTTGGGCGAATCCAGCACCAGCAGCAGGTCGCTGGAGGCGACCATGTCCTGGCACTGCTGGTAGGGAATCGATTCCTGCAGGCTGACGATGCCATCGAGACCAAGCCCGGCGGCCATGGCGGCGTAGCGGGTGGTGTCCACACCCACGCAGGTGAGCACCAGGAGGCCCTTCAACGGCAGCCGCTGGTTGAGCAGCGAGAGGCCCTTGAAAAGCTGGTCCGGCTCCCGCAGCCCAGGGAGGAAGGACCCGGCGTGGATGACCTGAAGCGGCCCTTTGCCTGGATTGGCGCAGGGCGGCGGCACATGGCTGAGGGGCTCATAGCCGTGCGGGATGACATGGATTTTGTGCTCGCAGCCGGGATGGGTGAGGGCGAATTCGGCCTTGAGCCGCTCGTTGACGATCACAATCGCATCGGCATCGCGGAAGATCCGGCGCTCGAACCACTCCGCGATCCCCGCCTGAAACGGGTTGAGGTACCAGGCCGCGTGCCAGGGATCGCTGAAATGCGCGACCCAGGGCAGGCCTGTGGAGCGCTTGAGAAACCAGCCCGCCACGTTGCTCACATGCTTGGTGGCGCGCGAGTAAATGATCGCCGGCCTGTTTTGCTTCAGCCAGCGCCGCCCGGCGGGCACGGCGCAAAACAACCAGAGAAAAAACACCTCAGGCAGCAGCCAGTTCCGCAGGAGAATGAGAATGGCGATGCCGAGGCGGCCCCATCGTTTCCTCAAATTGGCATCGTAGCTGGTGGCGCGGATCACCTCCAGATCCGCAGGCAGGCCTTCCAGCATGCCGTGGTCGATGCCCTGGTGAAAGTGCTCCATCCCGGTGGTGAGCACGGCGACATGCCAGCCCCGCCGCAGCAGGTCCAGGGTGTTGATCCTGACGAGTGCGGATTCCGGCCCCTGGGTGGGCGGAAAGTTATGGGAGACGAGCAAGATGCGCCTGCTGGGCGCAGAGGGAGGAACGCACGACATGCCGCCAGTAACGGGTGCGGGGAGGCGCGGTCAAGTGTCTCGGCAATCTTCTTGCACGACGGGGCGGCTTTGTCCCATTGCCAGCACTCCACGCCGGCGCCATGCCCCATGGTTCCTAACCCTGCGACGGCCGGACAGGATCAGGCATTGAACGGCAATCTGCATCAAAGCGATTGCGGCGCGGCAAACTGACGGCCAAAGGTGGGGACCTAAATGGAAATCAAAGCCGTCAGCACTATGCAGATTCTTCTGGCGCTGGAGCCAGAGGGCGGCGGCGGTGGCGGGGCAGGCGCCTTCATCGAACCGTCCTGCCTGCCGGGCGTGGGCACCCTGTTCTCTTCCACCGGTTTTTTTGCATGTCCTTTCCATTGACGCAAGGACATCATGGCTGGCATCTGCCCGGCCTCCTGGATCAGGCTGCCGCCGCACATGCAGAACGCCTGTTTCTCGCTGGAAAAACGGAAACAACGTATGCTGGGGCGGCGCATCAAACAAGCGTCATCGCCGCATGGCTGGCCTCGCAGGGGGTGACGCGCGGCGACCGTGTGGTGATGGTGTGCGAGAACCGGGCGGAGATGGTGCTGCTGGCCTTTGCGACCCTGCGCCTGGGGGCGATTTTTGTCATCCTGTCCCCGCAGATGAAACCAGAGGGGTTCCGGCGGATTTTGGAGCAGTGCGAACCCAGCATCGTGTTGCTGGACGGGGTGACCGCCGGGCTGCGCGATGAGATCGGCGCCACCCCGCTGGTGATGCCGGATGCGTGCTGCCTGCCCGGGGCGCTGCCGTTCTCCCGTCTGCTGGCGGGAGAGCCGCTCGCCGCCCCCTTCCCCGGCATTGATCAAGATCCGGCCTTTCTGGTTTTCACCTCGGGCTCGACGGGAACCCCGCGCGGGGTGATTCTCAGCCACGACAACGTGCGCTACGCCACCGCCGCCATTCAGCAGCGCCTGGGCTATGAGGCCGGCGATCGTGTGGGGGTGTTCCTGCCGCTTTCCTTCGACTACGGCCTGTACCAATTGTTCCTGGCCGTGCAGGCGGGGGCGACGGTGTTCCTGGGCCAGCCGGAGATGGCGGGACCGGAACTGCCGCGCATCCTGGCGGAAAACCGGGTGACGGTGCTGCCCGGGGTGCCAACCCTGTTCGGCGGCCTGATCAAGATGCTGTCGTGGCGCAAAACGGAGCTGCCCGCCCTGCGCATGGCCACGAACACCGGTGATCATCTGCCGCAGACCTACATCCACAAGCTGCGCGAGTTGATCCCCGGGCTGCTCGTCTTCCCGATGTATGGGCTCACCGAGTGCAAGCGCGTCTCGATCCTGCTCCCGGAAGAATATGAGCAGCACCCTGACTCCGTGGGCCGGGCGCTCGACGGGACGGAGGTCTTTGCGGTGGACCCGGAGGGCAACCGCCTGCCGCCCGGAGAGGTGGGCGAGCTGGTGGTGCGCGGACGCACCCTCGCGCTCGGCTACTGGAGGGCGGATGAGGAGACCGCCAAACGCTACCGGCGGGTGGGTCCCGGACGCGCACGCACCATGTTTTCGGGAGACTACTGCCGGGTGGACGCCGACGGGTTCATCACTTTTCATGGCCGGGGCGACTTCCTGATCAAGCACAAGGGGCATCGCCTCAGCCCCCTGGAGATTGAGGAGGCGGCCTGCCAGATGCCCGGCATCGCCGCAGCGGGAGTGGTGAAGGACGAGGCGGGCGACCAGCTTCACCTGTTCCTCTCGCTCACCGGCGACGACGTTGCGGCGGCGGCCGTGATCGCCTGGCTCAGCGACCGGCTCGAACGGGTGAAGGTGCCGGAGCGCATCCACTTCGTGGCCGAACTGCCGAAGACCGCCAACCAGAAAGTGGATCGCAAAGCGTTGCGTGCACTGCTTCAAACCACGTGACACCAATGAACCCGGAATTTGCCGCTGACCTCGTCCGCCGCTTTGGCTCGCCGCTCTATGCCTACGACCTGGATGCCGTGGCGGAACGGGCGCGGCTCCTGCGCTCGGAACTGCCGGACGGCGCCCGGCTTTACTACTCCTTCAAGGCCAATCCCCTGCCGGCCCTGGCCCGCGAACTGCGCGCGAACGGCTGCCACGCGGAGATCACCTCCGAGGGCGAGCTGACGGCGGCTCAGCAGGCCGGCTTTCAACCGGATGAAATCATGTTCGGCGGCCCCGGCAAATCCGGCCGGGAGATCGCTGCGGCGCTGGCGGCAGGCATCCGCTGGTTCTCCTGTGAATCGTTCACCGATGTCTCCCGTGTTTCCACCGCGGCCGGGGAGGCGCGGGCCGGGGTCAGCATGCTGCTGCGCGTGAACCCTCCCAACGCCCCGGATGCCCGCATGGCCATGACGGGCGTGGAGAGCCAGTTCGGGTTCGATGAGGAACAGCTCCTGGAGCAGGCCGCCACGGTCAGGGCAGGCTGGCCAAACATCACCCTGCGCGGCGTGCACATCTATTTCGGCACGCAGGTGGCCACCCGCGAAGCGCTGGTCGAAAACACCAGGCGCGCGCTCGAATCCGCCGGCCGCCTGGAGGCGGCTTTCGACACCCGCTTTGAAGTGGTCAATGCCGGCGGGGGCTTCCCGTGGCCGTATGCGACAGATGGCGCGCCGCCCGATCTGGCGGGGCTCAGGCAAGGAATCGAGGGAGTGCGAGGGGGGGGGCGCCAGGCCCTTTGGTTCGAATCGGGCCGCCACCTGGTCGCCGGTTCCGGCACCCTGATCAGCACGGTGATGGATGTGAAACGCTCGCGCTCCAAGCACTTCGTGGTGCTCGACACCGGCATCCACCACCTGGGCGGAATGACGGGGCTGGGGCGCATTCCCCGTTTCGCGGTCGCCTTCGACAACCTCAGCGCGGGAGAGAACCCCACCGATGCCCCGCCGTTTGCAGCCGACGTGGTGGGCCCCCTGTGCAGCCCGCTGGACAGCCTCGCCAGAGGCGTGCAACTGCACAATTTCGACACGGGGAATTTGGTTGCAATACCCAACGTGGGTGCTTATGGCCTCACCGCTAGTTTGATCGGTTTTCTCAGCCATCCTGCGCCAGTCGAAGTGGCTTTCCGAAACGGGGAGGTCGTCGAGGCGTGGCATTGGCGCACCGGTCACGTCAGCACGCCAGTCCAGCCCCGCCCCCCGTCTCCCCCGCCATGACCGCCGTTCCTGACTCCGACTTGAAAACAACCCTGGAGAACGTCCTGCGGCCACGCCTGCGGTTTCTCGCAGCGGACGCACCGCTCGATTTCAACGAGAAGCTGGCCAGGCTCGGCCTGGATTCCATGGCCGCCATTGATCTGCTCATGGACCTGGAAACCCAGGCCGGAGCCCAGATCCCCGATGAACTGCTGACGGCGGACACCTTCGCCACGGCGCAGAACCTGCTCGACACCCTCCGCAAGCTCTCCGCCGCCTGACGTTCGCCTCCGCGAAAGCCGGACCGCCCCCAACGCCCAGCGCCCCCCTTCCCTCATGACACTATCCTACCAAGGTGAAACCGTGGCCGTCTTCACCATGAACCACCGGACGAGCGAGCCCTGGAAGGACATCCAGGAGGTGGTGGATCTCAGCGACCGGCACGGGCTCAGCGGCGTGCTCTTTTTTGAGGGCAATGACGTGCCCATCTCCCCCTGGCTGGCCGGCCAGTTCACCTTCTCCTCCTCCCGGTCCATGAGCCCCATCGTGGCGGTGAACCCGACTTTCATGCACCCCTTCACGGCCGCCAAGATGGTGGCCGGCTTCGCCCTCATGTACGGGCGCCGCACCTACCTGAACATGATCACCGGCACGGCGCTGAGCTACATGCAGGCCCTGGGCGAAAACTCTTCGCACGATGACAGGTACCTGCGGCTGCAGGAGTACGCCGAAATCATCCGCACCCTGTTCGAGGCGCAGGGGGCGCCGGTGAGTTTCGAGGGCAGGCACTATCAGCTCGAGAATGCCAAGCTTGAGGTTCCGGTCATCCGGGATCTGCACCCGGAATTCTTTATCGGCGGGCAGTCGGAAAGCGCCATTCGCACCGCCCAGGCCATCGGGGCCGTTCACATGTGCATGCTCTCCAGCACCCTGGCCGAAGGATTGCCGGAAGGCACCAAGGGCATTCACTTCGGCATGCTGAGCCGCGACACTGAAGCGGAAGCCTGGGCGGCGGCGGAACAATTGTTCCCGCCAGACCCGCGCGGCCAGCGCGTGCAGGCGATGTCCATGACCAACACCGACGGCGTGTGGAAACAGAACCTGTATGCGGCCGCCAAGCAGCCGCACCAGGGCGGCGGCTACTGGATGGAACCCTTCCGCAATTTCAAGGCGGACCGCCCTTACTTTGTGGGCTCGCACGAGCAGACCGGTGATCTCCTGGCCCGGCTGGTGCGCAAGGGGGTGCGACGCATCATCATTGACTTTCCAGGCAAGGAGGAAGGCTACAGGCACACCGCCAGAGCCTTCCAGGCCGCCCAGGCCTCCCTCTCCGCCTGATGCGGGCTCACATGCCGAAATCACCGTCGGCCAGCACGCAGCGCTTGACGCAGTTCTCCATTCCTGGCGGCGTCAGGAAGTAGTAGCTTGCCGGGCGCGGGAGATCGACAAGCGCGGGGGCGCCCGCCCACAGCGAGACTTCCGGCTCGAACACAGCGGCCTCGACCATTCTTCGCGCCTCGCCAATCATCCCTGGATCGCGGCTCAGCCCGCCCAGCATGGCCAGCACCTCCTGGATGCCCTCGCCTGTGGTGAACCAGTCCACCATCAGCCATGCCGGCTGCTTCTTGATCTCATGCTCCGCGAGGATGAGGTAGCTGGAAAGCACCCCCGCCTCATCGACACAGCCCAGAAACCGCAGTTTCAGGGTGGGACTGGCCACCCGCCAGCGAATGAATTCCGGGGTGATCCAGTTTTCGAGACGGTCCGGCTTCATGAACGCCCGGGCAACGGCGGCCACCTGCGCAGGATCCACCACCAGACGCCTGCCTGGTTTCGGTGAATGTCCTGTTCTTCCCGCAGCACTTCCTTGGCCTCGCCGGAATGCCGCGCCGTATCCCGGACTACAGCACGCAGTTCACGGACTGGAATA
>CAINXC010000206.1 GCA_903854655.1 uncultured Verrucomicrobiota bacterium | reverse complement strand
TGATGCCGCCCAGCAGCGCATCCAGCATGGCGAGCGGGCCGCAGTCGTTCAGCAGGCCGCTCCACACGGAGTCGCAGGCGGCGATCAGGGTGAACCCCACGCCCCAGCCCAGGGGCCAGAACAGCACCCCCATGAGACCGATGATGTATTTGGTGCCGGTTTCACGGGTGATTTCAAACATGAGCATGCCCCCGAAGATGGGGAGGATGCCGCAGCCCACGTACAGGACCACCACCTGGCCCACGAAGGCGATCATGGCGCAGATCCAGACCACCACCGCCATGACGCAGACGATCAGGCTGATGATCATGCTGATGATGTGGAAGATGAACGTCAGCGGGTTGAAGAACAGAGGGATGGCGTCCAGCCCTGTCGTGGTGATGCCCTGGCTCACCACCTTGCTGCAGAACGAGCTCAGGTAGCTGGTGGTGTCCATGTTCATGCTGCTGAGCAGGTCCGGCCCCATCACACTTTGACTGGAAATGATGAAATTGGGGAAATTGGGCAGCCCCACGCAGACCATGACCATGAGAACCATCTGCGTGCCGATGCCGGACATGTCGCCGCCCAGCATCACCCGGTACGCCACCATCAGCAGGCCGACAAAGGCCAGGACATAGGTGATGTCCATCAGCGTGGTGTTGACCTGGTAGGTCATGTCCTGCAGCTTCGTGTACAGCGGCGTGAACAGGCTGTTCAGGCTGCCGATGTCTGGCGTCGAATCCGCAAGAAGATGGAACATGGCGGCAGGGGGTGGAGTTTCAGAGCCGGACTAGGGGGCGGGGCTGGCCGGAGGCGGGGTGCTGGGACCCCAATGCAGGCCCTGGCCGTTGCTCAGATCGACGGCGCTCTGCACGTTGGCGGGGCTGAACAAGGCCTTGATGTTGTTCAGGGCGGTGGCGGAGATCGCGCCCTCCGTGTCGGCCTTCGCCTGCACGCGGTTTTGGTTGATGATCTCCTTTTCACGGATGGCCACGTCGTTGCTGGCGGCGGTGATCTTGTCGCGGCTGTCGGCGAGCTGGCCGTTGATCAGGGTGATCTGTGTGTGGAGCTTTTGCACCGTGGCGTCGTCCGGTGCGCTGTCGAGCAAGGCCTGGGTGTCGAGCAGCGCGGTCTTGAGCTGTTCCTGGATGGCGTTTTCGGCGTCGCGCACACGATAATATTCTTTGATGCTGTTAAGCAGCACGGCCTCGTTCTTGTAGAGCGTGGGGTCGCGGCTGGCCTGGGTGCCGTCCTTCAGGGTGTAGGTGCTGCCCACGGCGGTGTAGGCGCCGTCCACCGTCTCCGAAAAGACTTCCTGGCCGGTGATGGCGGCGGTCTGGGCCGCCAGTTGCTGGTTGGTCAAAGGGCCGGCGGCGGCGGAATTGGAGATGTCCTGGGCGATCACGGACGAGTCCGGCGCGGCCACCTTCGATGGGTCGCCAATGCGTCTGAGAAGGTCGCTGAGGTTGTTGGCCGTGGTGTTCAACTGCTGGAACTGCGTCATCACATCGGTGTGCTGCGTGGTGAGCAGGGCATTGAGGTCCGGATCGGTGACAACCGTCGCCTGTGCGAGGCACAAGGAGGCGGGGGCGGACAGCAGCGTGAAAAGGCAGCTGATGAGGATGCGGGTTTTCATGGGTATGACCGGTTGGTTATTCGACGACTTCGATGACCTGCCTGTGCCTCTCGATGAGCACACCGTCGCTGGTGGTGTGCGCGGGCACGTCCACTTCGTAGTAGCGGTAATGCACATCGTTTTCGCCCTCCTTCGGGCGCTGGGAATCACGCTTCAGCCAGTACAGGTCCTTGACGGAGTCGCTCTTGCCCTTGCTGTAGCCCTCGTCGTATTTCTTGGCGATTTCGCCTTTGCGGAAGGCATCCGTCACCTCCGCGCCCGCGAAACCCGCCGCAGCGCCGGTGAGCAATCCCTGGTTCTGCTGGAAGAAGCCGTTGCTGGTGGTCCCGGTGGTCGAACCCGCGACGGTGCCGGTGGTGGTGCCGACCGCTCCCGCAGTGCTTCCGGCGACGGTGGAGCTGTTGTTGTTGCCGATGTTGTCGCTGAGCTTGCCGATCAGGCCGCCGGTGACGGCCCCGAGCAGCCCGGTGGGCACGGGGCTGGAAGCGCCGCTGCCGCCGGTGCTGCTGCTGCTTGTGCAGGAGGTGAGGCTGGCGGACAGGCTGGCAAGGAGGAGGGCGAGGGCTGTCGTCTTCATGGCGGAGTGTCTGTCAGGGGGTGATTCGGCGTTCGCGGCGGGGGGTTACTCAGACTTTCGCCTGGGACATGATCATCTTGTAGGCGTCGCCTTCGTACAGCTTCAGCGCCTGGTTCTGCTTCTCGAAGGCCTCGCCGGAGGTGGCGCTGGCCAGCACCATTTCCTTGGAGGCGTAGTGCCTGCCCACCGCGATGCGCGGGCGGCCGGTCGCCTCGTGGTAGTACACAAAGGAGCCAAAGGGGTCGCGCTTCATCTCCGAAGGGTCGGGGAAGGCGGTGACCTGCTTTTTCGTCACCGTGGGCAGGCGGAAGCCTTCGGACATGGCCTGCACATCACGCGCATCGGGCTGCTTGAGCATGAACATGACGCGCGAGTTGCCGATGACCGAGGAGCGCACAGGGTGGTCCTTGATGCGCGAGAACTGCTGGATGATGGAGAACACCCAGGTGGAGTACTTGCGCATGCGCTCATAGTATTCACGCGTGATACGCTCGCCGTCCGGGATCGCCAGGAAGGCGGAGAGCTCCTCCAGGATCACGCGCTTGCGGATGTTGCGCGGGCGGCGCATGATCTCCTTGCGCAGATCGTTGGTGATGAGGAAGGCGGCGATGTCCTTGAGCTCCTTGGCGGATTCGGGGATGAAGGAGAGCTCGAAGTGGACGACTTTCTTGGACAGGTCCACGTTGTTGACGCCGTCGAGGATCGCGCCGTAGCGGCCGGTCTTGCCCCAGGGCTCCAGCAGCATGCGCAGCAGGCCCAGGTCCTCGTGGGCGCGGCGCTGGCGGCTTTCCAGATTCAAGAGCTCCACAAACTGGCTGTGGGTGGGCATCTCCTCAGGGCTCATCAGCGTGTAGCCGAGGCTCATGAGGTCGCCGGTGGAGGCCGGATCGTTGATGAGATCCTCGATGCGCCCGCCGTCAAAGCTCATGTTGAGGATCTCATGCGCCTCGCTGTCTCCCTCAAGCCGGGCGCTGTCGAGATCGAGCCAGCAATCGGCCAGGGAGGTGCCCGCGGGCAGGCGCTTGCGGGCCCATTCCCGCGCCGCGAAGCAGCGCTTGGCCACCTCCAGGCGCTTGTCCTGGTGGCGGGTGGCCCAGCTCTCATACTGGTCCTGATAGAGGCGTTCGACCTGCTTGGAAAGCAGGGCCTGGCGCAGACGGTCGCGGTCACGGTCGTTGGGCGGCCCCGCCATCAGATGCGCGATCGCGGTGGCGCCGCCGAGCTGGTCGGAGCTGAGCGGCAGGCCGCGCGTGTCGAAGTAGTTGAAGGTGAGGTGCCCGTTAGGCTGGACGATGATCGGCTCGCAGCCGAACAGGCGCGTGAACAGGTTGTAGGACAGGCCCTCCTCGACGATGGCGGTGAAGTCAAAATACGGGGCGGTCTGCGTCAGCAGGTCGATGGTGAACACGCTCTTGCCCGCGCCCGAGGCACCAAACATGATGCCGTGCTCGGGGCGCTGGGACCCCTTGTTGCCGACGAAGGTGACCACGCCCATGAGGGCGCCGCGTGGCCCGTCGTAAATGGCCTCCGCGTCCGCGAGGTCGCCGGTGGGCGTGCTGGAAATGGGCAGCAGGTCCGCCAGGTTCACATCCTCCACGTACAGCTTGAAGTCGTTGTACGGGGACCAGGACCAGCCGGGCATGCAGAGCTGCCAGTAGTTCTTCACGGAGGTGGGCAGCGTGGGCTCGTAGGCCTGCGCGCCGCCCAGCTTCAGGATGGCGTTCTTCACCGCCGAAAGCTTGCTGCTGCAGGCTTCTTCGGACCGGTCCCACACGCGCACCACCAGGTGCATGCGGTAGGGCACCACCTCGTTGGTGGCGAGGCGGCGCACGCGGGTGCGCAGCTTGGCGATGGTGGCTTCAATCGAGGGCGTGATCTTGCCGCGTTCAAGCCGGGAGAGCCTGCCTTCCGTGTCGATGCGGTCCTTCTCCACGTCGCCGGCCTCGATGTTCACCGTGATCTGGTAGTCCAGGATGTCCATCTGCGTGAGCAGCCGCATCATGCCGATGTAAGTGAACTTGGGCAGCGTCTTCATCACGCACATGCCCTGGTAGAAGCCGTCCATCTTGAAGGTGGAGGCGCCCATCTTCACCGGCGCGCCATCGCTGTTGAAGCACATCTCGCACACCGACTTTGTGGGATCAAACAGGGCGGGCAGCGAGACGGCCTCGTTTTCAAAGGCGCTGGGATTGAAGAAGCGGTAAAACTCCTGGAAGTGGTCCAGGTCCGTCATCGGCGTGACCACGCCGCCGAGCGACCCGAGCTGGCCGCGCAACGCCTCCTCCAGTTCCGATTGCTCGCGCGCGCCGGCGGCGAGGATCTCCTCGTAGTATTCCCGGCCCCCTCCTATGCGTTTCGGGGCGATCCGGGAGGTGTAGTAAAAATTGAGATGCTCGCGGCGGAGCTGGCGGTTCTTGATTTTCTTGTCATAGCGCTCGTAGCGCTCCTTGCGGGCGCGCACCGCCCAGCGGTCGCCGCCCAGGCGCTCGGTCTCCTCCTTGTAGCGCTCAATCTCGGTGCGGTAGTCGCTGTCCACGCTCCAGGCCACCTGCAGGCGCAGCTCGGGGCGGATGAGCCGCAGCAGGATGCGCAGGTTTTCTTCCAGCGCCATGAGCCATTCGGCATCGGTGTTTTCCGTGTCGGGAAGCTCCACGGAGTAACCTCGACCGATCGCGCCGCCGGTTTGCAGGCCGCGGTAGATGATCAGGTTTCGGTCGAGGTAGGAGTTGACTATTTTTGCCATTTCGTCTGCGCCTTTTCCGTGTCCACCCATTCGAGATCCAAGGGCTGCACGGCCTTGGGAGAGAAGTAGCTGCTGCCTGTGAGCCTGATGATCAGCCACTCGCCCAGCTCCACGTCATAGGACTTCGGTTTGCCCTGCTTGAGGCCGAAGACATAAGCGGAGACGGTGATGATGGGCAGCGATGCAACGACAAACGGCCAGGGGAAGTCGAGCTTCAGGGAGCCGGTGCAGCCGTTGAACAGCACCATGGAAAGCCCGATGGCGGCGAGAAACCACAGGGCGTTGGCGCCCTCAAAGCCGGCGATGCCCTGCTGTGCTTCGCGGCCTTCGTTGGTTTCGTGATACCTGACGTTTTGTTCCATGATGTCCTGAGCGCAGATAGGGAGTTCAGCCCCTGCCGGAGAAGGGCGCGGGGCTTCATCGTTTAGAACACCGCCACCTCGATGGCATCGGGCTCACCGGCGCTGCCAGTGCGGCCCGATGCCAGGGCAGTGATGTGAGGGCCGCCAGGCGGGGACGACTAGGGACCGGAAGGGGGGGAGCCGATGTCGATGTTGACGGTCGTGCCGCTGCCCGTTTCGAACATGGTCTTGGTGATGACCCAGGCGAGGCCGCCGATCACCGCGCCCACCACGCCGTAAAGCACGCGTTCGGTCTGGCCCATCATGAACATGACGGCGGCGAAGAGCAGTCCACCAAAGGAAAGCACCAGGCCGATCATGTTGAGAAGGCTCAGCACGGAGGTGAAGCCGGTCTGCCAGGAGTTGGTGGCGGCCAGCCCCATGTTGGTGATGGCGAACAGCTTGAAGCCGATCTGGGAGTACTTGAGCGCGGAAAGCGCGGCGGTCGTGTTCATAGGTCAGTAGGGATCGATGTTTTGTATTCTGGTTTGTGGAGGTAGCGGCAGGCCGGCGGAAGGCCGCACATCGCCGTGTCGAGGTGCATTTCGGCGACGCCCAGAAGTGGTTATGAAAGATTCCTCACGAATTCCTGCGCGCGCTGGTGGAGCGCCAGGAGGCCCAAAACAAAGAAGGCGGGAACGGTTGCCCGTTCCCGCCTGGATTTGACCAGAGTTATGACCGCCGCCGGATCAGAAGGTCCACTTCAGACCGAGGCGCACCAGGGTGTAGTCACGGCTGCTCGTGCTCGCGTCCCAGTGATAGGTGCCGTCGGCAAAAATGCCGAAATGAGGGCAGCTCTCGAAGCGCTTTTCAAGACCCACTCCGGCCTGGAAATCCCCGAGCCGCTGGGATCCGGTTTCAAAGCCTGCCTGTGAGGTGCCGCCGGTGCCGAAGGAACCGCCGCCGATGATGTAGGGGGCGATGTTGCAGCTCCGGAAGGGGTAGCGGACAATGAGGTTGCCATCAAACTGATGACGCTCACTGTGGTAGGCGTCCACGCCGTAGTCGCCCTGGATGCCAACGTAGTCGTTGAAGAAGTATTCGCCCAGCACGCCGCCGCCGGCGTAGTGGCTGGACCCGTACCGTGGCAGGATGCCGCTGGCAAAGGCGCCGACGGCGAAGCCGGGGGCCCAGAGGTCCGTTTCTGTGGCCACAGGCTGGACGACCTTGCTGGACTTGCCTGAGTAGGTCGAATCGCTGCCTGCGAAAGCGCTGGAGGCCAGTGAGGCCGCGAGCAGAATGGAGAGGGAACGGATGGTTTTCATGGGGGGGTGTTTTTGGGGGGGGTTGAGACTGCCTGAAGAAGTCCGCTTCGCCTCGAGTTTGCCAGGCCCGGGAGAAGTGAAACTACGACACTGCAATTTCGACTTTCGACGCCCCGGCGGACGTGCCGTCCTTCATCTTTCCCAAAGAAAGGAGTCAGACAGGAGAGTTGTTCCGTGCAGCCTCCCAACCGCACGTTGACTGGCGGTGACTCAAAGTTGAATCAACTCGGTTCGACCACCGCTCTCCTGCCTGTCTATGGTTAATACGCTAGCAGGATCAACATCGGATGTGAAGTTTTTTTCTTCTTTTACGGGAGAATTCGCTGGGGGAAACGTGGTGAAGGTGGCAAAAGCTGCCAAATTGCATTGCGGCGGGAGATCCTCTTTGTGCATGGTTGAGTCATCTCGCCATGACCGCCTCCCACCCCCATCTGTTCAGCCCCCTGCAAATCCGCGATGTGCATTTCCGCAACCGGATTGGTGTCTCGCCCATGTGCCAGTATTCGAGCGTCGATGGTCACGCCGATGACTGGCATCTGGTGCATCTTGGCAGCCGGGCCGTGGGCGGTGCCGCGTTGGTGATCACCGAGGCGGCCGCCGTGGCGCCTGAGGGGCGCATCAGCCCGCAGGACCTGGGCATCTGGAAGGATGAGCATGTCGAGGGGCTGGCCAGGATTTTCCGCTTCATCGAGCAAAACGGGGCTGTGCCCTGCATTCAGCTCGCCCACGCGGGGCGCAAGGGCAGCACCGCCGTCCCCTGGAAAGGTGGCAAGGCGGTCGCGGAGGCGGAAGGCGGCTGGCGCCCGCTCCTGGCACCGAGCCCGCTCGCCTTTGAACCTGGTGGCATCGTGCCGGTGGAAATGAATGCCGAAGACATCCAGGGCGTGGTTCGTGCCTTTGCCGAGGGTGCCCGCCGGGCTTTGCAAGCGGGTGCCAGGGTCGTTGAAATCCACGCCGCGCACGGGTATCTGCTGCACGAATTCCTGTCCCCCCTCAGCAACAGGCGCAAAGACCAGTATGGAGGCTCTCTGGAAAACAGGGCGCGCGCCTTGCGCGAGGTGGTCGTGGCCGTCCGCAGGGTCTGGCCGGAGCGCCTGCCCTTGTTTGTGCGGATTTCCGCCACGGACTGGGCCGATGGCGGATGGGACACTGATCAGTCCGTTGAACTGGCCCGGCAGCTATTGCCGCTGGGCGTGGATCTGATCGACTGCTCCTCGGGCGGCACCACGCCTGACGCTAAAATTCCGGTCGGCGAGGGCTATCAGCTTCCCATGGCCGAGCGCATCAGGCGGGAAGCCGGGATTGTGACTGCAGGGGTCGGCATGATCACCACGGCGGAACGGGCGGACCAGGTGATCAGGAGCGGGCAGGCCGACATGGTTCTGCTCGCCCGCCAGTTCCTGCGCGACCCGTATTGGGCGCTTCACGCGGCCCGCAGCCTTCACCAGGAGTTCCCCGCGCCCCCGCAATACGGCAGGGCGCTGTAGAGGCCGGCAGGCCTCCCCAAAGGATGGGGATTCAAAGACAGCCGGGGAGCAGCAGGGGGGCGATTCAGAGGGTACTCGTAACACCGCCATGAAAACCATTGTTGTCCTCGTCGATTTCTCAAGCCTGTCGTTCAAGCTCATGAAACAGGCGCATGCGCTGGCGAAGGCCTTCGGCAGCCATGTGATTCTTTTGCACGTGGTGCCCCTGGTGCCGACGACGGTGGATTTTGGCCTGGTGTCGCCAACGGTGATGGAAGAGCCCCCCGCCGAGGCCGTGCGCAGCGACTTGGAGAAGCTGACGGAGATGCGTGACTCGCTGGCGAAATTCGGAGTGAACGCCACCACCAGCCAGTTCCAAGGCGGAGCGGCGGACGATGTGCTGGATGAGATCAAGCGGATGGACGCGGATCTGATCATCGTGGGATCGCATGGCCACGGCGCTTTCTATGAGCTGGTCGTGGGCAGCGTCACGAAGAATGTGCTGAAGCATCCGCCCTGTCCCGTGCTGGTGGTGCCGGAAGGCTATGGCGAGGCGGCTTGAGAAGCCTCAGGCGTTGGAAGGAAGAAACGGCTGCTCGTGCAATGGCAGGGCAAGGATCATCTGCTTGCGTCCGCCCGGATGGGTGCCCAGACGGAGGCTGCCGCCCAGGCGCTCGGTTTCCTGGGTGAGCTGCAAATCGAGGGCCGAGGGCTCAAGCCAGCCCATCTCGCCCTCCTCGTATGTGCGGTCCTCATGGACCGGAGTGGAATGGGCGATGGAAACCACCACCTTCCCCTTCGCCACGTGAAGCCGCACCTCGATCACGTCTCCTGAGTTCGATGTGTTGACCGCCGAAGCCATGAGCAGATCGACCAGGTAGGTCAGCGGGGAGAGGTGGCAGGCGATGGAAACGTCCTTCCCCAGGCGGCCCATCTTGAACTCGATGCGCCTGCGACGGGCGCTCAGGTACCATTTTCCAATCAGTTCGACCAGTTGCGCCGAACTCACCGGAAACTCGGTGCTGGACTCGTGGCTGGCGTCCGAGCCCCAGCCCAGCAGCTCGCGGCTGAGATGGCCCAGGGCGTCGTTGGCAAGCGTCAGGGTTTCTGTCAGCAGGCGGCCCGCGCCATTGGCCCCGTGTGGAATGCAGCGGGCTAGTTCACCCAGGTTGTGCGCGATGGCGCGCAGAGGACGCTTCATGTCCTCAATTTCTTCCGCCACCAGCCGGTGTCTTGCCTGCAGCAGGCTGCGATTGCGGTCGAGCAGGTGCTTCAGGGTGACGTGGGTGTTCACCCGCGCGAGCAGCTCGGCCCGGGTGAAGGGTTTGGTGACGTAATCGACGCCCCCTGATTCGATGCCTCGAATGATGGATTCCTTGTCGCCGGCGGCGGAGAGGAAGATCACGGCCACATCCGCAGTGCGTGGATCGCTTTTCAGGCGCCGGCAAACCTCAAACCCGTCCATTTCAGGCATCATCACGTCGAGCAGGATGAGGTCGGGAACCTTCAATGCGACGCAATCCAGGGCCTGTGCGCCGCTGGTGGCGGGGATCACTTCGTAGCCTTCCGCCCCGAGAGTGGTTTGCAGCAGCTCGACATTGCGGGCCCGGTCGTCCACCGCCAGCAGTGTTCCGCGCTGGGCGCGCACCAGCGGTTCAGGCAGGGGGCACTCAGTTTGGGAGTCTGTGGAGGTCATGGAAGGAATAGGCGATGCAGGTTCAAGGATGCGGACGAGGACTCTTCTTTTGGGCCGTGTTCAGCGTCAGTCTGGCTGAGTGCCTGCCCTTGCACTCATGGATCGCGGCGTGAACTGCAGACGGCGGTATGCTGCGGCGAAAATTGTGCCGGATTTCCCCTTCAATTTCCCCACGAACAGAAGAGCCCCAGGCTGGCGGCCAGCATGATCGCCGTGGCCAGCCAGCCGAACACGCGAAGCCCCGTGGACAGGGTGAACCGGCCCATGATTTTGCGGTTGGTGGCCATGAACATCATGACCACCATCAAGGGGACCGCGATCACGCCGTTGAGCACGGCGGTCCAGAACAGCGCCTTGATCGGATCGAGGCGGGTGCAGTTCAGGACCACGGCGACAAGCGTGGCGATGGCGATCACGCCATAAAAGCCCTTGGCCTCCTTCGCTTTGCGCTCCAGGCCGGTGGGCCAGCGCATGGTTTCGCCCACGGCGTAGGCGGCGGAGCCGGCAAGCACCGGCAGGGCAAGCATGCCGGTGCCCACGATGCCCAGGGTGAACAGCAGAAACGCCGCCCGTCCCGCCACCGGGCGCAGCGCCTCGGCCGCCTGGGCGGCGGTCTCGATTTCGGTCACCCCCCTCGCATGCAGGGTCGCCGCCACGGTCACCATGATGAAGAAAGCAATGATGTTGGAAACGGCCATGCCGGCATAGGTGTCCCACTCGATGCGTTGAATCTGTGCCGGTGCTTGCAGGGGGGCCTGATTGAGCGGCTTTTGCTCGTCGTTGTTTTGCACCTCCTCCACCTCGGCGCTGGACTGCCAGAAGAACAAGTAGGGGCTGATGGTGGTGCCCAGAAGGGCGATAAGCATGACCAGAAACTTCCCGTCCGTGGTGAAGTTGGGAATGATGGACCCGCGCAACGTCGCACCCCAGTCAATCCGCACGGCAAAGACCGTGGCAACGTATGCAAACAGCGAAAGGGTGAGCCATTTGAGGATGCTGGAATAGCGCACGTAAGAAAGGCGGATCTGAAGGAAGACGGAGAGCAGGGCGAGGAGAGCCGCATAAAGCTGCGCGGGGCCTCCAATCACGAGCTGCAGCGCGGCCCCCATGGCATTGATGTCGGCGGCGAGATTGATCGTGTTGGCGATGAGCAGCAAAATGACCACCGGATACGCCACCCATTTCGAGTAATACTTGCGCATGTTCCCCGCAATGCCGCGGCCCGTGACCCGGCCAATGAGGGCGCTGATCTTCTGGATCGCCGCCATGAAGGGATAAATCAGCACCATCGTCCACAGCATGGTGTAACCGAACTGGGCGCCGGCCTGGGAATAAGTGGCGATGCCGCTGGGATCATCGTCCGAAGCGCCGGTGATGAGGCCCGGGCCGAGCGACTCGAGAAAGCGGCGCGGCGGCGGCTCATTTGAGCCGGGGGCTGATTTTGCGCTGTGAAGCGGGAAGTGGTGGCGGCTCATCGCGTTGGGATCGCTCCTCAGGGAGCATCCGGCGGTGCGCATCGTGGCGTCGTGGCGGTCCCTCAGGCGGGCGTTCCACGCAGCCCTGTCATTCCTAGCGGGTCCAGGGCCAGGTCCAGCTTGGTGGCATCCATGAGCCCCTGCTCCAGCACCACTTCACGCAGGGTTTTTCCGCTGGCAAGCGCCTCCTTCGCCACGGCGGCGGCGCGATCATAGCCGATATGGGGGGTGAGGGCCGTGACCAGCATGAGCGAGCGCTGCACCAGTTCCTGGCAGCGCGCCTCATCAGCTTCGATCCCCGCCACGCAGGCATCGGCGAACGCGCGGGCGCCGCCGGCCAGCAGGCGCACCGCCTCGTGCAGGGCAAAGGCGATGAGAGGCAGCGTCGCGTTGAGCTCGAACTGCCCCTCGCGCCCGCAGGCCACCACGGTGTGGGTGAGGCCCTGGACGTACAGGCAGACCTGGACCAGCATCTCGCTCATCACCGGATTCACCTTGCCGGGCATGATGGACGAGCCGGGCTGCGTGGCCGGCAGCCGCAGTTCGGCAAGGCCGCTGCGCGGGCCGGAGCCCAGCAGGCGGATGTCGTTGGCGATCTTGGTGAGGCTGCCGGCGATCGTGGCCAGATGACCGGCGGCTTCCACGGCGTCGTCGCGCGCGGCCTGCGCTTCGAAGTGGTTGCGCGCCTCGGCAAAATCCAGACCTGTCTCCTCGTTGAGAATGCGCACCACCCGGGCGGCGAACTGCGGGTGGCAGTTGATGCCTGTGCCCACCGCCGTGCCGCCCACCGCCAGTTCGCGCAGCGCGGCAACGGCCTTGTCCACACGCCCGACGCCTTTGGCCGCCTGCGTGGCGTAGCCGGAGAATTCCTGCCCCAGCGTGAGCGGCGTCGCATCCATGAGGTGGGTGCGGCCGATTTTGACGACCCCGGCGAAGGCCTGCGCCCTGTCCTCCAGCACGGCCTGCAAATGCACCAGCGCCGGGCGCAGTGACTGCTGCAGCGCCAGGGCCACGCTGAGGTGGAGGGCGGTGGGAATGATGTCATTGGACGACTGGCACAGATTGACGTCGTCGTTGGGATGCACGGGACGTTTGGAGCCCACAGGTTCACCCGCGAGCTGGCTCGCCCGGTTGGCGATGACCTCGTTGGCATTGGTGTTGGTGGAGGTGCCGGAGCCCGTCTGGAACACATCCACGGGGAAGTGCGCGTCGAGCCGGCCTTCGGCCATTTCGCGGGCTGCCTGCCGGATGAGGCGGCTCTTTTCGGGAGGCAGCAACCCCAGCTCTTCGTTGGCGCCGGCACAGGCGAATTTGGTCAGGCCCAGGCCATGAATGAAGGCCGGCGGCAGAGGGCGGCCGCTGATCGGGAAATTCAGCACCGCCCGCTGCGTGGAGGCTCCGTAAAGTGCCTCCGCCGCCACATCCATCGGCCCCATCGAATCGACTTCAGTTCTCATGGGACACGCTTCCACGGGCTGCCGTGGCATCAACTGCCATGTTTGCCGCCCTGGCCAGGAGCAGGGGCCTGTTTCGGGGCGCTGCCCAGCCGTTGATGGCGGGACGCACGTATTGATAGCAGGAGGGGGCAGGTTCGCACAGAATCCGCCCTTCCGGCTTCCGAACACTTCAACCAACCGCATCGACCTATGAAATCCACACTTGCACGCATCGTTCCCGCCCTGGCCCTGGCGGCCATCGCTTTCTGCCCTTCCACCAGCCATGCCCAGCAGCAGGGCCCAATTCCCGTCGTGATCACGCCGCGCCAGCTCCAGTACAAGGTCGTGGACACGGCACGCATCGTGCCCGGCGCCAACCAGAGTGTCGCGGGCACCATCGAGAACATCCTTAACGAAGCGGCGGCGCAGGGCTGGAAGCTGGTCAGCATTTCAGGATCGCTCATCATTCTTTCGAGGTAAGCCTCGCAGCGCGTCAGACGGTCCTGTTCCCCGTCGGGACAGGGCCGCGCAGGGTTCGCAACGGCGGTGCGCTCTTCCGTTGCTCAATGCCTTGAAATCGCGACACTGGCGGCCCCCCAATGTCCGACCACCCGCTGCTTCGACGCCTGCCGCCCTCGTCCGATTGTTCGAACGATGAGATGCTTGAACGCTTTCTTGACTACGTGGCGGAGAAGAAGCTGGAACTCTATCCGGCGCAGGAGGAGGCGATTCTGGAGCTGTTTGAGGACAAGAACGTCATCCTCAACACGCCCACCGGCTCGGGCAAATCCCTGGTCGCCACGGCCCTGCACTTCCGTTCGCTGGCGAAGCGGCGGCGCTCGGTTTATACCTGCCCGATCAAGGCGTTGGTGAATGAAAAGTTCCTCTCCCTGTGCCGCGACTTTGGACCGGACAACGTGGGCATGGCCACGGGCGATGCGACGGTGAACCGTACCGCGCCCATCCTTTGTTGCACTGCCGAGATCCTCTCCAACCATGCCCTGCGCGATGGTGAGAACGCGCCCTTCAGCGAGGTGATCATGGACGAGTTCCACTACTACTCGGACCGCGAACGCGGCGTCGCCTGGCAGGTGCCGCTGCTGACGATGAGCAAGTCGCGTTTCCTGCTGATGTCCGCCACCATGGGCTCGCCCGCTTTTTTCAAGGAGGAGCTGACGCGCCTGACTCATGCCGAAACGACGGTGGTCTCCGGCACTGAACGGCCCGTGCCGCTGGAGTTCAGCTATGTGGACAGCTCCGTGGATGTCACCTTGCAGGAGCTGGTGGCCGCGAACAAGGCGCCGGTTTACCTTGTTCATTTCACCCAGAACGAGGCGGCGCAGGCGGCGCAGGATTTGATGAGCCTGAACTTCTGCTCCACAGCGGAGAAGACGGTGATCAAGGAGGCGATGCTGGGCGCGAAATTCACCAGCCCCTATGGCAAGGAAGTGAAAAAGTACCTCAGCCACGGCATCGGCATTCATCATGCCGGGCTGCTGCCGAAGTACCGCGTGCTGGTGGAGCAGCTCGCGCAGCGCGGCCTCCTCAAGGTCATCTGCGGCACGGATACACTTGGCGTGGGTGTGAACGTGCCTATCCGCACCGTGGTGCTCACGCGCCTGAGCAAGTATGGCGGGCAGAAGGTGGCGACGCTCTCCGCGCGCGATTTCCATCAGATCACCGGCCGTGCCGGCCGCCGCGGCTTTGATGATGTCGGCTACGTGGTGGCGCAGGCGCCGGAGCACATCATCGAGAACGCCAAGATGGAAGCGAAGGCGGCGGGCGATGTGAAGAAGATGCGCAAGATGGTGAAAAAGAAGCCGCCGGAAGGCTTCGTGGGCTGGAGCGAGGACACCTTCAAGAAGCTGCAAACGGCGGTGCCGGAATCGCTCACCTCGCGCTTCCAGGTCTCGCATGGCATGCTGCTGCAGGTGCTCAGCCGCTCAGGCGACGGCTGCGACGCGATGGTAAAACTGATCAAGGACTCGCATGAGACGGCGGCGGCGAAGAAGGCGCACCGCAAGCGCGCCTGGCAGTTGTTCAAGGCCCTGGTGCAGCGCAAGATTGTCGAGATCATCCCGGTGGCCGAGCGCAAAGGCGGCAGCAAGCTGCGCCTCAATGTGGAGCTTCAGGACGATTTCTCGCTGAACTACACGCTATCCCTTTATCTCATTGATACGCTGGCCCTGATCGACCCGGCCTCGCCATCCTACGCGGCGGACGTGCTCACGCTCTGCGAGTCCATCCTTGAGAACCCCGACATCATCCTGCGCCGTCAGCTCGACCAGGTGAAGACGGAGGCGATGAACGCGATGAAGAACGAGGGCGTGCCCTATGAGGAGCGCATCGCGAAGCTGGACGAGCTGGAGTATCCCAAGCCCTGCCGCGACTTCATCTACAACACCTTCAACGAGTTCTCGGACAAGCACCCCTGGGTGGGCCAGGAGAACATCCGGCCCAAGAGCATCGCCCGCGAGATGTTCGAGAACTTCCGCAGTTTCGCGGACTACATCAACGACTACGAGCTGCATCGCACGGAAGGCGTGCTGCTGCGCCATCTCTCCAGCGTCCACAAGGTGCTGGCGCAGACGGTGCCGGACAGCTTCAAGAACGAGCCGGTGCAGGAGATGGAGGCCTGGCTCGCAGGCATGCTGCGCGGCATTGACTCCAGCCTGCTGGACGAATGGGAGCGCCTGCGCGATCCCAACTACAAACCGGGCGAGGACGAGGAGGCGAAGCCCGAGGTGGTGGACATCACCCGCAACAAGCGCGAGTTCACCGCCCTCATCCGCACCGAGATCTTCAAGCACCTGCGCGCGCTGGCCACGCTCAATTACGGCGGCGCCCTGGCTGGCATCACCACGACGCTCAACGCCGAAAGCCTCGCCGCCGCGATGGAGCCTTACTACGTGGAGCACGAACGCATCCGCCTCGACAACGAGGCGCGCAACGGCCGCCACACCTATGTGGAGCCTTCAGCCGATGGCAGGAACTGGCGCGTCTGCCAGATACTGGTGGATCCCGAGGAGCTCAACGACTGGCAGGCGGAGTTCAGCGTCGATCTCGCGCAGGCGAGGGAGGAGAACAAGGTGTCGCTGACGCTTGTTAGCGTGGCGCCGGTGGTGGAGGTGTAGTCAGGATAGTAGCCATCACGCTCCGCGTGATGAGCCGTATGCAATGTCGGAGGAATAGGGCGGTGTCTTCAAAATAGCTTCTTTGTTGAGCCATGGCACAATGCTCATCACGGCGGAGAGTGATGGCTACTTTGCCTTCGCCAGAGCCTGCAGCCGCTCCAGCAGCGGCGGGTGCGAGTAGTGCAGCTTCACGTAGAACGGATGCGGCGTGAGGTGCGCCAGGTGGTCGCGCGAGAGCTTCTTGAGCGAGGCCATAAGCGGCTCCGGGCTGCCGGTGGATTCGGCGGCGAAGCGGTCGGCCTCAAACTCATGCTTGCGGGTGATGCCTTGCAATGGAGCATCCAACAAGTGGCTCCAGGGACCGTACACCAGGCTGAACAGCACCAGGCCCATGGCAATGGAAGGGTAGCGCACACCGAAGGCGGCATACAGCCGCTCATCGTGCAGCGCAAAATGGAGGAGCCCGAACATCAGCGCGCTCTGCGCCAGGCCCACGGCGATCTGCTTGGGCACATGCTTCAATTTCGAATGGCCGATCTCATGCGCGAGCACGCCGACGATGCCGTCCTGCGTGTAGCCGTCGAGCAGCGTGTCGAACAAGGCGATGCGCTTGGTGCTGCCGAAGCCGGTGAAAAAGGCGTTGGCCTTGGTGCTGCGGCGCGAGCCATCGACAATGGAGATTTCGCCCACCGGGAACTGCAGCTTCTCGGCCAGCGTCATGATGGCGCGGCGCAGGGGGCCGTCTTCCAGAGGCGTGAACTTGAGGAACAGCGGTGCGATCAATCGTGGCGAAAGCCATGACATGAGCAGCCCCACCGCCGTGGTCACCACCCAGGCCCACAGCGCCGCATAGGGCGTGCGCTCGAACAGCCACAGCACCACCGCAAGCAAGGGCAGGCCCAGCAGCGCCCCGAGAAACAGGCCCTTGAGCCGGTCGCCAATGAAGGTGGAGAAGGTGGTCGTGTTGAACCCAAACTCGGTCTCCACGCCAAAGGTGCGCCACAGGTCGAAGGGCAGCGCCAGCAGCCCTTGCAGCGCCGTCAGGACGCTGATCAGGAGCAGGCCGCTAACGATGGCGTTGCCGCCGATGTTCGACGTCAGGCCGTCCAGCCACTGAAACCCGCCGACCCACCAGAAGAGGATGAAAAGCCCCAGCATCACCCCGTCGCGGGTGATCTCCAGCTTCGCCAGCGCCACATGGTACTCCATCGCCCGCTCCAGGTCCTCCTCCGTCATCACATCGCGCATGGGCTCCGGCACCTCCTTGCTCAGCCGCGAGAGATTGAGGAATTCCGCGAGCAGTTTGACGTGAAACCAGCCGACGATGCCGATCAGCGCGGCGAGGAACCAGGGGTTGTGAAAGGTCATTGGCGGAAAGAAGGGGAAAGTGCGGAGTGCTTGGTGCGCAGTGCTGAGAGTTGAGGGATGGCGGAAGTCAGAAGGGCATGGAGAACTAAGGACTGAGCACTACGCACTGGGCACTTCAATCTACGCTGCCACCACCAGCTCCGCTTCCTCATAAACATGTTCGAAGGGTCCTTGCATCTTCCCTGCGAGGTAATCCGCAATGATGTCCTCCAGCTCCATCAGCGTGGCGACGTGGCAGAAGCGCTGGCGCAGGTGCTTGCCGCCGGGGAGGAACTTGGTGTAGTTCATGAGGCGGGTGCGCATGAAACGCATGGTCTGCAGCTCGCTGCCATAGCGCCCGGAGGTCACCGCGAGATTGGCGTGGCGGCGGATGAAGGCGAAGCGCTGGTCCTGCGAGGCGGGCGGCGGCTGCGCGCCGGTGGCGAGGTAGTGCTTGGCTTCGGTGAAGACCCAGGGGTTCATCATTGCGGCGCGGCCGATCATCACGCCGCTGATCTTGGTCTCGTTGCGGCGCTTCTCTACATCGGAGCCGGTGGCGATGTCGCCGTTGCCGATCACCGGCACCTTCGCGGCTTCCGCGCACTGGCCGATCACATCCCAGTCGGCGAGACCGGAGTAACCTTGGGCGCGGGTGCGGCCATGGATGGAGATGGCCTGGATGCCGGCGTCCTCCAGCAGGCGCACCACCTCCAGGGCATTGATGTTCTGGTCATCCCAGCCGATGCGCATTTTTGCAGTGACGGGCACGTCCACGGCCTTGACGATCTCCCGCGCCACCTCGGAAAGAAGCGGGCAGTTGCGCAGCAGCGAGGAGCCGCCGTTTTTGCTCACCACCTTGTTAACCGGGCAGCCGAAATTGATGTCGATGAAGTCCGGCTGCTTCCAGTCCACAATCTTGCGCGCGGCCTCGCCCATGCGTTTGCCGTCGCCGCCGAAGAGCTGCACGCCCACCGGCCGCTGCTCGTCCTCGAACTCCGTGTAGTGCCGCGTGCGCTCGTCGGCCTGCAGAATGCCTTCGGCCGAAACGAATTCCGTCACCAGCACATCCGCGCCCAGCTCCTTGCACAGTCCGCGAAAAATGTAGTCCGTCACCCCCGCCATCGGGGCGAGGTAGAGCGGGAACTTGTGGTTGGCGAACCAGGGCAGCATGGGGAAGTAGAGGGCGGAGAAGGATGGCAGGCGCTGCCATTCCTATCTCAAAAGAGGGCCGTGAACATGCCTCCAATCCTTCGGAAAGGCAACACACGAAAGGTCCGCCCTCCCGCTGCGTTTCCATTCCCCCATGCGCTCCCTTCTGCATTGACTCGCCCTTGCTGCCGCCGCCGTCGTCGTCCAGGCCGCGCCTGCGCCGCTGCCGAATGTCGTGATCATCCTCATCGACGACATGGGCTATGCCGACATCGGCCCGTTCGGGGCCAAGGGCTACACCACGCCGAACCTCGACAAGATGGCGAAGTACGGCACCAAGAACACCAATTTCCACGTCGCGCAGCCCGTGTGCTCCGCCTCGCGCACCGCCCTGCTCACCGGCTGCTACTCGAACCGCCTGGGCATTCACGGCGCGCTCGGGCCGCAGTCGAAGAATGGCATTGCCGATACCGAGCTGACGCTCGGGCAGCTTTTCAAGCAGAAGGGCTACGCCACCTGCGCCGTGGGCAAGTGGCACCTGGGGCATCACCCGCAGTTTCTGCCCACGCGCCACGGCTTTGATGAGTACCTGGGCCTGCCGTACTCGAACGACATGTGGCCGCACCACCCGGAGATGAAGAAGAACACCTTCCCCACGCTGCCCATGTTCGACGGCGAAAAGGTGATCAATCCCGATGTGACCGCCGACGACCAGGCGCAGCTCACCACCCAGTACACCGAGCGCGCCGTCAGCTTCATCGAGCGCAGCAAGGACAGGCCCTTCTTCCTCTACCTCGCGCACAACATGTGCCACGTGCCGCTGTTCGTGAGCAGCAAGTTCAAGGGCAAGACCGAGCGCGGTCTGTTTGGCGATGTGATCGAGGAGCTCGACTGGTCCGTGGGCGAGGTGATGAAGGCGCTCGACAAGGCGGGCGTGGCGGACAACACCTGGGTCATCTTCACCTCCGACAACGGCCCCTGGCTCAGCTACGGCGAGCACGCCGGCTCCGCCGAGCCGCTGCGCGAAGGCAAGGGCACCTGCTGGGAGGGCGGCGTGCGCGTGCCCTGCCTCATGCGCTGGCCCGGCAAGATCCCCGCCGGAACGACCAATGATCAGATGCTCATGACGCTCGACCTCATGCCCACCATGGCCAGCCTGATCGGCGGCAAGATGCCCGATCACACCATCGACGGCCTCGATGTGATGCCCCTGATCAAGAGCGAGCCCGGCGCGAAGAACCCGCACGAAAGCTACGCCTTCTGGTACGATACCAACGAGCTGCAATCGGTGGTCAGCGGCGACGGCCAGTGGAAGCTGCAGCTCCCCCACACCTACCGCACCATGGGCACCCAGCCCAAGGCCAAGGGCGGCATCCCCGGCAAGTACCTGCAAGTGAAGCTGGAAAAAGCGGAGCTGTACCACGTCACCGGTGACATCAGCGAAGCCACCGACGTGGCCGCCCAGAACCCCGAGATGCTCAAAAAGATGGAAGCCATCGCCGAACACTGGCGCGCCGAACTGGGCGACAGCCTGACGAAGCGCAAGGGCAGCGGGAACCGGTTGCCGGGGATGGTGGAGCGGGTGCCGTAGAGGGGGAAGACCATTCCTTGCGGCGCAGGTTGCGCATTGGAGGGATGAGGGCGAAAGCTGGCCATTCACGGTCATGAAAAAAGCGACCTCACCCATCAAGAAACCCAGAGGAAAGGCGGTTGCCGTCTCCGAGGAGTCTGCTTTCGAGGAAATCGTGGCGCTGATCGAGAGGTCCCGGCGGCAGGCAGAACAGGCGGTGAACGCTGCGCTCATTGATCTTTATTGGAGCATTGGGGAATATCTCTCGCACAAAATTCAGCGCGCAGGGTGGGGCAAAGGCACCGTGCAGTCCCTTTCCATTTATGTTCAGAAGAAGCAGCCAGGCATAAGGGGATTTTCGCCGCAGAACCTCTGGCGAATGCGTCAGTTTTTTGACACTTACCGCGATCAGCCAATTCTCTCACCACTGTTGAGAGAATTGCCTTGGTCCTCAAATCTCCACATTCTCAGCAGGGCCAAGCTTCCCGAAGAGAGGGAGTTTTATCTGCGGATGGCCAGCCGGAACCGGTGGCAGGTCCGCGAAGTCGCCCGCCAAATAGATGCGGGCCTCTTTGAGCGCTCGGTTCTGAATCCGCCAAAACTCTCAACAGCGTTGAGAGTTTTGCACTCACAGGCTGCCGGGTTCTTCAAAGATGCCTATTCTCTGGAATTTCTTGGCCTCAGTGAAACCCATTCCGAAGCTGATTTGCACGGAGCATTGCTCCGCAATCTGGGCCGTTTCCTCACCGAGTTGGGGCGCGACTTCTGTTTCGTCGGCTCGGAGTACCCCATCCAGGTTGGCGGCCAGGACTTCGCCCTGGATCTGCTCTTTTTCCATCGCGGACTGAACTGCCTCGTCGCCGTCGAGCTCAAGGCCACACGCTTCGATCCCGGGCACCTCGTACAGCTCAATTTTTATCTGGAAGCGCTCGACCGTGACCACCGCAAACCCCACGAAAAGCCCGCCATCGGTCTGCTGCTTTGCGCCACCAAGGACAGCGAGGTGGTCGAGTACGCGCTCAGCCGTTCTCTGTCCCCGGCCATGATTGCCGAGTACGAAACGCAGCTTCCAGACAAGAAGTTGCTCCAGGCCAAGCTGCATGAATTTTACCAACTGCTTGCCCCACCGGAGGCAGAGCCGTCTGCGCCTGCCCGCCAGCCGAAGCGGATCGCGAAAGCAAAAGGGCAGCCATGAGAAGCCACCGACGTGGCCGACCAGAACCCCGAGATGCTCAAAAAGATGGAAGCCATCGCCGAGCACTGGCGCGCCGAACTGGGCGACAGCCTGACGAAGCGGAAGGGCAGCGCCAATCGCCAGCCAGGGATGGTGGAGCGGCTGCCGTGAGGGGGCGTGATCCCGCTCAAGAACGAAGGGCGGTATGCTCTCCATACCTCAGCGCTACTATTAATCGGTCCCGTGCAAGCCAAGAAAGAACGGGTTCATCCGGGAAGTTGGTGCATGGAATCAAACGCCGGAGAGTTTGAAGCATGACTCGTGAAGGGAGTAGAGCTTGAGGTGGAGGAACTCGATGTCGCGATAGCCGTAGGCCAGGCG
>CAINXC010000205.1 GCA_903854655.1 uncultured Verrucomicrobiota bacterium | reverse complement strand
GCATTCCCGGCTTCGACAGCACCGGTCGCACCAGCTCAATGGTCGTCGCCGCGACCATGACGCGTGTGAACCCCCAGGAGATGTATTCCGAAAACATGCGCATCGACCTGTATTCGAAAGAGCCCAAGGACAACGTGCGCATCGACCTGAAGACCAGCACCTACCACATGGACAACAAGCTGCTCACCAGCAACGACCGCAGCCGCGTGAGCCGCTCGGACTTTGAGATCGAGGGTGATTCGATGCAGTTCGACACGGTCAATTCACAGGGCCGCATGACCGGCAATGTGAGAATGATCATTTACGACTCCAGCAGCTTCGGCAAGAAGCAAGACCCGCCCGCCACACAACCGGCCCCGGCACCCCGGCCCGCCTCCAAAGAACCCACCCCCGCTTCCGGCAAGTAACATGACGAGATTCACCCTTATCGCCTGCGTCCTCAGCGCCGCGCTTGGTGCCACGGCCCAGGCCCAGTTGTCCACCCGCCCGGGCCTTTCCGATGCCGCCCAGCGCATCAACGATGCAACCGCCGCCCGGCAGGATGCACAGGCCGCCGCCGGCAGCGAAGGCGCCGCGCGCTCCGCCCTGACGAACCTGGTCGACAAGGCCAGCACCGAGCTCTTGAAAGTCACGGACCCCGCCCAGGCGGCCGGGGAGAAACGCATTGCCGAGGCGTTGCAGGACCTGACGCCCGAAGGCAAGGCTCTGCTGGCCCAGGCCGCCGCCTCCGCTTCGGGTGCCCCCCGTGCGGTGGCCGCAGAAGCAGGCTCCCCCGGGGGCGACGGCCCCAGGCCCAAACCGCTCACGCCGGAGTCTCTCAAGGCGCCGGAGCCGGAAAAGCCGCAGCAAAAAACCGTCATCACCAGCGATGACATGTACTTCGATTCCGCGAAATCCATCGCCATCTTCCTGGGCAATGTGGTGGTGGACAGCCCCCAGTTCCACATCACTTCCGACAAGTTTGAAGCCCACATGCGCAAGCAGGAGAAGGACAAGGATGGCACCAAGCCCGCTGCCGGAGGCACCGCACCCGCCGGGGGCAAGCCTGCTTCGGCGAAACCCGCACCGGCCAAGCCGGACGTCACCGTTCTTGCCGTCACCGCCCCGGCCACCCTGCCCGGTGGCGCTGCGGCGGCGGGCGCCAAGCCTCCCTACCACGACGACACCATTGAAGCCGCCATCGCCACCGGCCGCAAGGTGGTGATCATCAAGCACAATCCGGACGGCAAGGTGCAGATCGGCCAGTCCCGCTACTCCTACTATGATGGAGACACCGGCGACATCACGCTCAAGGAAAACCCCCAGGTGCAGGACGGCGACAACCTGCACACCGCTTCGGAACCCACCACGGTCATGGTCATGACCCAGTCTGGCGCCCTGCACACCACCGGCCGCTCCACCACCAATCTGGTCCAGGCCAAACAGGAGACCGCCCCGGCCCCCGGAACAACCGCTCCTCCCGGCACCTCCGCTCCTGGCACTGTTCCGGCTCCCGGTGGAGCCGTGAAAACGTCCAAAGGGTTCTCCATTCCCGCCCCCGCTCCTGGTCAATAACGCTTCTTCTCCCATCATGGCCAAAGACACCCAAAGTCCCGCACGCATGTGGGATGAGCCCGCCGTAAAGCGCGCCGACATCGCCAGTTCACAGGAGCGCCTTCTGTACACCAGCGCCCTCAAAAAAGTCTATGACGGCCGCGCCGTGGTGAACGGGGTGGACATCGACGTGAAGCCTGGCGAGATCGTGGGCCTGCTCGGGCCCAATGGAGCGGGCAAGACCACCACCTTCTACATGATCGTGGGCCTGGTGCGCCCCAATGGCGGCAAGGTCATCTTCGAAGACCATGACGTGACCCAGGAGCCCATGTACATCCGCGCCCGCCACGGCATGGGCTACCTGCCGCAGGAGGAATCCATCTTCCGCCGCCTCACGGTGCGCGAAAACATCGTCGCGGTCATGGAAACCCAGCAGTATTCCAAAAAGGAACGTGTCGAGCGCAGCCAGGACCTGATGGAGAAGTTCGGCATCGCCCACGTGGCGGACAACCTCGCCATCACGCTCTCCGGCGGCGAGAAGCGGCGCCTCACCATCGCCCGCTCCCTGGTCACCGAGCCCAAGCTGCTGATGCTCGACGAGCCCTTCAGCGGCGTCGATCCCATCGCCGTCAGCGAAATCCAGGAGATCATCCGCATGCTGCGCCGTGCCGGTCTCGCCATTCTCATCACCGACCACAACGTGCGTGAAACGCTCAGCATCGTGGACCGGGCCTATTTGATCTACGAGGGCCAGGTAAAGCGGCACGGATCGCAGGAGTTCCTTGTGAACGACCCTGTGGCCCGCCAGCTCTACCTGGGCCAGGACTTCAAAATGTAATTTCACCGCCGGGCAGCCGGCACTTCAAACCAACAAAGGAAATCCGAGGAAAGGAACCAAACGCCATGCAATTGCACAACGTCAACATGCCCATCGTCGTGACGGGACGTCATGTGGAAGTCACTCCGGCGATGCGTGATTACGCCATCAGGAAGGTCGAAGGCCTTCATCTTGACTACCCGCGCATCATCGAAGCGAAAGTGATTCTCGATGTCCAGACGCATCACAACCAGCAGAAGGCGGAAATCATCCTGTTTTGTGCCAACCACATCGTGATCGAGGCCGATTCCACCGGCGAGGACATCTACGCCTCGATTGATGAATCGATCGCCAAAATCGCCCGGCGCATGCGCAAGTTCAAGACGCGCATGCTCAAGAGCCACCGCCCGCGCAAAGGCAACATCCGCCACATCGAGGAGCACATCTTCGAGGACAACGTGGTGGAGCGCGTGCTGGCCAGCGAAGAGGACCACATCGAGCCCGCCTACGTCCACAAGGAGCAGTACAAGATCCGCCCGCTGTTCCCGGACGAGGCCATTCTCGACATCGCCATGAGCGAGAGCAGCTTCGTGGTCTTCCACAACCAGCACACCCACAAGCTGGCGATCCTGTACAAGCGCAAGGACGGCGAATTCGGCCTCATCGAGCCCGAAGCCGCCGCCATCAACGGCAACGGCCATCATTGAGCCGACCGCCGCTGATTGATTGAATCTGAAGCCCCCGGCTGCGCAAGTGGCCGGGGGCTTTTTGGTTCATCCGGGAAGTTCGGGCATTGGATCATTCGAGTCGTGAGGGTCATCTTGCGAACAGAAACTGCCCGCGCATGGATGGCGCGGCTGGAGTACAGACTTTAGTCTGCGGGGTGGCG
>CAINXC010000204.1 GCA_903854655.1 uncultured Verrucomicrobiota bacterium | reverse complement strand
AGAGCAGTCTCAGGAACGGAA
This sequence comes from uncultured Verrucomicrobiota bacterium, assembly GCA_903854655.1. Lineage (GTDB taxonomy): Bacteria > Verrucomicrobiota > Verrucomicrobiia > Verrucomicrobiales > Verrucomicrobiaceae > CAINXC01. Next base: position 8,836 of record CAINXC010000204.1, on the reverse strand, counting down.
CATAAGCCACCAGCATCCAGGGAGTGGACCGCCCCAGCATTTGAAGAACGGCCGGCATCTCCTCCGCCCGCGTCATGACGTGCTCGGCCACGGCCTTGCCGCCAAGGGCGTATTTGCCCACGGCCACTCCCCCTTGCGCATAGTACCCCCAGGCCTCGCCGCCCGACGCATACCAGCCGACAACTCCACCGCCCGTCGCCACCGGGGCCACGCCCAGACCACCGAAAGCCAGCAGAAGGCCCAGGGCCAGCCCGCCCATCGAAATGAGCCCCATCGCCAGACCACCTACCGCCACCACACCGGTAGCGATGCCGCCAAACGCGAACACACCCCTGGCCCGCCCGCCAGAGGCAAAGACGCCTTCCGCCACACCGCCTAAGGCAAAGAACCCTCGTGCCACCCGCAGTCGCCCCGTCGCCGGATCCATGCCGGACACGACATGTAGCAGAGGCAGGCCGAAAACCACGCGCTTCGATTTGTATTCCCACGACTCCCTGTTTCCCCAACCACACTGGACCGCCGGTCCCGCGAGGCACGGAGTGTGCAGTACGGTATCCATCTGGGTGCGAAATTCGCCCACGCTCCCCTGCCGCCGCTCGCGCTCCCGCTCCAAGGCCTGCCGCACGATGCCATCCAGGCGAGGATCCGCTTCGGAGCGTTCGGACGGCGGCGCGAACCTGCCCACAGGCAGCTCGCCGGTGAGCAGCTCATAGAACACCACGCCCAGCGAATAGATGTCCGCCCGCTGATCCACGTCACCTGGCCGCTCTCTCTGCTCCGGGGCCATGTACTGTGGTGTGCCCAGCGTGGAGTCTCCAAGGGTGAGCGAACCGGAGTGCCCTGGCGCCGCTCCACCAGCGGGTGCGGCCTCCGCCTGCGCCATCAGCTTCGCAATGCCGAAGTCCACCAGCTTCACCCGGCCCTTCGCATCCAGGAGGATGTTCTCCGGCTTGATGTCGCGATGCAGCACCCCTTCCTCATGGGCGTACTGCAGGGCGTCGCAGATTTTCGGCACGATGGCCAGCGCCTGCTCCGCCGTGAAGCGGCTCGCCCTCATCGCCTGGCGCAGGTTCACCCCGTCCACGTATTCCATGACGAGGTAGAAGAAGTCCCCTGCACGCCCCGAATCATGCACCGTCACGATGTTCGGGTGGTGCAGCCGCGCCAGGAGCTGGCCCTCGCGGGCGAAGCGCTCCGCGAACGCCGGGTCACGCTCCGTGAGCGAGGCGGGCAGAAGCTTCAGCGCCACAAAGCGGTCCAGCGTCGGCTGCCGCGCCCGCCACACATTGCCCATGCCCCCCGCACCGATCAGCTCGATGATCTCCAGTTGGGGAAACGCCGCCGCCACCTCCGCCTGCGATGGCACCGCGCCGCCCGGCGCCGTGCCCGCTGCCTGAGTGGCTTGCGCTGCGTCCGCCATCAGGCAGCGCGGGCAAAGATTGCCGCTCATTTCAGCGCCGCACGCAGGGCAGGTGCCAGGATCAATGACCTCAGGAAATTCGTTCATGCAGCTACCTGATTCATTTCTCGGGCGATGTTACACACAATGGCCATTTTTTCCCAGCGTAGCCGTCGGTGCTCCGCCTGACGAGCTTTGCGCTCAGCCAACCCATCGCCTGGAAGAGTAACCCGACGCCCTTTCTCCCGAATTCACTCTTGATCCCCCGCCATCGAAATCCCACACCGCCAGGCCCTTCCCATGAACCGCGTTTTCACCCGTCTGCTCCTCAGCGCCCTCGTTGGACTAGCCGCCTGCTCAAGCCATCCCAAGCCAGAGTCATCAGATCGGGCGTTCAACCCCAAGACCGAATTCTGGCACTCCGTGGGGTTGCAGTCCAACTACCTGGTCGAGGCCCGAGCCACGAAACTGGAATGGCTCGCACGGGCCGACAGCGCCAAACCCGTGAAGACACCCGAGGACCTGGAGGAATTGTTCACGCTCTACGGCCTGCCCAACTACCAAAGAGGCAACGCCACCGCCCTCTTCAGGCACGGTTACGAGGCCATGCACTTTGGCTTCTGGAGAAAAGGCCAGGCCCTGGTCTTCTTCGATCACGACGAGCCCAAGGGCGTGATCCGGTGGTGATTCCGCTGTTTGATCAGATTGCCTTCCGCTGCTCCGCTAAAACATCACTACAAACCCCTCGCCCTCCGCATACGCGGCAGCACCCCCCCAAACCGGCATGCCCCTGGCTGAGCCGGGCTGGCCTGCCGGATTGCCATCGGCACCGAGCAACTGCCAGGCAAGCCCGCCGCCGCGCTGCCAGCCGGTGCCGACGCTCCAGGCGATCACTGTTTCGCCGCGTGCATTGGTGGCAAGCGCGGGGTGGCGGGCCTTGTCACCAGAAACGACGACAGGGCTGGAAGCCCCGCCGAGCAGCGCGGTGAAGATCTTCCCATCGGCCTCCCATGCGGCGCGAGTTTGGGTGCCTGCGGCCGCCATGCTCATGCTGCTCATCGGGCACGCAGCAATGGCCCAGGGCCCGAGGATGCGGGGTGCGAAGGTTTCACCGCCATCGCGAGAGGCAAGCAGCGTCACGTCACGCTCATCCAGCCGTCGTGCAGCGCGATAGAGTGTGAGCAAGTCGCCGCCCGGTGCAACGAAACTCCGCAGCGAGCAGCAGGCGCAAACGCCCGCATAGTCCAGATTGGCGATCTTCGCGGGCGCGAAAGTGCGGCCGCTGTCGGTGGATTTCCGCACGAAGACCACGCGACCGGTCTCGCCGGGTGCGGCATTCGCGGGCCGGCCATGCCAGACGAGGAAGACTTCGCCTCCGGCACCCGCCGCCACGGAAGCCCCGCCATCCAGCGCCTCCGTGTCGCCAAGCAGGTTTCGTTGCGGCTCGAACGCAGTCCCACCCGGCACCAACCGCGCGTAAAACAGGGCCGAGGGCGCCTGCTTGCTGCCCGGCCCGTTCCACACCACGTGCACGGTGCCGTCACCGCCAATGCTGATCTGCGCGCCACGAATCGTGCCCACCGCGATGGCGGTGCCAGACTCGCTGTTCACCGTCCCCGGCGCGCTCCATTCCTTGTCGCCCGGCTTCTTCATCGCGTGGCGCACGTCGCAGGCTCCCGGCTCGCCGTGCAAATAGACTAGGTGCAGCACCCCGTTGGCACCAGTTGCGACCTGCGGCTGCACCCCGCCCTCCGGCACCCGCTCCAGGCGTACCGTCCCGCCCTGGGCCAGACCACAGATGGCGATGCACACGATCAACGGCAGACATTTCATCCTGCCGAGCGTGAGGGATTCTCTCCAGTGCGGCAAGCAAACTTTCACATCGGGCAACAGCCCGCCTATTTGCCAGACTTTTCCGCCTTCTCGCCTGGCCCACCAGGCCCAAAAGTGATTTGCAGGCCCAGATAGCCTTCGAGCTGGGCGGGGCCTTGAAAGCTGTGGCCCACGGAGAGCATCAGGTGGTAGGTGTCGGAAAGATCATAGACGGCCCCCAGGTTGAGCGAGGTTTCGCCGCGATTGCCGATGGTGTTGGCAGTGGTGTGGAACACTTCCGCGCCCAGGGTGAAGCTTTCGGTGATCTTGCGCTCCACCTCCCAGCCGATGAACCACCAGTCGCGGTTCGTGGGGCCGGGGTTGAACCAGTAGCCGCCGCCGCCATACGTGGTCCACTCCCCGAAGCCCTTCTGAATCCACAGCGGGATGTACAACTGCGACTTGCCGTTGCCGAGGCCGTTGTTGTGATCACCGGTGGGCAGCTCCACCAGCGGATACAGGCTCATCTGCGGCATGTCCTCCGTTTCATGCACAAAGCGGAACTTCGTGCCCAGCTCAGTATCGCCGTAGCCGTAGGGACCGGGGAAATTGCGCGGACGCTGGAAGGCGAAGGGGGTGGTGAAGTGCAACTGCAAATCGGGCAGCAGGCCATAATTGGCATCCACCATGGGGCCCAGGCCCGACCAGTCGCCATTGAAGTTGCGATTAACCTCGCCCGCCAGATAAAATTCCCAATGCCCCTGCTCCAGCGTCTCCGGATCGTCGGTCTGGTACGGGGGACCAGCGAAGGCGGCGGCGTGAAGCAGCAGGATCAAAGCGATGATCGCGGGCGAGCAGAAAAACCGGCGGGGCATCGGCCAAATGTGGCGACAAGCGACGCATGTGCCAGCGGGAAACAAAGGGTTTTTTGAGGCGGGGGTGTCACATCCAAGCCAAGGCCGCTGACCGGTGCCCGGCAACCTGTCGCCATTCCCAAGAAACACCTTTGCAAGCACTGCCCGGTTCTGTCAGCATAAACCATCTCGGATCCCGCATAGTCCTGCCTATGAATGAACCGCCAGCCGCCCACCTGATGCCTGCGGAAACCGGCGCTCATCGCTTTTGCGGTGAACGCCTGCACTACGCGGGCTTCTGGATCCGTGTGGGAGCACGCGCAGGCGATGTTTTCGCCCTGTTCATCCCCCTTGTGCTGATCATTGTGCTGAGCACCCTCTCCAGACCCATCGCCCTGGCTCTCGTGCTTCCCAATGCCTTGATGTTTTGGCTGTACGCTCTCTGCTTTCACGCCACCACCGGCCAGACCCTGGGCAAGCGCGCCTTCGGCCTCCGCGTCGTCCGCCCCGATGGTTCTCGCGTTGGTTGGACAGACTCCTTTTGGCGTGGCGCAGTGGACCTGCTCTTTGCCCTTGTGTGGGGTGCTGCGCGTCTCTGGGGCCTCAATGCATTGACACCTGCGGAGTACGCAGGCTCCGTCTGGCTCCAGCGTCAGCAACTGATGCGTCACTCACTGCCACCCTTCTTCGCCTGGGTGGACACCGCTGCCAGCCTCTGGGTCATCGCCGAAATCATCATCATGCTGGCCAACCGGGAACGGCGCACACTCCATGACTTCATCGGCGGAACGGTGGTGATCAGCGAAGGACATCCTGAGTATGAGTGAGAGGCCGGATGGGACACACCATTGATTCTTGCATAATAGGGCGACACAGTCTTTGATTGACCCCGGTGGCCGTCATGCGCGAAGCGTTCATGAGATGAAGAAAAGACCAGCAAGAGCGTCGAACGTATCAAAAGCGTCAGTGTGACCGGTGATCCCGAAGCCGTGCGGATGCTGTCTTTCAAGCCCTAGATGTCCGGCCATTTCACATTCAACATCCTTTCCACAGCGCTCCTGGCGCTGGCTTTGCCCTGCCTGGGTGCTGACGCCGGTCCTTCGGTCGCTGAGCGTGTGGCGGCGATTGAACAGCGGCTGGAAGGGTTTGCAGACGGGCATGTGAAGGCCTTGCATACGCTGGCGGAGTCCAACGACCTGGAGAAAGGCATCGAAACGTTCCAGCAGCAGGCGGAAAAGCTGAAGGCGGGATTGCGCGATACGGGCGGCGGCAGGGATCTGGCGGCGGAGGCGCGGGAGCTGACCACCGAGCTCATGAAAAAGGTGCCGGGCGGCTCGCTCGACGCGCCAACAGCGGAGCAGCTTGACCGCGAGGCGCTGGCCACCGCCCGGCGAGCCGAAGCGCTGGACGGGCGCATCAGCGCCATCGTCAAGGCCCTGGAGCAGTCCCTGAGCCTGACTCCGCAGTGGGCGGCCACGTTCAAAGCCTTCAGCTTTGACCCCAAACGGCAGGATGAAATTGTGCGCGGGCTGGTGGGCAAGCGCCTCCAGGAATTGCAGGGGCAGGACACGCCCCCAGCACCCTTGGCCGACAAGACAGGGAAGCAGGGCCAGATCCCGGCGGACCGAAGCAACGAGGCCAAGTCTGCCACACCGATCGTGGAGCAACTGATCAGCGCCCTCGCGTGGGCCCTGAACACGCCGGGCAACGAGCAGGCGTTGGGCAGGCTGAACGCCGTCAGCTTCGAGATGCTGCATTCACGCGGCCCCAAGATCCTGCAACCTCCGGCAATCCCCCGGTTTACTCCGACGGAGATCGCCAACCTGGAAGCCGCCGCCAAGATGCAAGCGCCCGCCGCCCTGCAACTGCTGGCGATGATGGACATCACTGGGCGCGGCCAGGGGCTGAACAGTCAGCGCGGTGTCAGCCTCCTGAAGGAGGCCGGATCCAAGTTGTCGAAGTACCCCGGCATGCCCTTCGGTCCAGGAATCGAAAAAGCAGCCGAACCCGGTGCCATCAGCGGCGTGGGCACGGTGAATTTCTGGCTGGCGGAATGCTCCCTGGTCGGTGTCACGGAGCGCGACCTGGGCAAGGCCTGCGTTTACTATGCGCTGGCGGTTCATGCGGGCGACGGGCGAGCGGCGCAGCGCCTCCGCCAGCTCGCGGACCTGGGCTTGATCACGCGCGAGGACGCCAATCGCTGGACGCACCCGCCCACCACGCCTTTCTTCCGCGGCGCACTGGGGCTGGTGGAACTCAAGAATGTGTCGCTCACCAGCCTTTACGCCAAGGAGCTCCGCCAGCGTCCCCTGCCCCGGCACGCAGTGGCCGCCCCGCCGGACGACCCCGCTCCTGCAAACGCCCCGTCGGGCCGGGCTTACCTGGGCATCGATGTGGGCTCTGCACCGCGCGGATACGCCGGCGTGGTGGCGGAGACGGTGCTGATCGGCTCCCCTGCGGACCTGGCCGATCTGCGGCCTCGCGATCTGATCACGGACTTTGGTGACCAACCCATCGGCGACGTTGCAGAGATGCGCGCCGCGCTTGAGGGCAGCCAGCCAGGGCGGCAAGTCATGATCAAGGGCAGACGCTACCACGGCGGGGACTTCAGCCTGTCGGTGACCCTGGGGACAGCCGTGCCTCTGACCCGCTCGATTGAATGCGTGAAGGAGCTCATTCATGTGGACACCAGGATCAATCCCGAGGGTGAGGGCATCCGGGTGAATTACGTGACGCACGGCTCCCACCCTGATGTCGAGGGACTTCATTCCGGCGATGTCGTGGTTGCAGTGGCTGGCGAGCCGGTGCGGCAGTTCGATCAGCTTGCCAGCGCCTTGCAAAGCCACAACGGCACCCTCAAGGTGAGCGTCTGGCGACCGGCGCAGGGGCTCGACTCCAGCCCGGTGCCGGTGGAGATCTCTCTGGGCTATTGAAGCGCACCGTGATAACCTGAGCACGCGATTCCGACCCCATCCGCCATGAAAAGCCTGCACGGCTGCCTTCCCCTGATTGCCCTGGTGGCGCTGCTGCTTGTCGCCGGCCCCAGCAGGTGCGGCTGTTCACGCCTGGCCGGGCTGCGGGAGGATGCGCAGGCCTTTTTCAGGTCGCTCACCAAAAAGAACCTGCCCCCCTCCAAGACCGAACTCCTGCAGCAGCAGTGGCAGCAGGCGCGGGCGGAAGTTGCGGAAGCCCTGAAAGACGTGGTCCTCGCCGCCTCTGCGGATGCGGGCATGGCCAAGTTCAAGCAAGCGGTGGAGCCCGGCGCTTCCGTGCTCAAAAAAGCCCGGCAGATCACCGCAGAAGCGTCGAGCAACGCCGAAGCCTTGCGCAAACGCAAGGAGTTCTACGGCAGCCCTGCCAACGAAGCAACGCTGCCTGCCGAGGTGCGCCCTCTGCTCGATCAGGCCCTTGCCGAACACATCGCCACGCTGGACCGGATCAACGCCGAAATCAGCACGTTGACACGGCAGCTCGACTCGATGGGCGAAACCCTGGCCAGGGACGCCGCCACCTGCCAGGTGCAGGCCAAACTCAACGGCGAAGCCGCAGCAAAGGCCCTGTGGGCGCAGAAAGCAGGCGAGGTTATTCAGGGGTGGAAGAAGGACTAATGGCTTCCGCAAGCTCCGGTTCAAGCGGAGGGGTTTCTGAGAAGGTTTCCGCCACAGGCCCGGAATGAACCACCAGGGGCTCACGATGAACAACCAGGGGTTCCGGGGGGACCACCAGGGTTTCGATCACCGCCGCCGGCACTGGCTGCGGGGCGCTTGCGGACGGTTCCGCAGCCGTCGCTGCCGGTGCAGGAGCAGGAGCACTCGCCAGCGTGCCGGCGACCACCGCCGCCACGTACTCGCGGACGGCGCGCAAGGTTTCACCGGCCACGTCCGCCCGCGCCTTGGCGAAGGGCGGTCGAAACCAGGGGAAGCTGCCGATAAGATCCGGTGTGACCAGCACCTGGCCGTCGCAGGCATTGCCCGCGCCAATGCCGATGGTGTTCATTTTCACCCGTTGGGTGATCGCCGCCGCCACCTCCGGCATCATGCTTTCCAACACGCAGGCGCAGGCGCCAGCTTCGTCCAGCGCCACTGCATCGGCCATGAGGCGGGCGGCGTCTTCCGCCGTGCGCCCCTTCTTTTTGTAGCCTCCCTCCACCACCACGCTCTGCGGCAGCATGCCGATGTGGCCCACGACGGGAATGCCTTCCGCGAGGATGGCTTTCACCTGCGCCAGCATGCTCACGCCGCCCTCCAGCTTGACCGCATGTGCGCCCGCCCGCACGAGCCGCCGGGCATTGCGCACGGCCATGTCGGGCGTCAGATAGCTGCGATAAGGGAGGTCGCCAATCAAGGGAACACGCTTCGCCCCCCGGGCCACGGCCTGGATGTGATGGACCATGTCTTCCATGGTCACGCCGGTGGTGTCCGGCAGGCCCAGCACCACCATGCCAAGCGAATCTCCCACCAGAAGGAGATCGAGCCCCGCCTCATCAAGCAGGCGGGCGGTGGGATAGTCGTAGCAGGTGAGCACGCTCAGGGGCGGGCCGTTTCTTTTGCGGGCAGGGAGCTGGGAAAGATGGGAAAGCATCGCTCGCAAAACCTGCCATCAGGCAGCCATCGCCACAAGCGCGGACACGCGGCGGGGTCATTTGTCAGGTTCATCCGGGAAGTTGGTGCAGAAGAACGTTGAGAGGAGGCAATGAACGCCGGAGGGCCGCGCTCTCCAGGCACAGCGCTGCTCCATGGTGACAAGCCGTGCAACGCCTGCGAGGGAATGT
>CAINXC010000203.1 GCA_903854655.1 uncultured Verrucomicrobiota bacterium | reverse complement strand
TGGACACAAAAAGAAGAATCAATGTGCCGCCTGGTTTCCTTTGCCCTTGGGCCGGGGCCGCTCGGGTTCGGGACTGGTGAAGGGTGGCTTCTCAAAGGTCTGGCCGTCGCCGGTCACGCGCGGGTCGCCGGCGTCCTCAAGGATGCCCATGAGCTGCTTGCTCAGTCGCGCCTTGATGTCGGCGTACTCGGGATCGGCGGCCACGTTGTGGATTTCATCCGGGTCCTTCTTCACGTCGTAGAGCTCGAACTCCGGGCGCTTGGCGAAGGCGTAGTCGTAGTACCAGCGCCACTGCGGATCATTGCGGTGCTCCACCAGCCAGGCCTTCATTTCGCCGGCGTCCATGTCCGGGAAGGCGCAGAAGGTGTTGTGCGCCAGCTCCTCGTGGCTGGGCGCGCTGGTCTCGGTCACCTGATAGGGCGCGCCCATGGGCCAGCGGTCGGGCTTGAAGTTGCGGATGAACAGGAAATCCGCCGTGCGCAGCGAGCGCTGCGGGTAGGTGAGATTGCCCTCGCGCGCTCCGGCCACGTGACGCTCGCGGCCGGCGATGACCCAGGACCGTGTCGAGTCGATCTGCCCCGATTTGTCGGACTTGATCAAGGGCATCAGGCTGCGGCTGTTGAGCCCCTTGGGCAGGGGCACGCCGCCTGCTTCGAGAAAGGTGGGGCACAGGTCCGGCAGCGACACCATGTCGTCCACCACGCGCCCGCCCTTGGCACCGGGATACCAGATCGCGAGCGACACGTTGAGGCCGAAATCGTACAGGTTGCACTTCGCGCCGGGGAAGCCGCCCGCGCCGTGGTCGCCGCTGATGACGATCATGGTGTTCTGCAATTCACCGATGGCCTCCAGCTTCTTCAAAATGATGCCCACGGCCTCGTCCCAGGCCTGGGATTCGCCCAGCATGTCGGCGAAGTCCTCGCGCACCTCCGGCGCATCCGGCAGGTTCTTGGGCATGCGGCCCTGAAGCGAGTCGGGATCAATGCCCCACAGGGCCTTGCCCGATCCCTTCTCCCACAGGCGGTGGGTGTTGGTGGCGCCGAACCAGTAGCAGAACGGCTTGTCCTTTTCCTTTGACCAGGAGCCAAGGAAGTCGTCGAAATTTACCCGCACATCGTTGAAAAGGTTGTCCTTCGCGTCCTTCACCGACATGCCGTTTTTCACCAGCTTGGTGACGTTCTCGGAGAAGTCGCTGAAGCGGTTGCCGGTCTTGTCATAGGCGTACTCGCGGGCGCCGTACGGGGCGTCCGCCGGAGTGCCTGGACCCCACACCTTCCAGGTCTTGCCGATGTGATAGCCCGCGTCGCGCAGCAGCAGCGGCCAGGCCGGGATCGAGGCATCCCACTTCGCGCCCTGAAGGATCGCCCCCATGCCGGTGTTGAAGAAGTAGCGCCCGCTGCACAGCGAGCTGCGGCAGGGCGTGCAGGAGGGAGCGTTGACGAAGGCGTTGCGGAACAGCACGCCGTTTTTGGCGATGCGGTCCACGTTCGGCGTCTTGATCACATCGTTCGCCGTCTGCCGGCCATCCAGCGCCGCGTAGGCGCTCGCGTAGCGGCCCCAGTCATCGGCAAAGAAGAAGAGAATGTTCGGCTTCTTCTCCGCCGCCTGGGCGGCTGCGGAGACAAGGGCAAGCACAAGGCAGAGCAGGCGGTTCATGGACAGGAGTGAACGCCCCGGGCGGCTGCTTCTTGCGGGAGCACTGCCTGCTTTCAGGACTGTGCTCATCATTGTTTTCACACGAATGTTCCCAGGCCCAAAGTGAACAAGTTCTCCTGTTCAAACTAGGCTCCATGACCTACTCTAACCTCAACAAAACCACCTTCATGGAGCACACCATCGTCACGACCGAAGAATTGCTCGGAACCAACCCCGAACTGAAAGCCTTGTGGGAGAAAGATCGCCAAATTCGCTTGAGTCAGCCCTTGCGCACCTCCGAGGAGTTTATCGCGCAAGCCCTGGAAATGAAGAGAGTGGCGGGCATTATTTCATCCCCAGCGACTTGATCAAAAAGCCCCAGGCATCGGCGGTTTCCTCGATGGTTTTGTTGAGCGCCGTGCCGGCGCCGTGACCGGCGCTGGTTTCGATGCGGATGAGGACCGGCGGGCCGTCCTTGGCCTGGGATTCCTGCAGGGTGGCGGCGAATTTGAAGCTGTGCGCGGGCACCACGCGGTCGTCGTGATCGGAGGTGGTCACCAGCGTGGCGGGATAGCGGGTGCCGGGCTTGAGGTTGTGCAGGGGTGAGTAGGCGCGCAGCGCGGCGAACTGCTTCGCGTCCTCGCTGCTGCCGTAGTCGCTCTTCCAGGCCCAGCCGATGGTGAAGAGATGGAAGCGCAGCATGTCCATCACGCCCACGGCGGGCAGCGCCGCGCCGAACAGTTCGGGCCGCTGTGTGATGCAGGCGCCCACCAGCAGGCCGCCGTTGCTGCCGCCCTGGATCGCGAGCTTCTCCGGCTTGCTGTAGCCCTCCTTCTCCAGCCATTCGGCGCAGGCGATGAAGTCATCAAACACGTTCTGCTTGTGCAGCTTCGCGCCCGCCTGGTGCCACTCCTCCCCGTACTCGCCGCCGCCGCGCAGGCAGGCCACGCAGTACATGCCGCCGCGCTCCAGCCACACCGCGCGGCCCACGGAGAAACCGGGGGTCATGCTGATGTTGAAGCCGCCGTAGCCGTATAGCAGGCAGGGGTTGCTGCCGTCCAGCTTCAGGCCGCGGCGATGGGTGATGAACAGCGGCACCTTCGTGCCGTCCTTGCTGGTGACGAACACCTGCTGGGTTTCATACGGGGAGGCGTCGAAATCCAGCCTGGGCATCCGGTAAACACTGCTGGTTCCCTTCTCGATGTCGTAGCGGTAGATCACGCCGGGCGTGGTGAAGC
>CAINXC010000202.1 GCA_903854655.1 uncultured Verrucomicrobiota bacterium | reverse complement strand
GGCTTTCAGCCCAAGTGATGAGCGATTCCCTGGGTCACCTCGCCAAGCGAGGGAGGGCGCAAGCCCAGCGCGATGCCCGCTCCCGGATTCTCCAGCAGTGCCTTCCACCGGCGCTGCTGGCGAACCTCCGGCTCCGGCAGTGAGCTGGGTTTGCGCCTCCCCATTCGCGCGCCACACCCAGGGTAACCCTCGCCGAACTCGGGCAACCCTTGGGCTGAATTCCAGGAGCCCTTCAGGCTTCCCTGAAGGCTATATCATTATTTACTATGCTCTCATCACTTGCTGGGCAGCTCCAGCAGCATCTGCGCATTGCTTGGGTAGCGTTCCAGCAGGGACAGCACGCGCTGGATGGCTTCGATGGGCTTGTGGCCGGCGAGGCCGCGGCGCAGCATGTGGATCTTTTCGATCTGGAAGGCGGGCAGCAGCAGCTCCTCGCGGCGGGTGCCGGATTTGAAGATGTTCACGGCCGGATAGATGAACTGCTCCGCGATCTTGCGGTCCAGCACCAGCTCCATGTTGCCCGTGCCCTTGAACTCGGCAAAAATCATGTCGTCCATCTTGCTGCCGGTTTCGATCAGCGCGGTGGCCAGGATGGTGAGCGATCCCGCCGTCTTGGTGTTGCGCGCAGCGGCGAACAGGCGGCGCGGAATCTCCATGCTGCCCACACCCATGCCGCCGCTCATCGTGGCGCCGTTCTTGTTGGCGTTGTTGAAGGCGCGGGCGAGGCGGGTGATCGAGTCGAGCAGGATGAACACATGGTCACCCATTTCGACAAGGCGCTTGGCGCGCTCGATGGCGAACTGGGCGATGCGGGTGTGGCTTTTCACATCGCTGTCGTTGCTGCTGGCGAAGATCTCCGCCTGGGGCAGCACGCGCCGGAATTCCGTGACTTCTTCAGGCCGCTCGTCCACGAGCAAAATCATGAGATGCACGTTGGGATAGCTGGCGATCATGGACTCCGCGATGTGCTGGAGCAGGGTCGTCTTGCCGGCGCGCGGCGGCGCCACGATGAGCCCGCGCTGGCCGCGGCCCACGGGTGTCATCATGTCGATCACGCGCGTGGTCATCCGGTCCTGCCGGGTTTCCAACTGATAGCGCTTGCAGGGATTCGTGGCCTTGAGTTCTTCGAACAGCGGCAGGTCCTTGATGTCCTCCGGCCTGCGACCGTTGATGGTTTCCACCTCGGTCATTTGCAGGCCGCGGCTGTTGCGGCGGGACTCGCCCTTCAGGCACATGCCTTCACGCAGCGCAAACTTGCGGATGAGATCGGCGTGCACAAACACGTCCTGCGGCAGTTGTGCGTACAGCTTTTCGCGAACGCGCAGGAAGCCATGGCCTTTGGGCGACAACTCAAGGATGCCCTCGGCAGCCTCCGGCGGCCCTTGCAGCTTCTCCGGCTCCCGATCCCGCTCCTGGTTGTTGCCGCGATCACTGCGATCACGATCCTGGTTGCTGCGGTCGCCACGGTCACGATCCTGATTGCTCCGGTCGCCACGATCACGATCCTGCTGGCTGCCATGCTGATGGCGATCCTGTTGATGACGATCCTGTTGATGGCGTTGCTGCGGATGCGGCTGGCTCTGGTGCCCCCCCCCTCCTTCTGCGGGCTGCCCGCCCTGGCCGGGTTGTCCTGGCTTCGGTCCGCGCTGCTCCCGTTCACGGGCGCGGCGTTCCTTCCAGCGCTGGCGGCGGCTGAAGCGCTCGCGCGGCGGCTGGCCTTCGACAAGCGAGGTCTGTGCACCCTCTTCTGTGCGTCCTGAAACTGCGGGGTTCCCAGGTGGTGCGGATGGAGGCGCGACCACGGGCTCGACTGCTGAAACAGGAGGGGGAATCGTCTGCCGCGCACTCTGCGCCGCAGCCGCCAGGCTCGCATGAATGCCTGGCACACGGCTCGGCGCCGCTTCGATGGTGTCACCCGCACCGACATCGACCGGCGGGGCATCCGTCTTTGCTGTTCTCTTCGCAGGGCGTCTGGGCCTCTCGGCGACTGAAGAATCGATCGGCGCAGACTCAAATACAGGAGCAGGCGCCGGATCAGGAAGGGGTTTCAGGGCAGGGGCGGCGTCCGGTTCAGCCACCTTTTTCACGCGTTTCGCCTTAGGGGCTGAAACCTCGTTTGCGCCAGGTGCATCAACCTCGGCCGCTGGTGCTCGCGTGGACCTGGAAGCATCCCCCCCGAGCTCGTTGACCCGCAACGCCTCAGCAATGGTTCGCGGTCCCCGTTTCGCTTTTGGAGCCGGGGCGGCGGAGGCCTCGGCCACAGAAAGGGCGGATTTGCCTGCGGTGCGCTTGCGCGCCGACTTGGTGGCGACTTCAGCGCTGAAGGCTGCGGTGTCGAAAAGTGTTTCCTCGCTCATGATGAGGGGATGGAGGGTTCGGCCGGCAAGGGCAGCGCGGCGGTGAGTTGAAAAGAGGGGGTGCGGCTCACAGGAAAAAAAGGTCATTAGGCCAGGGCTTCGGCGGCCTCGTCGGTCAGCTCGAAATTGGCGAAAACATTCTGGGTGTCGTCATACTCGTCGAGCGTGTCGTAGAGACGCACGAGCTGCTGCGCCGTTTTGGGATCGGCGATCGTGATGGTGGTGGCGGGCTGGAAGATGATCTTCTGGGACTTGGGCGTGATGCTCTTCTCCTTCAGAGCGGCGGCCACGGTGAAAAGCCGGTCCTGCGCGGTGTAGAGGGTCCAGTCGTCGCCCTCCTCCACCACGTCATCCGCGCCCACTTCGAGCGCCAGTTCGGTGGCCTGGTCTTCAGTGTAGGCGGCGTGATCGAGCCGCACCTCGCCGCGGCGCTGAAACAGATAAGCTACGCTGCCCGCTTCGGCAAAAGCGCCGTTGTTCTTGGAAAACATGGTGCGCATGTCCTGGGCCGAACGGTTGCGGTTGTCGGTCGCCACCTCCACCAGCATGGCCACGCCGCCGGGACCGTAGCCCTCATAGATGATTTCCTCGATCACAGCGCCGCCAAGCTCGCCCGTGCCCTTTTTGATGGCGCGTTCGATGGTGTCGCTGGGCATGTTCACCGCCTTGGCGTTGAGGATGGCGGAACGCAAACGGGCGTTCATGTCCGGATTGCCGCCGCTTTTGGCGGCAACAGTGATTTCTTTGGACAGCTTGGCGAAGACGTTGCTGCGCTTCGCGTCGGCCGGGCCTTTGGTGTGCTTCACCTTGGACCACTTGTTATGTCCTGCCATGTCGCTGAGATTGGGATTGAGGGGGAGAAGGTGCGCACCCGCAAAAGAGGCCGGGCGGCGCATCAGCCGGGGGGCTGTTCCAGGGTAGCAATGCTAAAAAGATGAGGAAGAGCGGCGCAGGGCTGTGGAAAGCCATGGATGGGTTGTGCCAGTCAGGTTCCAATCGAAGAAACACGCTCACCAATGAGCAATGCGGGAAACCATGCCTGGACAAGCCGGACGCTGCGCCAGCGTGCATTCCAGCCTTAACTGGATGCTGACCGAACTGTGAGGTCAATGTGCCGCCAGCGCAAGAGTTTTTTCATGGGGGCAAACTCGGTGGGCCGGAGGGATCCAAGGGCCATTTCTTGACGCCGCCATTCCATTAAGCGCAGAGACTAGAGCCTTTCGGATCATTGGACCTCCACCACACCCGGATGCCAGGTTCAGGACCGCGAATCACGCCGTGCAACGATGTGCACGAATCGCCGACCCCGCGAGAAAGCTTGGCACGGAGGCTGGCACCGCCGGTGCTTGTTGAAGTGTCGTGCCCAGGCTGCTGCCGGGCGACACACAAACAAGTCGAACTCCATACCCCACCCCACTCCTATGCCCGAAGTAAAGATCCCTGCCTACAAGGATGGCGACATCCTGGTCGATTATGAAGAAAAGGTTTTTGACGATGTGAAGGCCAACCCGGGCGAAAAGGCCCTGGTCACCTTCCACGGCGTCGCCTTTGAAGGCTCCATCGGCCTGGTCAACACGCTCAACGCCACCCGTCTGCTGCGCAAAGGCTACGAAACCTCCATCCTGCTCTACGGTCCGGGGGTTACTCTCGGCTTCCAGCGCGGATTTCCCACGCTGGGCGACGAAGCCTTCCCCGGCCACCTGCTGGTGAACAAGCGCCTCGCCACCTTCATGGCGGAAGGCGGCAAGGTCTATGCCTGCCGCTTCTCCACCCAGGCCCTTTATGGCCAGACGGAGAAGGCCTTCATCCCCGGCATCAAGCCGATCAACCCCCTGGATGTGCTGGACTGCATCCTTCTCCATCAGCGCGCCAATGCGGTGATGATTCACTCCTGGAACCTCTGATCCAAGGTCGCCCCATGGCCACGATTCGAGCAGCAGCCATACAAATAGCGCCCGACCTGACGAGTTGCGAAGGCACGGTGGACCGAGTCTGCCGTGCCATCGCCGAGGCGGCGGCCAAGGGTGTGGAACTGGCGGTCTTTCCGGAGACCTTCATTCCCTACTACCCTTACTTCAGTTTCGTCGAGCCTCCCGTCAGCGCTGGTCGCGAGCACCTCCGGCTTTATGAGCATGCGGTGGAGGTGCCCGGCTGGGTGCCGGACGTGCTCGCCCAGCAGGCCGCCAGGCATGGCATCGTCCTTGTGGTCGGAGTCAACGAGCGTGACCACGGCTCCCTGTATAACAGCCAGCTCATCATTGACGCCGACGGCACGCTGCTGCTGAAGCGGCGCAAGATCACCCCCACCTATCATGAGCGCATGATCTGGGGGCAGGGCGACGGCTCGGGCCTGAAAGTGGTGGACACCAAGGTGGGCCGGGTAGGCGCGCTGGCGTGCTGGGAACACTACAACCCGCTCGCCCGGTTCTCCCTCATGGCCCAGCACGAGCAAATCCACTGCGGGCAGTTCCCCGGCTCCATGGTGGGCCCCATCTTCCGCGACCAGATCGAGGTGACCATCAAGCACCACGCGCTCGAATCCGGCTGCTTTGTGGTCAATTCCACCGGCTGGCTCACCGATGAGCAGATCGCCAGCATCACCAGCGACAGCAAGATGCAGAAGGCCCTGCGCGGCGGCTGCTACACGGCGATCATCTCGCCCGAAGGCGTGCCGCTTTGCGCGCCCATCACCGAAGGCGAAGGCATGGCCGTCGCGGACCTGGACTTCGCCCTCATCACCAAGCGCAAGCGCATGATGGACAGCGTGGGCCACTACTCGCGGCCGGATCTGTTCACCCTGCATGTGCAGCACGAAGCCTATGCCCAAACCGATTCACCCGCCGCCTGCAACGGCCCTTTTTCACAACCCTGCTCCAACCTCAACGGCCATGAATGCGTTCCAAACTTCCGTGCTGAGCCACAAACAGTTGCTGGCGTCTGAACTCCAGTCCCTGGGACTGCGAATGGCCGATGAAGCCGGCACTGCCGCCTCACGGCGCGGCGGGGCCGGCCCCAGCGACCACAAGGCGCTGACCCTCATGGGCACCACCGTCATGGTTCCCATTCACACCCGGCCGGCCCACAACTCCCCTTTCACCGCCGATCCACCCGACGAACACGGCCGCTCCATGCTGTACCGCGACGGCGTGCCAGAGGTGCCTCTGCAGTTCCCTCCGCAGCCCCGTTTTTACGGGCTAAGCACCACTGATGGCATCCCCTACTGGAAGCTGGCGCAGCTTCACTCCCACAACGTGCTTGCCACCACCGTCCTCCAGACTTGTGTCCGCTATGGCAACGCCGAAACCAAGTGCCAGTTCTGCGCCATCGGCGAATCGCTCAAGGCAGGCCGCACCATTGCCAAAAAGTCCGCCTCACAGCTCGCGGAAGTCGCCGAGGCCGCGCAACGCCTTGACGGCGTGGAGCAGGTCGTGCTGACCACCGGCACCCCGCCAACCCCTGACCGTGGCGCCGCCGTGCTGGTGGAGGTGGCTTCCGCCATCAAGGCGCGCACCGGCCTCCCGATTCAAGCACAGTGCGAGCCACCCGCAGACTTTGCCTGGTTCCAGCGCCTTCACCATGCCGGGGCCGACACCCTGGGGATGCATCTGGAGGCATGGGATGAACAAGTGCGCACGCGCATCATGCCGGGCAAGGCTGAAGTGCCCGTGGCCTTCTACCTGGAGGCCTTTGCCGCAGCCGTGAAGGTCTTCGGGCGCGGCCAGGTGAGCACTTATCTTCTCGCCGGATTGGGCGACACAGTGGAAGGGCTTCTGGATGGGTGCCGCAAGCTGATCGCCCTGGGGGTGTACCCTTTCGTGGTGCCTTTCGTGCCCATCGGCGGCACACAGCTCGCCGACCGACCGCCTCCCACCGCCGCCTTCATGCGGGCCGTTCTGCAACCCCTGGGCCTCATGCTCGGCGCCGCCGGCATGACCTCGGACACTGTCAAAGCCGGCTGCGCCAAATGCGCCGCCTGCTCCTCCCTCTCCACCTTCGAACGGAGCGGGGCAGGCGGGGCGTCGTCCACCCCGGTCGCAGGTGCTTCCTCCTGCCTCGCCGCCTAACCCATCATTTCAATACCATGCCAGAGGTCCATTTCACCGTGCAGCTTCCCGACGGCACCCGAGAGCAGTGCTACTCGCCTTCCACCGTCGTGTGCCGCTACTTCAAACAGGGGGAGGAAATGTCCGTCACGGACTTTCTCACCCGCAGCCGCGCCGCCCTTGCCGAAGCTTCGGAGCGCGTGCGCGCACGCTATGGCTTCGCCTGCAGCTCGGTTTCCGCCCAGCTCCAGGAGATCGAACAATTCACCAAACGCCAGCCCCCGGACGGGCAGGTCCGCATCCTCAGCATCTAACCTTCGCCTCCATGAATTCCGTTCCCACCGACCCTACTCACTTCCCAGTCATCATCATCGGCGGCGGCCAGGCCGGCCTGTCCATGAGCTGGTGCCTGAAACAACGAGGCATCGACCATGTGGTCTTTGAAAAGTACCGCATGGGCGAGGCCTGGCGTTCGCAGCGCTGGGACTCCTTCTGCCTCGTGACCCCCAACTGGCAGTGCCAGCTCCCCGGCTTTAATTATTCCGGCGACGATCCCGACGGCTTCATGAAGAAGGAACAAATCGTGGGCTACATTGAGGATTACGCGAAATCCTTCGATCCGCCGCTGCGCGAAGGCGTCGCCGTGACCCGCCTGAGCAAAAACCCCTCCGGCCAGTTTGAGGTGACCACCGACCAGGGCGTGTACACCGCCAGCCAGGTGGTGGTGGCCACCGGCGGTTATCAGACCTCCACCATGCCGCGACTGGCCGAACGCTTCCCGGCTCACCTCACGCAACTTCACTCCAGCGACTACAAGAACCCCGACGCCCTGCCCCCGGGCGAGGTGATGGTGGTGGGCTCCGGGCAGTCGGGCTGCCAAATCGCCGAGGACCTGCATCTTGCGGGCAGACGTGTGCACCTGTGCGTGGGCGGCGCACCGCGCACCGCCCGCCGCTACCGCGGCCGCGACGTCGTGGACTGGCTCCATGCCATGGGCTACTACCACATGCCGGTGCATGAGCATCCGCTGAAGGAACGGGTGCGCGCCAAGGCCAATCATTACGTGACGGGCAGGGACGGCGGGCGCGACATCGACCTGCGCAGGTTCGCCCTCGAAGGCATGCAGCTTTACGGGCGGCTCAAGGAGGTGCGCGGCAGCCTGCTCAGCTTCGCCACGGACCTGAGGCATAACCTCGACAATGCCGACAACGTGGCGGACAGCATCAAGAACACGATCGACAAGTACATCGAAAGCAGCGCCATCGACGCACCGCCGGAGCCGCGCTACACGCCCGTCTGGCAGCCCGCCGCCGAGCCACAGGAGCTTGACTGGGCGCAGGCCGGCATCACCAGCGTGATCTGGAGCATGGGCTTTGGCACGGACTACCGCTGGATCGAGGCGCCCATCTTCGACGGCAAGGGCTATCCCAGCCACACGCGCGGCATCACCTCCGTCCCCGGCATCTACTTCCTGGGCCTGCCCTGGCAGTACACCTGGGGCAGCGGCCGGTTCTCCGGCGTCGCGGCGGATGCCCAGTTCCTCGCCCAGGCCATTGCCGCCCGCCATGCGGTGGACACCCCTGACCGCGCCAAGTCACTCAACGAACTGGCGCTCGGTTCCTGACCCGCCCTGGCACGCGCTCTGCGTTTACCTCCTCCAAAATCCGCCCCACCATGCTCTTCGACATCTACCCCGACTACCGTCCGCGCGACTTTGTCTTCAAGATCGCCAACACCCCGAGCGAACTCGAAGGCTACTGGAGCCTGCGCCGCAGGGTGTTCTGCGAAGAGCAGCACGTCTTTCACAGCGGCGACGACCGGGATGCCATTGACGATCACGCCATTCCGCTCATCTGCGCCACGCTGCTGGCCGGGATGGTTGACGAGGTGGTGGGCGTGGTGCGCATTGACGAGCGTGAACCCCGCCTGTGGTATGGCAGCCGCCTGTGCGTGGACCCGGCCTACCGCAAGCTCACACAGCTCAGCCCGGGCGTCAGCCTGCGCAACCACCAGCCCGTGTACAAGGGTTTTGGCGCGCTGGGCGCCGGCCTCATTTACAAGGCCGTGTCCACCGCCAACGCCATTGGTTGCGACCGTTTCCTGGCGGACGTTCAGGAACAAAATGAAAAGTTCTTCCAGCGCCTCCACTGGCTGCGGCTGGGCGAGTGCCAGCTCCACGGCTTGCGCCACATCCACATGCAGGCGGAACTGGAGCAGTACCCTCCGGCGGTGCTGGTTGCGTAGTCTTGGCCATGTCCTCGCTCGAACGCCTTGCTCAATCCTTGCGCGAGCATCCCAACGTCGCGGAGAAGCTGGGCATTGCCGCCGCCTACTCCCCTGCCCTGGGCCTGGCCCAGGGCATCCCCATCGGCGATGACACCGCCGCCATTCCCGACGGCCGCGGCTGGCTGCTGCTGGCGGCGGAAGGCATGATGGAGAGCTTCATCCAGCTTGACCCCTGGTTTGCCGGCTACTGCGCGGTGATGGTCAATCTAAGCGATGTGGCGGCCATGGGCGGAAGGGCCACCGCCATCGTCGATGTGCTGTGGACCCATGCGGAGTCCCCCGTCGCCGCCCAGCTCTGGGCGGGCATGCAGGCGGCTTCCACGGCCTATGGCGTGCCGATCGTGGGAGGCCACACCACGCGGTTTCCGCTTGGGCGCACCCCTTTGCTGGCGGCGGCGGTGCTGGGCCGTGCCCGGCGGCTGATCTCCAGTTTCGCCGCGCAGCCCGGCCATCAGATCGTGATGGCCGTGGACCTGCGCGGCAGCTATCACGGGGACAACACCGTGTTCTGGAACGCCAGCGTGGGGGCGCCTCCGAAGCGGTTGCGCGCCGACCTGGAGGTTCTGCCCAAACTGGCGGAGGCAGGTCTGGTCGCTGCGGGCAAGGACATCAGCAACGGCGGCCTGCCCGGAACCCTGGCCATGCTGCTCGCCACCTCGTGCTGTGGCGCCATCCTGAATCTCGACGCCCTGCCCATGCCGCCGGGGGTGGATTTGCAGCGCTGGCTGCTCTCCTTCCCCAGCTATGGGTATCTCCTGAGCGTGGAGCACCAGCACGTGTCGCGGGTATGCTCCCGCTTTTCCCGGCGCGGGCTGGCCTGCAAGGTCATTGGTGAAGTGACGGCCGGTTGCGAGCTGGTGATCGAATCGAAGGGCGAGCGCTGCGTGCTGGCACAGATCGCGCCGGCAGCGTAGGCCCGGACTGCCAGGTGCCGGTGATCAGCACCTCGCGCGGATGCTCCGGCATGCCGGTTTCGTGGGTGTGCATCTTCTGCACCAGCAGATCAACAGTGGCAGCCCCCACGCGGTCGAGGTTGCCATCGATGCCCGCCATCGCCTGGCGCTCCTCCTCCGTGCCAAAGAGATAGGCCACGCCCACATCCGCAGGCACGGCCAGGCGCAGGCGGCCCAGCAGCTCCATCACCCCGATCTTGTACACCAGCAGGGCGTCCGGCTTGTGACGGTCGAACCACTCGCGAAAGACAGTCATGTTCACCACGTCGCCTTCCACCATCAACGGCGGGCACTGCTCCTCCGCCGGCCGCTGCCATTGTTCGTCAAGCGCGGCGGCGGACCACAGGCCGCCTGCAATCGCATTGTTTCGGACCGGCGCAATGAGCCCGGGACGGGAATAGCCCAGCTGCCGCATCTGCTCAAAGGCCAGCTTCACATTGAAGAAGCCGTGCAGGTGCACGCGGTCCACGGCAAGGTTGTGGAAATAGGTGCTCAGGCCCACCACGCAGAAGCCGCTCACGTCCAGCGCCCGCGTTTCATCATCCCGCCGGGAAAAGCCCAGGATCACGCCGCGAATGCCACGGGCGAGGAGCACGCGCCGCAGTCTCGCGGGATTGCCGTGCAGGTCCTCCAGCGAAAGGACCTCAATCTGGTAGCCAAGCTGGGTGGCGCGCTCCTCCAGTCCGCGCCAGTACCAGCGGCACACGTCCTTGCTCCTCCAGGCCTCCTCGGGCACATTGGTCACCAGGGCGAGAGTTTCGCCATGCGGGTCCTGCCGCAGCCGCCGCTGCATCATCAGTGCCTGCACGAGAGGATTGGGCGCATAGCCCAGATCATGCGCCGCCTGCTTGATCCGCTCCCGCACCGCAGGCCGGATGCGCGGGTCGTCACGCAAAGCGCGCGAGACCGTGGCATTGGAAACACCGGCTGCCAGGGCCACTTCAAGCATGGTCACGTGCTGTTCCTTCACCTTGGGCCCCTGGTGCAAGCACTTTACATGCCACGCACTTCGCCTTGAACTGTCCGTTGAGGCCCCCCATATCCCGTCTGCTCATGCAACCTCCAGCCTCACCAGCCTACGACGCCGTCATCATCGGCTCGGGTCCGAACGGACTGAGCGCCGCCATAGCCCTGGCCGGGCAGGGATGGAAGACGCTGGTCGTGGAGGCGGGCGAAACGCCGGGCGGCGGCATGCGCACCAAGGAGCTCACCCTGCCGGGCTATCACCACGACGTGTGCTCCGCCGTGCACCCCACCGCCCTGGCCTCGCCCTTCTTTGCCTCCTTGAAACTGGAGGAGCACGGGCTGCGCTGGATTCATCCCGAAGTGCCGCTGGCGCATCCGCTTGACGGCGGGCGGGCGGCGGTGCTGCATCGTTCGGTGGATGAGACGGCGGAGGCCCTGGGGCGCGACGGCTTCGCCTACCGCCTGCTGTTCGAGCGCCTCACCGAGAAGGCGTCACAACTGTATCCCGATGTATTCACGCCGCTGGCGTTCCCCAGGCATCCCCTGCTCATGGCACACTTCGGCGCCATCGCGATGATGCCTGCCGCGCTCGTGGCGCATGCGCTGTTCCGCACCGATGCCGCCCGCGCCCTGTTTGCGGGCAATGCGGCGCACAGCGTGCTGCCTCTGGAACAGCCCTTCACCGCGGCCGTGGCGACGATGCTGCAAATGAGCGCCCATGCCGTGGGCTGGCCAGTGGCAGAGGGCGGATCGCAGCGGATCGCAGACGCCCTGGTGGCAAAACTTGCCTCGCTAGGCGGTGAAGTGCGATGCGGGTGGAACGTGCGGACCCTCGAAGAACTGCCGCGCGCCCGCGCCTATTTGTTCGACACCGCTCCACGCGTGCTCACGCGCATCGCCGGCGACGCCCTGCCCGCCGGCTACACGCGCCGCCTGAACGCCTACCGGCACGGACCGGGCGTGTTCAAGGTGGACTACGCGCTCAGCGGCCCGGTGCCTTGGACCGACGACTCCTGCCATAAAGCGGGTACGGTGCATGTGGGCGGCACGCTGGAGGAGATTCGCGCCTCTGAACTCGATGCCTATGAGGGCCGCGTGAGTGACGCGCCCTTTGTCCTCGCAGCCCAGCAATCCGTCTGTGACCCCAGCCGCGCACCCGCCGGCAAACACACGCTGTGGGCCTACTGCCATGTTCCCGGCGGCTCCGTTGTTGACATGCAGGAGCGCATCACCACGCAGATCGAGCGCTTCGCGCCGGGCTTTCGCGACACCATCCTGGCCATGCACTGCTTCAACTGTCCGCAGTTCGAAGCCTACAACCAGAACTGCATCGGCGGCGACATCGTGGGCGGCATGGCCAACTGGGCGCAGCTCGTCACGCGTCCCGTGGCCAGCCTCTGCCCCTACGCCACGCCTAACAAGCAGTTGTATCTTTGCTCCGCCTCCACGCCTCCCGCCGGCGGCGTGCACGGCATGTGCGGATGGAATGCGGCGCAGGCGGTGCTGCGGAGAATCAGGCCCTGATCCCCGCGCTCACCTGGCCACGGAGCCCGGCGGCGCCGGAACAGGACGGCTTGTGGGAGAACCCGAGTCCGCAGCGGCGGCAGGCGCAGGTGCGCTGTACCAATTGAGCTGGGGCAGAGCCGTCATTTCCACCCACTTGGAATTGCCCTCCTTGCGCCATTGCAGCTCCACCACCACCCACGAGGCCTCCTTGTCCCAGCTGATGGTGCTGGCCAGGCTGCGGGCGAACGGGGTGCCCTTGGGCACGAAGACGAAGCCCCTCACGTTCTCCATCGGCGAGCTGACTGCGAACTGCTCCTTCTGGTCCAGGCCGGGAATGTTGTCATCAAAGTAATGCGTGCGGTGGATGCCCACATGGAACTGCACACGCTCCTCCATGTAGTGGCCGAGAAACTTGTTGAGCATGTCGTCCTTGAACTCGATGAACGTCAGCCAGTCCACCCGGGCGCCGTCCGGCGTGACTTCGACCATGATGGGGAATCCGAACTCCCAGTTGCGGCTGAACAGCACGAACACGGCATGCATGCCCCGGCCCACCTGAGGATCCTCATCGTGACGAAGGTATTGAATCTCGTCCACATCGACGGGGCCGTCCGGAGTGCTCGCGTAGTACATCTTGACCTTGGATTCGATCTGATCGGCGAGCTGGGTGTACTTCAGCCGCTCATGCCAGTTCTTGGCCCCAAGGAAGCCGAGCAGCCCATCCAGCGCCGGTTTGCACACGGGCGGCACATTTTTGACCGTGGGACCCGCACCCAGGGCCGGAGTCGGTGCGGGTGGAATGCTCTGCGCCATCTTCGGCTCAGTGTTCGCGCGGCCCACCTCCACCATCTTTTGCTGCGAATTCGTCAGCGGATTGGGCGGCGGAGCAGTCTCCACAGTCCGGGCCGGGCGGACTTCCGTCTCGGCTGGCGGATCGTCAACCGCCGTGGCGCGCCGCGTCGGGGTCGTGGCCATCAGCTCAGGGCCGGGACCGGCGCTCGGGGCGGTGGGATTCGGAGGCACGACCAGCCCAGAGGTTGCAGCCGTCTCGGGCGGAGGGACCGTCAGGGGCTTGACGTCCTGGACCGGTTCAGAAGCTGGAGCCGGGTTGGATCGAGCGACCACCGTTTTGTTCAGGGCCTTGGTCACAGGCTCCGTTTCCGCAACAACCCTGCTGGTGATGATTTTGTCCACTCCAGGAACTGGGCTCGCCGCAGGAGGCGCACCGGGCTCCGGCAGCGATGGCTTGGGGGGGAACACCTGGGTGACGATGTCCTTCAGCGGAGCGCGGTACTGCCATACGAGGGCGCCCAGAAGGCCCAGCATGAGCAGGGCGACCAGTGCAAATTTTCCGCGCCCGCGGCTCGGCGAAGAGCTGACCGGCAACCCCCGGCGCATGTTCTGCTTGAGAAGCATCGCACTCGCCTGCTGGTTCCTGGAACCGTCGGGTGCAACATAAGTCGTGGGGGCCTGGCCGGGCAGTTCAGATGTCGAAAGCGGCGCGGGCGCCACCGGCAGTCCCTGCGAGCCATCGGCCCCGGTGGTAAGCTGGCGAGCCAGCAGCGAGAGGCGGGACCCGCCGACGGACTGAGGGCGGGTCAACACCCCTGGCTGCCCTCCCTGCGGCAGCCCCCCAGGCATCTGCCCCATCATCATACCCGCAACGGGGTTCACGGGAGCCGCTGGAGGCGGCAGAGCGGCACCACGGGCGCTGCCGGCAGGAGGCAGCCCTGCGTTGGGCCGGAGTCCCTGGCTGTTAAGCGGGTATCCGCCGGGAAGCCCGCCAGTGTCCGGGGCTGGTTGCGAAGGGAACGAAGGCTGGCCCCACGGCACGGGGCCGCTGGGAGGAGGAATCAATGGTGCAGCCACAGGCGCGGGCGGATACAAATCTCGCGCAGGCCCTGCCTGCACAGGCCTGGGCAGGGAGGAGCCCGCCGGGATGCCGGCACCCGCTGGCGTCGGATCCTGAGGCGGCAAATTCAAACCCATGCCCGGCCACACCGGGGGAATTCCTCCAGTCGGGGGGCGGGCCGCCTGCTCTGCAGGAGCGGGCGGCCAGGCAGCGGCAGGGGCCGCCGGAATCGCAGCGGGAACCGGCTCGAAGGCCGCCTGTGGCTGTGGCGACACAATGTGATTGCCGCACTTGGGGCATGGCCCAGCCACACCCGCCATGTGCGCGGGCACGGTCAGCGAGGACTGGCAGTGTCCGCAGGCGAACTGGATCACGTTGGGATTCATGCGAGAAGCAAAGTCAAGATACTATAATTCCTTCAGAACGCTATTTTGACATGCGATTTCGGCCTGGGTTCATTCGAAAAAGTGTTCTTCGCTTTGTTAAACTATCTGTTTTCATATGAAATCATAATTACAATAATGAATCAAGCCCGACTTCGCGATTGTTTGATTACTGCGTTTCCTGATCGAAAACAGCAAACTCCGGCCTGCCATCTGACCCCATCCACCCTTTGCATAAACACCCGTTCTCATGCCCTTGTCCCCAAGCCTGCCACTCCGAGGCATCCTCGAAATGCAGCGGCACGTTTGACTTGATAGGAGAATCGGCCACCTTGTGAAAAGTTTCACAAAGTCTGGCAACGCCCAATGAACCCTTCAACCACCGCCGCCACCTCACCACCGGTTTTTCCGTTTGAACTTGTGCGGACGGAGCTTGAGACCATTGAGGCGGCAATCCAGGCCCAGGCCCGCAGCTTCGAACCCGGCATCGAAGGCTATGTGAGCTATGTCTGCAAGTCTTCCGGCAAACGCATCCGTCCCGCCCTCGCCCTGCTGACCGGCGGTGCGACCGGTGGTGTGACCGACGACCATCGCAAGCTCGGCGTGATCCTCGAACTCGTCCACATCGCCTCGCTGGTGCACGACGACATCATGGACGGGGCCGATCTGCGCCGCAGCCTCCCCACGGCTGCGGCCAAATGGGGAAACTCGCTCAGCGTGCTCCTGGGCGACGTGCTTTTCGCCCACGCCCTCGAACTCGCCTCCGAGTACGACAACAATGCGATCTCGCGCGCCATTGCCCGCGCCTCGCGCGACGTGTGCGCCGGGGAAATCCTGCACACCCAGCGCCGTTACGACCTCAACCTGTCGGTGCCGGACTACCTCAAGATCATCGAGATGAAAACGGCGGCCCTGTTCGCCGCCGCCACCCATCTGGCCGCCGTGCTCAACGACTGCCCGCCTGCCATGCAGGACGCACTCAGGAATTACGGCCTGCGGCTTGGCACCGCCTACCAGATTTACGATGATTGCCTGGACTTGGTGGGCGACGAAGCCAGCGCGGGCAAGACGCTGCGCACCGATCTGGCGAAGGGCAAGCTGACCCTCCCCGTGCTGTACTTGCTGGAGAAGGCCACAGATCACCAGAAGACCAAGCTCAACCGCATGCTCCTCAATGGCGAACCCATGGACACCAGCATCCTCGCGGGCATCGCCGATTACGAAGGTGCGGTGGAACGCGCCGTGACCTTCGCCAAGAACATGCTCAACGACGCACGCGGCGACTTGATCGGTCTTGGCGACACTCCCCAGCGATTCGCCCTGATCGAGATTACGGCGTATCTCGACAAGCTTCTCGACAAATGCCGCGCCGTGGCTTGAGTATGCGCCCTCACCCGCATGGGCACGCGCATTCACGACATCCCGGAAGAAGACCGCCCGCGTGAGCGCTTGGCCAGGCTGGGTCCCTCGGCACTGTCAGATGCAGAATTGATCGGCCTTTTCATCCACACCGGCACCAAGGAGGAGAACGCCATCCAGATCGCCCAGCGCCTGCTCACGGAGTTCAATGGCCTGCGCCAGCTTTCACGCCGCGAAATTCCCGAGCTGATGGACACGCGCGGCGTGGGCCCGGCGAAAGCAGCCCTTCTCGGGGCGGCGTTTGAGCTGGGCCGGCGGGCGGCCCGCGAGTCCCTGCAGGACATCCCCATGGACAGCCCCGAGCTGACCTTCCAATTCATGGGCGCCGAGCTCCAGGCCCTCAATCACGAGGAAGTTCACATCCTGCTGCTAAGCACCCGGCTGACCCTGCTGCGGCGCGAATGCGTGTTCCAGGGCAGCCTCAATGAAAGCGTGGCCCACCCGCGCGAATTGCTAAAGAAGGCGCTGCTGCATTCCGCACATGCGTTCATCGTCGTTCACAACCATCCCTCAGGCGATCCCACCCCCAGCACGTCGGATCGCGAATTCACCCGCCGCCTGCGCGATGGCGCGGAGCTTCTCCGCCTGCACTTCGTTGATCACGTTGTCATCGGCCATCCCGCCGAGCATCGCGCCCGCCCCTATTTCAGCTTCCGCGAAGCCGGCCTCATATCCTAGACTGCCCCCGCCATGATCCACTCCACCGCCATCGTTGACCCCAGCGCCCAGATCGACCCCAGCGCCACGATCGGCGCGTACGCCATGATCGAAGGCCCGGTCAAACTGGCCGCCAATGTCGTGATCGGCGCCCATGCGCACGTCATCGGCGACACCACCATCGGCCAGGGCACCAAGATCGGTCGCGCAGCCATCATTGGCGAACTGCCGCAGGACCTGTCCTTCGATCCCGCCACGCAAAGCTTCACCATCATCGGTGAAAACAATGTGATTCGCGAGCAGGCCACCGTGCACCGCGGGTCCAAGCCCGGCAGCGCCACCCGCATTGGCGACAACAACTTCATCATGGCCAACGCGCACTTCGCCCATGATGTGCAGCTCGGCGACCGCAACGTGGTGGCCAATGCCGCGCTCATCGCCGGCCACGTGCACATCGGCAACAACACCTTCATTGGCGGCGGCGCCGTGTTCCACCAGTTCATTCGCATCGGCGACTACTGCGTGATCCAGGGCAACAGCGGCTTCGGCAAGGACATCCCGCACTACTGCGCCGCCCAGCGCATCAACCGCCTTACCGGCCTCAACGTCATCGGCCTGCGCCGCCAGGGCTTCAACAGCGCCGACCGCGCCCTGATCAAGGAGCTGTTTGATCTGATCTTCCGCTCCGGCCGCAACCTTAGCCAGGCGCTCGCCGCCGCCCGCCAGCGCGAATGGCCGCCGCACTGCGAGAAGTTCCTGCGATTCATCGAAACCCCCAGCAAGCGTGGCATCTGCCCCGTCCGCTCCGGGTCCGAAGGCGAAAGCGACGAGTGAGGTTGCAAGGCTCGGAAGCCCTGGTTTCCCCGTCGGCTGTTCCCAAACAGCAAAGGCTCCAATCACCGCACAACCATGAGCACTCCGAGAATACCATTGCCCGCACTCTTGGGCGCCCTGCTGCTGGCGGCATTCTCAGCGAGCCGGGCGGAGCCGGCTGCATCAAGGCCCAACATCCTTTTCATCCTCACCGACGACATGGGCTGGGGAGATCCGGGCAGCTTTGGAAACAAGGAACCGGCCACGCCGAACATTGACCGGCTGGCAAACGAAGGCACGCGTTTCACGCAGTTCTACGTGGCATCACCGATCTGCTCGCCCTCGCGTGTCGCCTACATGACCGGCTGCTACCCCGCGCGGTGGAAAATCAATGACTACCTGCACCAGCATGCTGGAAACCGATCTCACGAATGCGCCGACTGGCTCGATCCGAAGGCACCCACGCTTGCACGGACGCTGCATGACGCCGGCTATGCCACGGCACATTTTGGAAAGTGGCACATGGGCGGCGGGCGCGACGTGCAAAATGCACCCTTGCCAAAAGAATATGGTTTCGACGAGCATCACGTGAACGTGGAGGGCTGCGGCCCGCGCATCGAGACGTATGGATCGGCAATGAAGGTGAGGGTGGAGGACAAAATGCTCGCCCGCTACGAGTTCACCGGCTTCTGGGCGGACAAGGCGATGGACTTCATACGGCGGCACAAGGACGGCCCGTTCTTTGTCCAGCTATGGCCGCAGGATGTCCACACGCCGCACATTCCCGACCCCGAAGAACTGCCGCACGTGGCCGACACACCTCAGCCGCATCAAAATTTCAACGCCGTTCTGCGCCGCTACGATCGCGAGATCGGCCGGGTTCTCGATTTTCTCAAAGTGCAAGGGCTGGAGGACAAGACGATCGTGATTTTCTCCAGTGACAACGGCCCTGAACCTTCGTTCCAGGGCCAGCGGGCCGGCGGGCTGCGCGGCATGAAATGGAGCCTCTACGAGGGCGGCATTCGCGAGCCCTTCATCGCACGCTGGCCCGGACACATCCCCGCAGGCAGGAGCGACTCTGCAACCGTGCTCTCCTCCACCGATCTCTTCCCCACGCTCTGCGCCATGGCCGGGGTCGCACCATTGAAAGAGGCCCGCTTCGACGGACTGGATGAGAGCGCATCCCTTTTGGGCTCATCCACTCAGCGCGACAAGCCGCTGCTCTGGGAATACGGCCGCAAATCCGACTACCTTTTCCCAAAGGAAGCCGGGGCGCGCAGCCCAAACCTTGCCATTCGTGACGGCAAATGGAAACTGCTCGTCAACGCCGACGGCAGCGGGACCGAACTCTACGATCTCGTCGCCGACCCTCGTGAAGCAAAGAATCTGGCCGGTGAATTCCCGGATGAAGCGAAGCGGCTAACCAACGCCGTGATGCAATGGCGCCGCGCGCTGCCCTGAATAGAGTGTAGTATTGGGTCCCCCGGATCTCTGCTCATTGTCAGACCTGCCTTGGACCACAATCACCTGGCAGGAACTCCTTCCACCTCCTGCCGGGTGGCGATGGGGACGTAACCGATTTCGAATCCCTGGGGCGGGCTGACGATCTGGGCGGGATCGAGGTCGGCCAGTTTGCCAATGGTGGGCGGCGCGAGGTAGTCGTGGTCTTTTTTCCAGGCCCGGTGCAGCTTCTCCACCTTCACCTGCATTTGCTCGCGCTCCTCCTGCGTGAGGTCGGCGTTGAGCAGGGCGGGCTGGTCGGCGAAACGATACCAGTAATACGTTACAACGCTGCCATCACCCAGATGCGCCTTGAACGGCCCTGCGACAGGTCCAGGCTTCTTGAACGCGCTTTCCGGCGAATCAGGTGTGTCGTAAGGCTCAGGCGGTGGTTCCTTCGGGCGGCTGAAGGTCGCCTCCTTGAGCCCGGTCTCGGCAGGCACATCGGCGGGTTTTGCCACCACCCACCGGCCTTTCTTTTCGTCGCTTACGAGGTGATAATACTCAGGGAGCGTGATCATCGCACCTGCGGGCGAGTTTTTCCGCCGCACCACCGCTTCATCCCATTGGTAACCATAGGTCATGGGATCGGGCGTGATGGCCGACGCGAAGGAACTCCAGGCCATGCTGGTCTTCTGCTCCCTGGGCGTCTTCTCCAGATAAATCTTCCAGGTCGAGCCGCCGTCAGGCTTCAAGGTCTGCACCTTGGCTCCTGAGGGATCGACCGCGCCGCTCACAGAGGCGCCGCCCTCAAACCAGCTCTTGACCCCGTCCCAGAGCGCTTTCCTGCTGTAAGACGTGAGACGGTGCAGGACCACGGTGCGGCCATCCGCGCCGACAGGAAAAGAAGTCGGCGCGATGC
>CAINXC010000201.1 GCA_903854655.1 uncultured Verrucomicrobiota bacterium | reverse complement strand
GTGAGTAACGACATGGAACTGACGACAAGCCGGAGCCTCGAACTGCTCGGCCAACTGCATCAAGCGATCGAAGACTGCGCGCGCAAGGAGGAGCAGCTCGTGCGCGACTACCGCAGCCGCCGCTATGCCCTCACCCAGAAGCACGACGCCGTCGTGGAGGAGCTGGAAACCGCCCTGCACAAGCAGGTGACCCAGGCGGATGAATTCTACACCACCAAGGACGCCCGGACGCGCGCCACCTATGAGCGCCGCCGCAAGCAGGTGCAGGAAGGCCTCAAGTACGGCAGCCGCAACCTGCCCAAGCGCGCCCAGGAAGCCCGCGAGCGCTGGCTCGGCAGGCTGCAGATGCGCCGCTTCCAGGCCGAGCGCGACCTCAAGTTCCAGACCGAGGCCGCCAACTCCGAAATCGGCCTCACCGTGCTCCGTCTCAACGAGGCGCGCGACCAGATCCAGAAAATCCAGCGCGGCGCCCGCTCCGCCATGAGCGGCTACGGCGGCTACCTGCGGCTGCTGAAGCGCAAACCCAAGCTGGGACCGCCGGACGAGCACGCCACCATCCAGCAGCAGCACGCCTGGCTGGACGAGATCCACGAGCACCTCGCCACGGCCGAGGAGCAGCTCGCCGCCTTCAAGAAGCTCGCCATCCCGGGCCTTTTCAGCGTCGTCCCGCTGATGATCGCCATCCTGCTGATCGCCGCCACCGGGGCCAGCATCGCCTTCCTCGCCGGGGGAGCCTGGCAGTTGGGTGCCCTGGTCGCCGGCGTCCTGTTCGTGCTCACCGTGATCCTGCACGTCATTGGCGGCGTGCAGTCCAGGTCCTCCGCCCGGCACGTGATCCACGGAGTCCTTGAGGCCATCCGCCTCCAGGCCTTCGCGTCCTCCTGCGCGGAGATCAAGCGCGATGCCGAGTTCCAGCATGTGAAGGAAGAACACGAGCGGGTGCTGGCCGAGGTCGCCTCGCAATGGGATCACGCCGACCAGGTGGAGGCCGATTTCAAGCAGGCCGCCACCGAAAAGCTCAAGGTGCAAGGCCCGCGCGTGGCCGCCAAAATCGAATCCTTCGTCTTCCCCAAGATTGCCAAGGTGGATGTCGATCACCAGGCGGCCATCGCCAAGCTGCGCACCGCAGCCGAGGGCAAGCTCGCCGTTCTCACCGGCCAGCACCAAGCCGCCATGGGCGCCCTGGCCGGCGAAGAACAGCAGCGCTGGACTGAACTCCAGGGCCGCTGGCAGCACGACACCAACGCCGTGTACGAGGGCGCCGCCGCCATGAACGCCCGCGCCGCAGCCCGTTTCCCCGCCTGGAAGGACTCGCTCGCGGATACCTGGAAGCCCGCCACCCAGTTCAGCGCCGACACCAAGTTCGCCCGCCTCGACCTGGACCTCACCAAACGCGCGGAGGCGCTGCCCAAGGACCCGCGCCTCGCCCTTCCCGGGCCGCCGCAGATCACCCTGCCGCACGCCCACGCCTTCCCCTACGAGGGCTCGCTGCTGTTCGAGACCAACGACTCCGGCGACGCCACCGTCGTCGGTGCCCTCAACAACATCATCATGCGGCTGCTGGCCAACACGCCGCCCGGCAAGCTCGCCTTCACCATCATCGACCCCGTGGGCCTGGGCCAGAACTTCTCCGGCCTCATGCACCTGGCCGATTATGAGGAAAGCCTCATCAACCGCCGCATCTGGACCCAGCGCGACCAGATCGAGGAGCGCCTCGCCGAGCTCAACGAGCACATCGAGAAGGTGATCCAGATGTACCTGCGCAACGAGTACCAGAGCATCACCGAATACAACGCCATGGCCGGCAGCGTCGCCGAAAAGTACCACCTCCTGGTGGCGGCGGAGTTTCCGGCGAACTTCAGCGATGTGGCCGCCAAGCGCCTCATGAGCATCGCCGCCAGCGGCGCCAAGTGCGGTGTGTACACCCTGATCCACTGGGACCACCGCCACCCCCTGCCGGACGGCTTCGTGCCGGAGGAACTGCGCAAGGCCAGCATCACCATCACCCAGGGGCCGCAGGGCTTCCTTGTGGGCCCGGAGCAGACCCACACCGGTGCCACCCTGGTCTTCGATCCCCCGCCCCACCCCGATCTCGCCGTGGCCCTCATCCACAAGATCGGCAAGGCCAGCATCGACTCCAACCGCGTGGAGGTGCCTTTCACCCAGATCGCCCCCAAGCCGGACGAGCTGTGGACCAACGACACCACCAGCGAGCTGCGCATCCCCATCGGCCGCACCGGCGCCACCAAGCTCCAGTACCTCGCCATCGGCAAGGGCACGCGCCAGCACGCCCTGTTCGCGGGCAAGACGGGTTCCGGCAAATCCACCCTCTTCCACATCATCATCACCAACCTCGCGCTGTCGTGCAGCCCGGAGCAGGTGGAGTTCTACCTCATCGACTTCAAGAAGGGCGTCGAATTCAAGTGCTACGCCTCCAAGCACCTGCCCCACGCCCGCGTCATCGCCATCGAGAGCGACCGCGAGTTCGGCCTCAGCGAGCTGCAACGCGTGGACGATGAACTCAAGCGACGCGGCGACATCTTCCGCAAGCTCGGCGTGCAGGACATCCCCGGCTACAAGCGCGCCGGCGGCTCCGAGCCCATGCCGCGCACCCTGCTTCTGATTGACGAGTTCCAGGAGTTCTTCGTGGACGACGACGCCGTCGCCCAGGCCGCCTCCCTGCTGTTCGACCGCATCGTGCGCCAGGGCCGTGCCTTCGGCATCCACGTGCTGCTCGGCTCGCAGACCCTCGGCGGCGCTTATTCGCTCGCCCGCGCCACCATCGGCCAGATGGTCATCCGCGTCGCCCTGCAATGCAACGAGGCCGACGCCTACCTCATCATGGATGACAACAACCCCGCGCCGCGCCTCCTGTCGCGTCCGGGCGAAGGCATCTACAACGACTCCGCCGGGGCCATCGAGGGCAACAGTCCCTTCCAGGTCGTGTGGCTGGGCGACGAGGAGCGCGACACCTTGCTCGACAAGGTCAACGTGCTCGCCGAACCGATGCGCGACCGCTATCCCGGCCCCATCGTCTTCGAAGGCAACGCGCCTGCCGACGTCGAGGAAAACCATTTCCTCGCCGCCGTCATCAACACCCGGCCCCAGAAGACCCCGGTCATTGCCCACGCCTGGCTCGGCGCCCCCAATTCCATCAAGGGGCCCACCGAGGCCGCCTTCAGCCGCCAGAGCGGCAGCCATCTCCTCATCGTCGGCCAGCGCGACGAGGCGCTGCTCACCATGGTCGGCCTGTCCATGATCGCCCTCGCCGCCCAGCACCCGCCCGGCCGCGCCAAGTTTGTGCTCATCCATGGCTCCGTGCCCGGCTCGTCGGATGCGGAGTTCCTCGACCACATCGTCAAGGCCATCCCCCACGGCGTCACCGTCTCGCGCGGCGCCGACATCGGCGAAGTGATCAACGACATCGCCACCGACATGAAGGCGCGCGCCGCCGGCGATGGCGACGAGCCGCCGGTGTTCGTGTTCATCCACGGCCTGCACAAGTTCAAGAAGCTGCGCCAGGAGGATGACTTCTCCTTCTCCATGAGCGACGACTCCTCGGCGGCCAACCCCGCCACCCAGTTCGCCGATCTCGTCACCGAGGGCAGCACCCACGGCATCCACCTCATCACCACCGTGGACACGTACAACAACGTCAACCGCTGCATGAGCCGCAAGGCTCTCAGCGAGTTCGAAATGCGCGTCGTGTTCCAGATGAGCGCCAACGATTCCGCCAGCCTCATCGACTCGCCCAAGGCCAGCAACCTGGGCCTGCACCGCGCGCTGTTCTACAGCGAGCACGCCGGCACCTTGGAAACCTTCCGCCCCTACGCCGCGCCCACCACGGCCTGGATCGAAGCCGCCGCCGCCAAGATCAAATAGGGCCGCCGCCCCCGTGGCGACCGATCCCTGAGCAGCCATGAGCACTCCCGCACACGCCCCTCTCGTCACCACCTCCGCCACCGAGGCCGCCGACCTCATGATCAGCGAAGGCGGCCACCTCGATCCGCCCGCCGTGTTTGATCCCTTTCAGTTTGTGAGCCGCTTCCCGCGCTGGAGCTCGCAGGCGGACGGCCTCGTGGCGGACTTCACCTTTCCCACCTACCTCTCCGGCATCGACTTCGTCCGCCAGGTGGCCGAGATCGCCGAGAGCATGAACCACCACCCCGACATCCACATCGGCTGGCGCAAGGTCCGCCTCACCATCATGACCCACTCCAAAAAAGCCGTCACCGCCCTGGACGGAGAGTTCGTGAAGCGTGTGGAGGGGATGGTCGGGGAGAGGTAGCCTGCCCACCAGGCAAAGGCAACAGAGCCACCTCCTCGCCCCGCAGGGTAAGCTGGAGTCAAGCGTTCACGCGATCACCACGGAGCCTGGCCGTGTCGTGATGTCTCGCACGCGCGGCATGGCCTGCCGCCGCTCAAGAGTGATCGGCTGGAAGCCTTGACTCCAACCCACCCTGCCATCCCGTCCTGCATCAATGATGTCGCCATCATCCGGGCCACGAGGGCGTTCACCATTCCAATGGTCGGGGAAATCAGGTTGCGGCATAAGAGTGATATGCTATATTACCCGCACTTTTGCCATGCAAGGACCTGAACCGGATTCTTTGGCGGACCTCAGGGCCGGAGATTGCACTCCGGCTGTTCCGCTGCTTAACTGCACCCCGCCGCCGCGTCCTGCCAGATCATGCCACCCACCCTTCACACCGAACTCATGCTGCCGGAGCTGTTCGCGCCCGAAGTCTTCCTGGGCGCGGAAGTGGAGCGGATGAAATCGACGAATGGAGCGGACAGGGGGGCCACATATACCCGGCGGGAAGTCGTCCACTTCATCCTCGACCTGACAGGCTACACCTCGGACAAGCCATTGTGGCAGTCCCGGCTGCTGGAGCCCTCCTTCGGCACCGGAGACTTTCTGCTGTGCGCCATTGAGCGCCTGCTGATCACTGCGCGCCGCGCGGGCATTGCTTCCGGCAGCCTTGCGGACTCAATACGCGCCGTGGAGCTGCATCGCGACACGTTCCAAGCCACCAGGAAACGAGTGCTGGAAATGTTGACCCAATTCGAAATCACCGGAGCTTCGGCACACAGGCTCGCCGAGGCGTGGCTGACCAACGGTGATTTCCTGCTGGAACCCCTCGCCCCAGGTTTTGATTTCATCGTCGGCAATCCTCCCTACGTTCGTCAGGAGATGATTCCGGCCCCGCTGCTGGCCGAATACCGGCAGCGCTATACCACGCTGTTCGACCGTGCCGATCTTTATGTTCCGTTCATTGAACAGTCCCTGCGCCTGCTGGCTGGCGAAGGCGCTCTCGGGTTCATCTGCTCTGACCGCTGGATGAAGAACCGCTACGGCGGACCCCTGCGCGAAATGGTGGCCCGCGCCTTCACCTTGAAGTACTACGTGGACATGGTGGGCACCGACGCCTTCCAAAGCGATGTCATCGCCTACCCGGCCATCACCGTGATCAAGCGGGGCAAGGAGGGGCGGCTGCGCATGGCTCACCGCCCGGAGGTGACGACAAAGGCCTTGAACCGCCTGTGCGACCTGATGACCGGCCCGCCGCAAAACTTCAATGGCACAGTGATCGAGCTGCCTTGCGTGGCCAAGGGCTCGAACCCGTGGCTGCTGGAGGCTGATGCCCAGCCTTCCCTGGCCCTGGTTCGCCGGCTCGAATCCCAGTTTCCCACGCTTGAAGAAGCGGGATGCAGCGTGGGCATTGGGGTTGCCACGGGCGCAGACAAGGTGTTCATCGGCCCGCTGGAGGAACTGGACGTGGAGGACGGGCGGAAGCTGCCGCTTGCGACGACCCGCGACATTCTCGACGGCATGGTGAAATGGCGG
>CAINXC010000200.1 GCA_903854655.1 uncultured Verrucomicrobiota bacterium | reverse complement strand
GCATGCGCATCTGACGGTGCTGGTGATCAATTTCGGCAGCAGCTTTGGTGTCCGCGACGGACTTTTGGTGCTCAGCATCCTGGGCGAAGCCTTGCTCAGCGTGCTCCTGATGCGGCAATTGCGCACGCCGCATGTGCCAACGGCGGTGCGCATGGAACTGCTTCCAGGTGATCAGCCGGAGCTTTTCAAGGTCATCCGGTTGGTGGCGGACAAGGTCCGGGCGCCGATGCCCAGCATCGTGGTGGTGGACAGTTCGGCGGGCATCAGCGCCGATTTTGCGTCGAGCATGGGGGCGCTGAGGGGCAGGGGATTGCGGCTGAACTTGGGGCTGTGCCTGCCTGTGGGCACCAATGTGCCTGAGCTGGTGGGGTTGCTGGCTCACGAACTGGCGTTTTTCAGCCGTGGCACCGGGGTGGCTTCGGCCCGCTTCATTCGGGGGGTGCATCGCTGGTTTCTGCTGCGCATCAAGCACGATCCCTGGCTGGACTGGCTGCTGGAGTGCAGCGACACTTCCAGGAAACTGCAGCGCTGGGGCTGCCTCCTGATGTGGGGATGCGTGTGGCTGTCCTTGCGGCCTCTGCGCCTCTTGTATGGCCTGTGCCGGCTGATGACGGCTGGCAGCCTGGGGGAAATGGTGCGGCGGGCGGACGCCTGCGCGGCGCGGCTGGTGGGATCGGAGGTGATGGAACAGGCGCTGCAGCATCACTCGCTTGTGACCTGCCTGTGCGAGTGGGTGCATCAGGGCCTGCGGCGCGATTCGGTGAGCGTGCGCCTGCCGGACAACATTCCGCTGCTGGTGAGCCGGCGGCTCATGATTGATGAGGTGACCCCGGAAGAACTGCCGGTCTCCTCCCATTGGCTGGACATGGCGCCGCCCGATGCGAAGCGCCTGCAGCAGGTGAGGAAACTGAAGGTGGAAGGCATGATCGAGTCGCAAGGGGATGCCACCGGGCTGTTTCGCAACTTCCACGAACTGGCCCGCCGGGCGACCTACTTCCACTACCAGAACACTTGGGGACTGGCCATCAACGAGCACCGCCTGGTCGCAGTCGAGGAAACCGTGCATGACAGCCGCGCCAGCATGCAGACCGTGATCACGCTCAACTACTACTTCCACGGCCTGGCGCATCCGGAGCGTGCGTTCTGCGGCATCGCCGAAGAACACAGCGCGCCGCGCGATCCTGACGCCATTCTCATGGAACTGCGCGACTGTCGCGAATGGCTCGACCAGTATGGCGAACGCATGGCGGCGGCGCTCACCGAATGGACCAAGACCTGGCGTCTTCTGCGCGATTTGCAGACCGCCTGCGTGCTCACCCAGGCCGGGCTTTCGGTCAATGCCCTGCAGTTCTGCGTGCGCACCAATTCGGCGGAGGCCTTCATGGAGGAGATCGAGCATCAGCGCCACATCATGGACAACATGGAGGGCGTGCTGCGCCAGTACGAAGGCAGGCTGGAAACACGCATCGCCTGCTCGCTGGAACTGCTCTGGCGCGCCGACGCACGGACCATGGCGCCTGCGCTGCTGGAGGTGCGCCGGACACTGCCGCACTGGGTTCTCATCTACGAGGCGCTGGGCCTGAACCTGCCGGTGCTGCGCGAACTCATGACGCATTTCCACGCCTTCCAGTCGCTTGGCGCCACCGTCTCGGGAATGGTCAGTTCGGCCCCTTACGTGAACACGGTCCAGGCCTCCATGCCGATGATCTTGAGGCTGGTCTCGGACATCCTCGGCACCATCGGCAAGTGGCCCTATCCGTTCAAGACGGACATTGGCCCGGAAGGCATCAGCCTTGCCGGTTTCATTGCCCCGCAGGTCCACGAGCTGAACCTGGGTGAACTGCTGGATCCCCGCTGCATGGCCCGGCCGGAAGGCGAGGGCACGGTGCTGGCGCAAGTCAGCGCCAAGCGCCTTTGCGAGCTGGTGGCGCCGCTCATTGACCGTTACTTGAGCCTCTATCACCAGGCCTTCGCCTGGGTCAGCAAGGCTTCCGACATGGCCGAGGTGCTGTTGTTCAACCCCTTTGAGGAAGAGCGCCTGCGTCAGAGCATCGCCCATGCGCGGGCTCGCGACGCCGGGATTGTGATGGCGCCGCAGATGCTGTCTTCCACCGATCCGGAGCTCGCCTACTTGAAGCGGTCTCCGGCGCTGGCGGCGTAAGCCGGGGCCAAGAAAATTCACGCCCCTAATTGCCAAGCGGGCGCGATGGCGCATGATGGCCTCCCCATCTATGTCCGCCGACCACATCCCCAACGTCCTCGCTGAACGCTACGCTTCCCCATCCATGCGCGCCATCTGGAGCGGCGAAGGCAAGGTCAGGCTGGAGCGGGACTACTGGATTGCGGTGCTCAAAGGGCAGCGCGACCTGGGCATCCCGGTCCCCGAAGGCGTGATCGAAAGCTATGAGCGGGTGAAGGACCAGGTGAACCTGGAGTCCATCATGAAGCGCGAGCGCATCACCCGGCACGACGTGAAGGCGCGCATCGAGGAGTTGGGTGATCTGGCCGGCCACGAGCACATTCACAAGGGCATGACCAGCCGCGATCTGACGGAGAACGTGG
>CAINXC010000199.1 GCA_903854655.1 uncultured Verrucomicrobiota bacterium | reverse complement strand
GAATCCAGGGGGGTGAACACCACTTCGCCGCGTGTTCCAGGCTCGACCGTGCGGCCGGTCTTCGGGTCGATCAG
Source organism: uncultured Verrucomicrobiota bacterium (assembly GCA_903854655.1). Taxonomy (GTDB): domain Bacteria; phylum Verrucomicrobiota; class Verrucomicrobiia; order Verrucomicrobiales; family Verrucomicrobiaceae; genus CAINXC01. Next base: position 17,751 of record CAINXC010000199.1, on the reverse strand, counting down.
CTCAACCAGCGCGAGATCTGGCGACACGTGGAATCCGGTGGGCGTGATGCCGGTGGATGAACAGCATTCCGGGAAGGCCATCTTCGCCTCGGTGAAGCCGTAGATGCTGACGACATGGACTTCCGCACCCAGGTCGTGGCACAGATCGCGCAGGTGGGCGCGCAAGCCCTGGGCGGTCTTTTCGCCACCCAGCACGATGCGCTTCAGGTTGGGCCAGATCTTGCCCATTTCCACCGCTTCGCGCAGCAGATGGTACATGAAGGTGGGCATGCCGATCAGGATCTCCGGCTGGATCTTGTCGATGATGCGGATGTTGCCCTCGGTGCCCAGGGTTTTGCCGCCGCCGGTGCTGACCATGAAGGTGTTGAAGCCCAGGCTGGCCTGGTGCGCCTGCCAGAAAGCGAGGTGAGGTGCGTACGGGAACATGTTCACATGGCGGAACTCCGGCTGCGAGCGCCCGCATTCCATGATTCGGCGCCCGGTGATCTCCATGTTGTGCAGATCATGCTTGGTATTGACGAAGGGCACGGGCTCGGAACTGCGGCCGGTGGTGCTGGTGAGCAGCACCGGGCGGAACTCCGCCTCCAGCATCTCACGGGTGGCGTTGCGCCCGTGCATGAGGGTGTGCATGATCACGCCTGGCTCGTGCTTCAAACGGCTGAGGTCGGGCTGCAGCACAAAGTCACGCTGTTGTTCGCGCGACACGGTGAGGTCGCATTTGCTGGTGAGCGGCACATTCTGCCAGTCCTCCAGCGTGCGCAGGTCTTCCGGGCGGAAGTCGTATTCCTCAAACAGCGTCCGGTAGTGGGCGCTGAAAGGGATGACACGGTGGGCGAGGTAGTGGCGCAACTGGCGGAACTGCCAGTGCCGCCAGACTTCAGGCGGCGAGCGATCCCATTGGGGGGTGTGTTGGAGCAGTTTCATAATAGCCTCCTTTGAGCAAAGGCCTGGCGGGTGCCGGCATCATCAGCGCCCGAATTTCTGGAAGCGCGGCGTGGGCGGCGTCGCGACCCGCCTTGATGTAGCGGTCGAAGTTTTCAAAGTCGTACCACGCGGCCTCGCAGAAAAAGGGGTGCAACACTAGATCGGCTTGCAGGGCCTCCTTGGCCGTCACCTGAATTTGCGCGGCGGCAAGCGAGCGGCGGAACGTGTCGAGCACGTTGCCATAGGCCATCAGGTTGACCTTGCGCCAGAACTTGACGAAGGGATTGCGTGTGGCCGGCTGTCCGCAGGCGAAATCGCTGGCGCGGCACTGCTCAATGTCCTGGGGTGTGGGCACCACGCTCACAGCGAGGACGCGGTCCACTTTGAAATGCTGGCGCAGCAGCGTCACGGGCAGCGGCTCCGAGGCACCGCCATCCGTGTAGCGCCGCCCGTTCAACCGCACTGGAGCGCAGATGCCCGGAATGGCGGCGCTGGCATGAACGGCGGCGGCGACATTGCCTTTGTCGAAGACCACAGGACCGAGCGTGTCGAGGTCTGTGGCCACCGTCAGCAAAGGCGTGTGAAGGTCGTTGAAGTCCATTCCCCCCAGCGAGCGCTCCAAGTGCCTGCGCACCTTGTCGCCGCGGATCAGCCCCTCGGAAGGGGGCAGCAGGGGATCAAGCAGGCGGATCAGGGTGCGCCGGTCCTTGATCTCACGGGCTAGCTCCTCCAGCCTGGCACCGTTGAATCCGGCCGCCCACAGGGCGCCAATGTACGCCCCCATGCTGGAACCGGAAATCGCGGCGATGGGAATGCCCTCCTCTTCCAGCACCTGAATCACCCCCACATGCGCCAGACCACGCGCTCCACCCGAGGAAAGGCACAACCCGATTCGAGGAGCTTCCGCCGAGGGACGGGGAACCTCATCCGCAACGAGGCGGGTGAGCGCGGCCAGCCACGGAATTTGTGACAGGGCTGCCGGAGTTTTCATGGCCTTGCATTGGGTTCATGAGCTTCGACAGCGGAGTATCATGAAATATTCAAACAATCCGGGCACGGTCATCCCTTTGGCATGGGGTGATCACCCCTCACCGGTTCCTGATTCGCGCCCCGCGCCGGGAAACTCAGGCGGAAAGCAGCGCTTCACGCCGGATCACCGGCAGTGTGCCGAGCCGGCGGACCAGCGCTTCGCCGTTGTAAGCAACCACGAGGAGGAGGGCAAAGCCAAGATCGCTCACGAGGGCGTTCATGCCAAAAATCCAGGCCGGGGGATAAGCGGGATTGCCCACTGTGAGCGCCAGAGACCAGCCAGCCAGGGTCTTCGCATAAAAGGGGCTGACGAACCACGCCTGCGTGCTGGTAACGATATAAAACATAAAGGAACCAAGAGCGGTGCCGCCAAGCGTGAGCAGCACGCTGGAGCGGTTGCGGAGACGGCCTCCGGCCAGGGCAGCGACAGCGTAGCAGGCATACACCGTCCAAACTTCGGCAATTTGACCCGTGCCGATGATCAGATCGCAGCACACAAACAAGACTGGCCATACCCACCACGCAAGTGCGCGAGGCATGAGCATGCTGCCTGCAAACGCGAGCGCCATCCAGGGGCCAAAATTGGGGATCACATCCGACATTCCGAACTTGAGCTTCGCCACGCGGTAGGCGAGGGCCGCAGCCACCAGCAGCACTGGGAGCCAAAGAGGACGGGAGGGAGCCTTGGAGTTCATCATCGGCGAGAATAGGTCGGAACGGCGGTGATTGCAAAACTTTTGGACCGATGGACGGTGTTCCCGAAGGGGCGCTCCCAAGAAGGAGCATTTCTTCGCGCCCTTACATGCTAGTTGCATGAATGAGGTAATATCTTATAAGTAGTAGGAGTATGATCTTTTTCGACCTAGATCCTCTCACAACGCGAATAGCCATCAATTGTCTCGCGCCAGCTAGAGTCATCGGTTATACTCGGGGCCTCTCCCTGCCATGCTCTGCTACACGACAAGCCCATTGCCGTATGATGAACGGCCTGATCAAACGTGACTGTGCCATCGACATGCTATCGAAGTCATATTAGCATCACTCTCCTGATTCACCGGGCGAGCGGGAGGGAAAACGCGGACGCAAAGCCAGGACGATGAAAGTCGAGACACCTGCCTGGATGCCGCCGCCTGCGGCCTTGCTGCCTCCGGTGGCGGCTTTCATTTTGCAGTCGCTGTTCTGGACCTGGCTGCATCCTCTCGTCTGGTTCCTGTTCTACCCCGCTGTCTTCTTCAGCTCCTGGATCGGCGGCCTGCGAGGAGGGCTTTGGGCGACGGGTATGTCCACCCTTCTGGTGTGGTACTTTTTCATCCCGCCAGAATACTCCTTCGCCATTCGTGACCTGCACAGCATTCTGTCGATTGTGGTGTTTGTGGGGATGGGGGGGCTGTTCAGCCTTGTGCATGAGCGGTTGATCCGTGCCAGACGGGAGGTGGAGACCACCCTGGCCGCCCTCCGTTCCACCAACGAACTGCTGGAAGTGCGGGTGCGCGAGCGCACGGCGGAACTGGCGGCGAGCCGGGAGTCGATTGAGGGCAGTGAAGCGCGCATGGCCGGCATTGTGGGGTCGGCGATGGATGCGATCATCAGCGTGGACAGCCATCAGACCATAGTGCTGTTCAATGCGGCGGCGGAATCAATGTTCGGCTGCCCGGCCTCGATCGCCATGGGACAGTCGCTCGACCGGTTTGTGCCTCAGCGCTTTCGCGAAGCCCATCGGCATCATGTGGAAGGCTTTGGCAAAACGGGCGTCACCTCACGGTCGATGAGCTCCCTGGGCGCCTTGAGCGGCGTGCGGGCGGACGGCTCCGAATTTCCCATCGAAGCGTCCATCTCCCAGGTCGAGGTGGGAGGGCAGAAGACTTACACAGTGATTCTTCGCGACATCACCGAGCGAAAACGTGACGAGAAGGCAAAGGCGCTGCTGGCGGCGATTGTCGAATCCTCCGCCGATGCCATCGTCGGCAAGGATTTGGAGGGCATCGTGACCAGTTGGAACGCTGGTGCCGAGAGCATGTTTGGATTTGCGGCCGGGGAGATCGTCGGCCGCTCGATCAGTATTATCATTCCATCTGACCGGCGGGATGAAGAAGAGCAGATTCTGAGCAAGATCCGTCGCGGTGAGAGTGTGGAGCATTTTGAAACCGTGCGGCAGACCAAGGGCGGGGAAGGGATTGCCGTTTCGGTGACAGTCTCTCCCATCAAGGACGGCCAGGGCCGGGTGGTGGGCGCATCGAAGGTGGTCCGCAACATCACCGAGCGCAGGAAAGTCGAAAACGAACTGAGGACCAAGGAAGCCCAGCTTCATGCTGCCGACCGCAGGCTGGCGGAGATCCTGCACGGGATGACCGAGGCGTGCTTCGCGCTGGATGACGCATGGCGGTTCACCTTTGTGAATGATCAGAGCGAGACACTGCTTCGCCACAAGCGGAAGGAACTGCTTGGCAGGACGATCTGGGAAGTCTTCCACAAGCTCCTGGGCACACCGATGGAGGCACATTACCGCCATGCCATGGCGGAGCGGATGGCGGTCGCCTTCGAGGCTTTTTCGCCCATCGCGGAGCGCTGGCTGGACGTCCGGCTCTGCCCCACCCCGGAAGGGCTCGCGGTGTTCCTGCTGGACGTTCACGAACGCAAGCTGGGAGTCGAGGCGTTGCGAGCGAGCGAGGTGCGGTTCGCGAAGGCCTTTCAGTCCAATCCTGCGGCCATGTGCATCACCACGGTCGCGGACGGTCGTTTCATCGAGGTCAACGAGCGATACTGCCAGCTTTTTGGTCATGCGCGTGAGGAGCTTGTTGGCCGGACCTCGGTGGAACTGAACCTCTGGGCTGATCCTGTGATCCGCTCCCTGCTCGTGGAACGTCTTCGCTCCGACGGTTCGATTCGCGACTTCGAATCCCGGTTCCGGCGGAAGAACGGAGACATGCTCGACGCTCTTATTTCCATGGAGATCATTGGTGTTCGCGATGAGCGCGACCCGGTGCTCATTTCCATGTTCGCGGACATCACGGAGCGCAAGCGTGCCGAGGTGAAGATCAACCAGTTAAATGCTGAACTGGAACAGCGCGTGGCTGAGCGCACCGCGCAGTATGAAGCGGCGAACCAGGAACTGCGCCACAGCCGGGCAGAATTGAACAGCCTTTTTGAATCACTGCCCGGCCTGTATCTGGTGCTGACTCCCGAGCTCGTGATCGTGTCGGCAAGTGACGCCTACTTGAAGGCGACCCTGACCACGCGGGCGGCCATCCTGGGCCGCAATCTGTTCGAGGTGTTCCCGGACAATCCTGAGGACATCGGCGCCACCGGGGTGTCCAACCTCCGGGCCTCCCTCGACCGCGTCCTGCACAACGCCGCACCGGACACCATGGCCATCCAGAAGTACGATGTGCGCAGGCCCGACGGGGTCTTCGAGGAACACTACTGGAGCCCGATCAATTCACCAGTTTTCGGGGGCGACCACCAGATCAAGTACATTGTCCATCGTGTGGAGGAGGTGACTGAATTCGTCCGCCAAAAATCGCAGAGCCCTGGAGGCTCCGAGCACCTCAACGCGCGCGTTCAGCAGATGGAGGCGGAAATTTTTCTGAGCTCGCAGAAACTGCAGGCGACCAATCAAAAGCTCGAGGCGGCGAACCAGGAGCTGGAGGCCTTCTCATACTCCGTGTCGCACGATCTGCGCGCGCCCCTGCGCGCCATGAATGGGTTCTCGCGGGCGGTGCTCGAGGACTGCGGCCCGCAGTTGGGCGGCGATGGTGAGCGTTACCTGCGGATCATCTGCGACAACGCGCAGCGCATGGGCAATTTGATCGACGATCTGCTGACGTTCTCACGGTTGAGCCGGGCGCCGCTGAACAAGCGCCTGATCGACACCGGGGCGCTGGTGCGATCCTCCCTCGAAGACATCGCCGGCCAGCGCGAGGGGCGGCAGATTGACCTGCGCATTGGCGGCCTGCCGTCGTGCCTGGGCGATCCATCGCTGTTAAAGCAGGTGTGGATCAACCTTCTTGCCAACGCCTTCAAGTACACGCGGAAGCGCGAGGCCGCCACGGTTGAGGTAGGCTGCCTCGCGAACGAGGCAAAGTGCGTTTACTTCGTGCGCGACAACGGCACGGGTTTTGACATGCGCTACGCCCACAAGTTGTTTGGCGTTTTTCAACGGCTGCATCGGTCCGAGGACTTTGAGGGCACCGGCGTCGGTCTGGCCATCGTCCAGCGGGTTGTCCAGCGCCATGGCGGCAGAGTCTGGACCGAGGCCGCAGTGGACAAAGGTGCCACTTTCTATTTCACCCTCGAAGGGGAAGACAAATCATGAACAAAGCAAACATCGTCGAAATCCTGCTGGTCGAAGACAGCCCTGAAGACTTGGAGCTCACCTGCCGGGCCTTGCAAAGGGCCAATCTGGGAAACCACATCCACATCGCCCGCGACGGCGCGGAGGCGCTGGAGTTCATTTTTTGCGAAGGCCCGCACGCTGACCGCCGGATCGAGGACTCGCCCAAGCTGATCCTGCTGGACCTGAAGCTTCCCAAGGTGGACGGCCTGGACGTGCTTCAGGCCATCAAGGGCGATCCGCGCACCCGGCACATTCCGATCGTGGTCCTGACCTCCTCGAAAGAGCAGGGCGATGTGGTGAAGAGCTATCGCATGGGAGTGAACAGCTACATCGTCAAGCCCGTGGATTTCGACGGGTTCAATGCGGCCGTGCAGGACCTGGGCATGTACTGGCTGCTGCTCAATCAACCACCCGAGCTTTGATCCTATGATGAACCGGCAACTGCGCGTTCTGCTCGTTGAAGACAATCCCGCCGATGCAGACCTGGTGCTGCGCGAGCTGCGCAGGGCAGGATATGATCCGGCGTGGCATCGGGTGGACGGGGAGGCGGAGTACCTGGAGCAGCTCCAGCCCGGTCTCGACATCATTCTTTCCGACTACCAGGTTCCGGGGTTTGGCGGGCTGCGGGCACTGGAGCTGCGCAACGAGCATGGGCTGGCGATGATCCCCTTCATCATCATTTCCGGAACCATCGGCGAGGATCTGGCGGTGGAGGCGATGAAACTGGGCGCTGCGGATTATCTTCTCAAGGACCGCCTCGCCCGGCTCGGTCTTGCCGTGCGGCAGGCGGTGGAGAAGGGACGGATGCTGGAAGAGCGCCTGCAGGACCAGGAGGAGCTGCGGCGCACCCACGAGGAGATGCACCGGCTCCTGGAACATAGTCCGGCCGTGATTTACTCGCTGCGGATCGAGGATGATCGCGGCATCCCTCAGAACCTGAGCGAGAACGTGAGCCGGCTGCTCGGCTTTACTGCGGCGGAAGCTTGCAGCCTGGACTGGTGGGAGGCTCATTTGCATCCGGACGACAAGGAGGCAATCATCGGCGGTCTGGCGGAGGCGATCGCAAAGGGCGGGCTTACCACCGAGTACCGGCTGCAGCACCGCAATGGCGATTACGTATGGCTGCAGGATCACAGGCGGGTCATCTACAATTCGGACGGCGCCCCCGTGGAAATTGCCGGGGCCTGGACTGATATTTCTGAACGAAAACATGTCGAGCAGGCGCTGCGGGCCAGCGAGAAGGCACAATTGCAGGCGGCGGAAACGCAGACGGCGATCCTGAACGCGGTGTCCGCTCACATTGCCTTGATCGACGCGGAGGGCGTCATCATTGCGGTCAACGAGGGCTGGCGGCGCTTCGCCCTTTGCAACCGCTTGATCGGCCAGGATTTCTGCGTCGGCCGCAATTACATTCAGGTCTGTGAGGAGGCGGTGGGCGAGCATTCTCAAGGAGCGCTGGAGGTGGCCCGGGGATTGCGCGAGGTGCTTGGCGGGGCGCGTCTCAATTTCATCCTGGAGTATCCCTGCCACTCGCCCACGCAAAAGCGCTGGTTCCGGCTGATGGCGACCCCCTTGCGCGATGACCGGAAGGCCGGGGCGGTGGTCATGCATATTGACATCACCGAACGCAAGGAGGCGGAGGAAACGGTGCGAGAGAGCGGGCAGCGCTTCCGGCAGCTTGCAGAGAATATTCAAGAGGTCTTCTGGATCACCGGTGTCCCGAAGGGCCAGATGCTCTACATCAGCCCCGCGTACGAAGCCATCTGGGGCCGCACCTGCGACAGCCTCTACGCCTACCCCGAAACCTGGCTGGCGGCCGTTCATCCGGACGATCGGGATCGTGTTCGCGAGGCCGCCGACAGCAGGCAGGCGCAGGGTGGCTATCATGAGGAGTACCGCATCGTCAGGCCCGGGGGCGAGATTCGCTGGATTCGCGACCGCGCCTTTCCTGTGCGCAACGCCGAGGGTGAGGTTTATCGTGTGGTCGGGGTTGCGGAGGACATCAGCGAACGCAAGCGCACGGACGACCGCCTGCGGGAGCAGGCCTCCCTGCTCGACAAGGCGCGGGATGCCATTCTCGTGCGCGATTTTGAGCATCGCGTCACCTTCTGGAACAAGGGGGCCGAGCGGCTCTATGGCTGGACGGCGGAGGAGGTCATGGGGCGCCCGGTGTTTCAGTTGCTCTATGCGGACGTCACCCAGTTTGACCGGGCCACCAACGCTGTTTTGAACTTCGGTGAATGGACCGGTGAACTGCGGCAGATCAACAAGGCGGGCTCGCCGATTTTGATCGAGGCGCGCTGGACTCTGGTGCGCAACGGTTCGGGCCAGCCGCACAGCATTCTCGCGATCAATACGGACATCACTGAAAAGAAGCGGCTTGAGCAGCAGTTCCTGCGGGCTCAGCGCCTGGAAAGCATAGGCACCCTGGCGGGCGGCATCGCCCATGATCTCAACAACGTGCTTTCACCGATCATGATGTCGATCGACCTGCTGAGGCTGACCTGCAGCGATCAGCGCACGGAATCGATCCTGGGCACTATTGAAACCAGCGCACGGCGGGGGGCTGACATGGTGCAGCAGATCCTCTCTTTCGCTCGCGGTGCGGAGGGCCAGCGAGTATTGATCGACCCCAAGGAAATCATTCGGGAAATGCAGCACCTTGTCAGGGACACCTTCCCGAAGAACATCCAGTTTCACGCCAGTTTCTCCGCCGATCTTCCTGTTTTCATTGGCGATCACACGCAGGTTCACCAAGTCCTTCTCAACCTGTGCGTCAATGCGCGCGACGCCATGCCGAGCGGAGGGACGCTGACGATCTCTGCCGGCACCCTCGCCATTGATGAGAATTACGCCGCCATGGATTTGGACGCGAAACCAGGTGCTTACGTCGAAATCAAAGTGGCCGACACCGGCACGGGCATTCCACAGGAGCTGGTGGACAAGATCTTCGATCCGTTCTTCACCACCAAGGATCTCGGCAAGGGCACGGGGCTGGGCTTGTCCACCGTTCTTGCCATCGTTAAAAGCCATGGCGGCTTTCTTGGCGTGCAAAGTGAACCCGGCCTGGGCACCACCTTCACCGTGTGCTTTCCCGCCAAGACCTCTCCCGGAGGCCTCACGGCAGCGGCGGAGGAGCAAATGCACCCGCGCGGGCGAGGGGAGCTGATCCTCATCGTGGACGACGAGGCGGCCGTGCGCGCCATCACCCAGCAGACTCTCGAAGCCTTTGGCTACCGCGTTCTCCTGGCTGGCGACGGCGCCGAGGCCTTGTCCATTTATGCCGAGCACCAGGAGGATGTGGCTGCGGTTCTCACGGACATGATGATGCCGATCATGGACGGGCCCGCCACCATCCAGGTGCTCAAACGCATGAACCCCGCCGTCAAGATCATCGCCGCCAGCGGGCTCAACGCAGATGGCAGCGCGGCCAAGGCCGCAGGCATGGGGGTGAAACACTTCCTGCCGAAGCCCTACACCGCCCAGACAATCCTCAGGACCTTAAACAACGTGCTTTGTGACATATGATATAAATGTTGATTTAGGAAACTAAAAAAGACATTTAGCCTTCCCTGTGAGACAGGGGAGGAATGAAGAGCCGAGGGAATTTGGACGGGCTTGGTGTGACCGTTGAACAGAGTGCTGTGGAGACTCTGCGGCTTTCGGATGCGCGCTACAGGAGGTTGTTTGAAACAGCGCAGGACGGCATTCTTATTCTCCATGCCGGGACGGGCCAGGTGGTGGATGCAAACCCCTTTTTGAAGGATCTGCTGGGCTATTCGCAGGAGGAGTTTCTGGGACGCAAGCTGTGGGAGATCGGCCCTTTCAAGGGCGAGGACGCCTCCAAAATCGCATTCGCTGAATTGCAGGTAAAGGACCGCCTGCGCTATGAGCACCTGCCACTGGAAACGAAGGACGGGCGGCGGGTTGAAGTGGAATTCATCAGCAACGCCTACGTGGCGGACGACACGCGCCTGATCCACTGCAACATCCGCGACATCACCGAACGCATGCGCGTGAGCCAGGCCCTGGAGGAAGCCAACAAAGAGCTGGCGTTTGAATGCCGGGAGAAGGGCAGGCGGGCCGATGAGCTGATCTTGATCAACGAGGAGCGCTTGGGTGTGAACCTCGCTTTGAAAACCGCTATCAAGGAGCTTGCGTTTGAATGCGAGGAGAAGAGCAAGCGTGCTGACGAGCTGATCTTGATCAACGCGGAGCTGGCCCGCTCCAACGCAGAACTGGAGCAATTCGCCTATGTGGCTACGCATGACCTGCAGGAGCCGCTTCGCGCGGTGGCCAGCTGCGTGCAACTTCTCCGGCAGCACTACCAAGGCCGGCTCGATGCCAGGGCCGAGGAGTTCGTCACTCACGCGGTGGACGGCACCAAGCGAATGCAAACGCTCATCAGCGATCTGCTGGCTTATTCAAAAATCAGCACCCACGCAAAAGCGTTCTCACCGGTGGATTGCGAGATGGTGCTGCGCGATTCGCTGGCCAATCTCAGGGTTGCCATTGAGGAGAGCGGCGCGGGTGTGACCCAGAATTCGTTGCCCATGGTGAACGGCGATTCCACCCAGCTGACGCAGCTGTTTCAGAACCTGATCAGCAACGCCATCAAGTTCTGCGGTGAATGTTCTCCCAAAATACACATTGGCGCGGTGCTCAAGAGCGGCGAATGGCATTGCTCAGTGAGCGACAATGGCATTGGCATGGAGCCCCGGTATTTCGAGCGCGTGTTCCAGGTTTTTCAGCGTTTGCACACCCGCAAAGCCTATCAGGGCACCGGCATCGGCCTCGCGATTTGCAAAAAGGTGGCGGAGCGCCATGGCGGGAGAATCTGGGTCGAGTCGGAGTTTGGCCGTGGCTGCACCTTTGTCTTCACGCTTCCTGAACAAAAATAACCCATGATGAAAGCCAGCACTGCCAACCGTCCGATTGTCATCTTAATGATTGAGGACAATCCAACCGATGTCTTGATCACCAGGGAGGGACTTCTGAGGGCCAAAATGCTCAACACCCTGCATGTGGCCGATGACGGAGTGGAGGCCATGGACTTCTTGAACCAGCGAGGCAAGTACTCCGGCGCACCCCGCCCGGACTTGATTCTGCTCGACTTGAACATGCCGCGCATGAACGGCCAGGAAGTGCTGGCCGAGATCAAGTCGGATGACAACTTGAAGACCATCCCGGTGGTCGTGCTGACGACCTCGAAATCGGATGAGGATGTTCTCAAGGCCTACGGACACCATGCCAATTGCTACATCGTCAAGCCGGTGGATTTTGATGCTTTCACCAAGGTCGTGCGGACGATTCAAGACTTCTGGTTCTGCGTGGTAACGCTGCCACCTGGGGCAAAGTGATCCGGCCGGAGACGATGCCGGGCGGGCGCAACCCTGTGAAAAAGCGTGCGTTTTCGCTGTTGTACTCCTGCTCCGCGATCTTGTAGGGTGGGGCTTTGCCCGAACCCACCATGAACGAAGCAGCTCCAACCACCACCTCACGCCGTCGGTTTATCGCCACGGCGGCTACGGCCCTTGGCTTCCCCACGATCATCCCATCCTCCGCTCTGGGGCTGGGGTCGCGACCGGCGCCTTCGCAACGTTTGAATGTGGGGCTCATCGGCTATGGCACGATTGCTACGGACTGGACCGGCAATTTCCTCAGCGACGACCGCATCCAGGTGGTGGCGGTGGCGGACCCGATGAAAAAATACGGGCACTACGGTTACAAGGGCGAGAAGACCGGCGGTCGCGATGCGGCGAAGGAGCGGGTGGACGGGTACTATTCGAAAGAGGGCAAGAAGCCCTCCAAGGTCTGCACCCCCTATGTGGACTTCCGCGAGATGCTGGACAAGGAGGACCTCGATGTGGTGCAGGTCTCCACGCCGGATCATTGGCACGCGTACATAGCGATGTACGCCTCAGGCAAGGGCAAGCATATCTACGGGCAGAAGCCGCTGGCGCTGACCATCGACGAAGGCCGCCGCATGGTTGACGCAGTAACCAAATCGGGCGTGACGTGGCAGACGGGCAGCCAGCAGCGCTCGGACCTGAAGTTCCGCATGGCCTGTGAGTTCGTGCGCAACGGCCGCATCGGCAAATTGAAGCGGGTGCGGGTGGGCCTGCCCGGAGGGCACACGGACTGGAACCAGATGGGCAGCCAGCAGGCTCCCGCCCCGCTGCCGCCGGATTTCGACTGGCAGCTCTGGCTGGGACCGGCCCCGGAGATTGAGTATCGCCCCGCGCTGCTTCCCTTGAACTGGCGGCACAACTACAATTTCTCCGGCGGCATGATCACGGACTTCGGCGCCCATCATATCGACATCGCCCACTGGGGCATGGATGTGGAGCGCACCGGACCGGTGGCGATGAAGAACATCCGGGGCGAAGTGCCCGCGCCGACGGAGTTCTACAACACGGCGACCAAGTTCCACTTCGAATGCGAGTACGCGAACGGCGTGGAGATGCTGGTGACGGATTCCAGCGAGAAGACCATGCCCGAGGTGGAGGGGAACGCCGCCGCCGGCAAGAAATTCGATCACACCGGGATCTTCTTTGAAGGGGAGAACGGCAAGTGGATCTGGGTAAACCGCGACCGCCTGGCGGGCAATCCTGCGGACTTGTTCAAGCAGGTCATCGAGCCCGGAGAGATCCATCTGTACGAGAGCAAGGATCACACCCGCAATTTCATCGACTGCATCTACAGCGGCAAGCCGACGGCGGCGCCGATCGAAATCTCTCACCGCACCATCACCGTGTCGCACCTGGCCAACATCGCCCTGCGTCTGGGACATGACAAACTGGAGTGGAACCCTGGGACGGAAAGGTCTGCCGATGACAAGGTCAACAGCATGCTGAAGCGCGAATGGCGGAAACCCTGGGCCTTGTAATGCGGAGCGATTGGAAAAGCCGTTGCGCGGGGCTGGGATGGCTGGCGGCCATCCTGGTCTGCGTGTGCAGCATGCAGGGCAGGGCACAGCAGGCATCCCCTGAAGCCATTGCCCAGGCCTACTTGTACCTGGAGCCTTTCGATGCGCGGGTGGAAGTGCTTTTCGACCTGCCTTCGGTGCTGGTCAGGCTTGGCAAAGAGCACAAGTCCGACGAGTTTGTCACGGCCGAGGAGCAGGAGCAAATTCGCCAGTCCCTGGCCACTCTCGCCAAGGACTGGTGCCGGGTGACGGCGGATGGCGAGGCGGTGGGGGGAGCGCTGGCCGCCGTCTCATTCGTCAAGGGGGAGCCTGGCAAGACCCTGCCTCTGTCGCCAGATGAAAGCGTGCTGCCGAAGGAATTGATGGTGGGGGTGGTCTGGGAGTTTGGCATTGGCGGTGGTCCTTCGCATCTGGATGTGCAATGGTATGGTTTCGACGGGGCATTCACCAGGCTGCCGCTGACCGTCTTCGTGGGAAACAGCGCCCAGGATCTGGAAATGACCAAGAGCCTGCCTTTGGCTCACTGGAACAACGACGCCGGTCATCTGCCGCGGCCCAAACCTCTGGCTGAAGTGCCCGGGCTGCCGGTGCCGGATGTTTATGCGGTGCCGGTGGCCCTGAGCATCTGGGTTTTGCTCGGCCTTGCAATCTACATCTGGATGGAAGTGAAGCGCTTCAAGTTTCCCGGAGGCTTCGTGCCCTTCCTTGCTGCGTGGGGCATCGGCGTGGTGATGTCCTACAACCTGGGGGTGGTCTTTGTGGAAGATCCTTTCGCCAAGAAAGCCGCGCCCATTTCCACATCTGAGCAGGCCGAGAAAATTCTGCTGCCGTTGCTCAAGAACGTCTATCGCGCCTTCGACTATCGCAAGGAATCCGACGTCTATGACCGCCTGGCGCGGAGCATTGACGGTGATCTGCTGCGAACGCTGTACCTGCAGACCATCCAGGCACTGACTTTGGAAGGCCAGGAAGGAACCCGCGCGAAGGTGAATGACCTGAGCGTGACGGTCGAGAAGGTGACGACCCAAGGCAAAGGGTTCCTGGCAGAGGGGGAATGGACGGCGCTGGGCACGGTTGGCCACTGGGGGCACCAGCATCAGCGGGTGAACCGCTACAAGGCCAGGCTGACGGTGGTACCGGTCGCGGGGGAATGGAAAATTCGCGGGATGGAGGTCCTGGAGGAGCGAAGGCTGTGACGAATGACGAGTTTTTATGAGATTGCCCTCATGGCAGGCTTGACTCCAACCTCTGCTTCAAAGTGCCATCCCCCAATTGATTCCCATGTCTTCCGGTCTCCATATCACCGACCTGCGATTCGCCTATCCTGATGGGGAAGCCTCGGTGACGGTGCGCTCTTTGTCGGTGAACCGTGGCGAAACCATGGCTTTGGTGGGACCCAGCGGCGCGGGGAAGACAACCCTGCTGCGGCTCATCGCCGGCATCTTGGAGCCCCAGTCCGGCAACGCGAGGTTTGATGGCGAGGATTTGCTGGCCTTGAAGCCGAAAGCGCGGCGGGAAATACGGCTTGCGCGGATGGGCGTGGTTTTCCAGGACTTCGCGCTCATGGATTACCTGACGGTGGCGGAAAACCTGCTGCTGCCGCTGCGCCTGGGCGCGGGAGCCACGGCGGCGCACGAAGCCACGGCGCGCGGTCTCGCCGATCATCTGGAAGTGGGGCGCTACTGGACCAAGCCGGCGGCGGAATTGTCCCAGGGGGAACGGCAGCGCGTGGCGATTGCGCGCGCGCTCATCCACGGTCCCGCGCTCGTGCTGGCGGATGAGCCCACGGCTTCGCTTGATGCATCGCGCAAGATGACGGCGGCCCGCCTCATGCTCGGCGATGCCCGCGACCGCAACGCCGCCCTGATCATGGTGACCCACGACCCGGAGCTGCTGCCGTTGTTTGACCGGGTGGTGAGTTTGGAGGACCTGGCGAAATGAACCTTGCCGGCCCCTTTCATCTGGCCTGGCAGTATGTGGCGCGGCACCGCGTGCAGTCGTTGCTGCTGGCCGGCGCGCTGGGTGTGGTGCTGGCGCTGCCCATGGCCGTGCGCCTGCTGGTGCAAACTGCGGAGCATCAGTTGCGCGCCCGCGCCGAATCCACGCCGTTGGTGGCGGGTCCTCGTGGCAGTGAGACGGACTTGATGCTGGATGCCCTGCACTTCCGCAAAGGTGCCCGCGAGGCATTGCATTACAGCGCCTGCGACTCCGTGCGCGACAGCGGTCTGGCGGAAGCGATTCCGCTGCACCTGCATTTTCGTGCGCAGGGCGCCCCCATCGTTGGGACGGAGCTGGAATACTTTGATTTCCGCCATCTAAGGGTGGCGGACGGGCGCATGATCACCCGGCTGGGAGATTGTGTCATTGGTGCGGCGCTGGCACGGGAGAAGGGGTTGCATGCGGGCGGCTCGATCTATTCGTCGCCCGAGCAGGTGTTCGACATTGCCGGGGTTTACCCATTGAAGATGCGCGTCACCGGCGTGCTGGCCGCCAGCGGCACCGCCGACGACGAGGCGGTTTTTGTGGACGTCAAGACCGCCTGGCTGATCCAGGGGCTGGGCCACGGCCATGATGACCTGGTGAAACCCGAAAATGCCGGTGCCGTGCTGAGCAAGGACAAGGGGCAGGTGGTGGCCAATGCCTCCGTGCATCTGTTCAATGAGGTGACGGATGCCAATTTCGCCAGCTTCCACTTCCACGGCGACCCGGCGGATTTCCCGATCCACGCGATGATCGTGCTGCCGCACGACGGCAAGGCCGAGGCGATCCTGACGGGCCGCTACCAGGGGAGCAAGGAGGTGCAGATCATCCGCCCAAAGGATGTTCTGGAGGGGCTGCTGGGCACTTTGTTCCGCATCGAGGGAGTGGTGGTGGCAGCCCTGGTCCTGGTCGCCGGGGCGGCGGGTGCGGTGTCGGCGCTGGTTTTTGGCCTTTCGTTCCGCATGCGGCAGCGGGAGTTTGCCACCCTTGCGGAGGTGGGGGTGGGGCGGGGGAGCCTGCTCCTGGCCAAGGTTTTCGAGGTCATTTTTGTCGGGGTGGGAGCCTTGGGCATCGCCTTTGGGCTGATTCTTTTGCTGCGGCTTTTGGCTGATGCAGTGATTATAAATGGGCTGCGCTGAGGCAAATGTAGGGGTGCATACCTCTGCTGCCCCTATCCACGGGCTGGGGAAGTGCTGAGCAGTCACTCAAGGTCACAATTTCGCCATTCGACGCCCCAGCCTTAGAGCCAGCAAGAATTGCCGCCGATGGCGGAAAGTTTGTTAAAAGATAAAGATCCGTTTATTGCCAATTGCCGACTTTCGCCGTTGGAAAAGTATTTTCGCGCGCTGGCCTTTGTCCCATCAAGGACAAGCGGAATATTACGTTCAACCGAACATTTTCCGCTTGGCGAAACACTACATCTTGTGCAGCATATCAATTGCCCCTCCCAAGATGTGGTGGTGCTAGCTGTCGCGACCACAATGACCCTCAAGCCCTAGAGAAGCCAGAAATTTCCCGAATTCTCCACCGCTGCAAGTTATTCACAGGCGACTTTATTCACGTTTATTCACATTCAGAACCGCTCCCAAAGCCTCCCATCCCCGCAACGCACTATGGACAAAGTTTACAAAGTTGGTAACCGCGAATTCGTTCTCGACCAGGACAAGGCCGAGGAGGCGTTCAAGGCCAAAAAGGTGATCAACGGTCGCAAGACCATGACCTTTAACCTGCTGCCTTTGCGCTACCAGTGGGCGTACGATTTGTACAAAATCATGAAGGCGAACCACTGGGAGCCGGAAGACATCCAGATGCAGAAGGACGTGGAGCAGTGGCGCTCGCGCGAAATCACGCAGAACGAGCGTTGGATCATCATGATGGGCATCGGCTACTTCTCGGCGGCGGAGGGCATCGTCGGCGACAACATCCAGCACGTGGTGCGCGAACTGGTCACCGCCCCGGAACTCAAGCTGGTGCTTGGCCGCCACGCCCACGAGGAGAACATTCACGCCGACAGCCTGCTGTACATGATTTCCAGCCTGGGCATCAATCCGCATGAGTGCGAGGCAATGTTCGAGCAGATTCCCACGATTGTGAAGAAGAATGAGTGGGTGACCCGCCACAGCCACGCGCTTCGCCGTGATCTCGACCTCACCGATCCGGCGAACAAGCGCCTCCTGGCCAAGAACATCTTCGTCTTCGGCCAGTGCATGGAGGGAACGCAGTTCTACGGCCTGTTTGGCATGGTGCTGAGCCTTTACCGGCAGAACAAGTTCCCCGGCATCGGCCAGATGTTCCGCTACACCCTCCGCGACGAGTCCAACCACATCGAGGTCTTCCGCAATCTCTTCATGGACCTCATCGAGGAGAACCGCGAGATCTGGACCACCGAGTTCAAGGAGGAGCTGCGCTCCCTCATGGTTGAGGCCATCACGCTGGAGAAGGAGTTCATTCGGGACTGCCTGCCCGTGAACGCGGTCGGCCTCGCGATCGACGAATTTCTAACCTATATCGACTTCATCGCCGACCGCCGCCTCGAAGGCTGCGGCCTGGCCCCGCT